>JANXMN010000153.1 GCA_025354605.1 Hymenobacter sp. | reverse complement strand
GGGTTGTCGTCGGTGCGGTCCCAGGCCAGCTGAATCAGGTATTCGACACGGTTGGTATCGGGGCGGCTGGCCGCCAGCAGGTGCTGCAGGCTGTCGGCCCGGGCGCTGGGGTGCTGCGCCCGCGCACGCGGGATAGCCCCTGGCAGGGTGAGCAGCAGCAGCAACAGGAAAACAGCTCCGGGTTTCAACGACAGCATAAGTGGGCGGGCAGAAGAGCGGCCAGGCAACCAGCAGTTACAAAAGGTGCTGGTGCGCGGGATGTTTCTGATGGGGAGTTTGCTTTTTGTCAAAACCGCACCTAAAGTAAGCAGATTATTAGGCCAGCTTCTGAAAAATCAAGCACAAAACCACTGAACCAGGCACTTGCCCCACCGCCCGGCCGGCCGCTCAGGTAGGCAAGGGCAAGCGGGCGGCAATGGTAGTGCCGTGGCCGGGGCGGCTGTCTACCGTCAGCTCGCCGCCGAGGTAGGCTATGCGGCTGCCCATGTTCTGCAGGCCCACGCCGGCGGCGGGCGTCAGGGTGGCCGGGTCGAAGCCCACGCCGTTGTCTTCCACCAGCAGCGTGAGCTCGTCGGCGTGGCAGATGAGCTGGAGGTTGATTTCGCTGGCGTGAGCGTGCTTCACGATGTTCTGCACGGCTTCCTGCACTACCCGGTACAGGGCGTATTCCACGCCGGGCGGCAGGTGGGCCTCGGCCAGGCCCAGGGTTTCGAGGTTGATGCGCAGGCGGCCCGGGCGGCTCATCTTGTCCAGAAACGCCCGCACGGCCCGGGCCAGCCCCTGCTTGAGCAGGGCGTTGGGCAGCAGGTCGTGGCTGATGTCGCGCACCTCGTGCACGCTCTCGTCCACCACGGCCACGGCATCGGCGAAGCGCAGTTGCTCGTCGGGCTGCATGCGGGCCTGCAGCTCGTCGCCGAGGGCACTCAGGTTGAGCTTGACTACGCTCAGCAGTTGGCCCACGCCGTCGTGCAGGTCGGCCCCGATGCGGCGGCGCTCGGCTTCCTCGGCTTCGAGCACGGCGGCGGCCCGCTGGCGCTCCAGCCGCTGCCGCTCCTGGGCAAACTCCACCTCGCGCCGCAGCCGACGCCGGTTGTAGAGCAGGTAGGCCAGGCCCGCCAGCAGGCCCGCCACCACCACCCCCGCCCCCAGCTGCACGTTGCGCCGCCCGATAACCTGCCGCTGCTCGCGCAGCTGGCTGGCCTGCAAGCGGTTGCGGGCCTCCTTTTTTTCGGTTTCGTAACGCGTCTGCATCTCCACAATCTGATGAATACTGGCCTCATCCAGCAGCGAGTCGCGCAGGGCGGCGGCCCGCCGGGCCTGGTCGTAGGCTTCGGCGAAGCGGCCCAAGCGGGCGAAGGTGGCCGCCAGGCCGGCGCGGGCGGCGCGCTGGCTTTCGCGCCCGGGGCTGCGACGGGCCAGCGCCAGCGCCTGCTGGGAGCGGGCCAGGGCCGCAGCCGGCTGCCGGGTGGCGGCCAGCCCGGCCAGGCTTAGCAGCGTGGTGGTCTGGGCGGGCTCGTCGCCCAGCTGCTGCTGCATGGCCAGGGCCTGGGTGAGGGCACGAGTGGCCGGTGCGGGGTGGCCGGCGCGGGCATCGAGCGCGCCCAGGCCGGCCAGGGCCAGGGCCTCGTCGCGACGGTCGTCGTTGCTGCGGCTCAGGGCCAGGGCCTGCCGGAAGTAGGCGCGGGCCGAATCGGGCTGGCCGAGTCGGGCGAAGGCATCGCCCACGCCATTGCGCGCCCCGGCGTCGATGTTGGCATCGAAGGGCCGGCCGGGCAGCCGCAGGTGGCGCAACTGGTAGGCCAGCGCTTCGCGGTAGCGGCCCATTTGCAGATACACCTGGCCGAGGTTGGCCAGGTCGGCGGCAATGCGGTCGGGGGTGCCGTAGCGCTCCTCCAGGCGCAGGGCGCGCACGTAAGTGCGCACGGCGGCCTCGTAGTGCCCCTGCTCGGCCTGGGTTTCGGCAATGTTGTTGATGGCCCCGGCCACGCCCTCCCAGTCGCCCAGCGCGGCCCGCAGCCGGCGGCAGGCTTCGAAGTCGGCAATGGCCTCAGGCAGGCGACCGCTGGTGGCGTACACGATGCCGCGCAGCACGTACGTTTTGGCCAGGCCGCGCCGGGAGTGCAGGCGCTGGCCCAGGGTTAGAGCTTCGGCCGCCAGGGCCAGGGAGCGGGCGGGGTTGCTGTCGCGGTTTTCCCAAATCACCTCGTTCAGGGTGAACAGGCGCACGGTATCGGGCCGGGGCTGCCGGGCTAGGGCGGCCTCTACCGAGTCGCGGCGGGGGTTGCGCAGGGCCGGGGCCTGGGCGTGGCAAAGCAATGCGCTTAGCAACAAAGCTAATCCCCCGAATACGGCGCGGTATTTCATTGGTCAAAAGTAGCGCGTCGCTAGCCAAAGCCCTCCCAAACCAGGCAGCCCCGCGTCTGAACGCCGTAGCGGTTTGCTCACGGGTTGTCTAGGCGGCGGCTGCTTCGAGGGGCACTTCCAGCGTCACGGTGGTGCCCCGGCCGGGAGCCGAGTCAAACTCGGCGCGGCCACCCAGGTAAGCCATGCGGCTCTCGATGTTCTTCAGGCCAATGCCCGCGTCGGGGCCGAGGGCGGCCGGGTCGAAGCCGACGCCGTTATCTTCCACCAGCACCGTCAGCTCGTCGGGGTGGCGGATGAGCTGCAGGGTAAGCTCAGTGGCCTGGGCGTGCTTGAGAATGTTCTGCACCAACTCCTGAATCACGCGAAACAGTACGCTTTCCACCGTCGGGGGCAGGCGCGGGCCGGCATCAAGGCCCACCACTTCGAGGTTAATTTTCAGTCGGCCGCCGGGCGATACTTTCTCCAGGAAATCGCGCACGGCCAGCACCAGCCCGCGCCTGAGCAGGGCGTTGGGCAGCAGGTTGTGGCTGATGCTGCGCACCTCGCGGAAACTCTCATCCACCACGCTCAGAGCGTTGGCCAGCAGGCTTTCGGTGTCAGGGTCGGTCGGCGGCAGGGCCTCGCCCAGGGCTTCGAGGTTGAGCCGGGCCACGGTTAGCAGCTGGCCCACGCCGTCGTGCAGGTCGGCCCCGATGCGGCGGCGCTCCGTTTCTTCCGCTTCGAGCACGGCTTGGGCCCGCAGGCGCTCCAACTGCTGCCGCTCCTGGGCAAACTCTACCTCCCGCCGCAGCCGACGGCGGTTATACAGCAGATAGGCCAGGCCGGCCAGTAATGCGGCCACGGCCAGGCCCGCCAGCAACTGCGTATTGTGACGGCGGATAATTTGCTGCTGGGTGCGCAGCTGGGCGGCCTGGAGTCGGTTTTGCGCCTCCTTGCGTTCGGTTTCAAATTTGTGCTGGAGAGTGCGAGTTTCCGTGCCAGCCTTGTCAGTGAGGGCGGAGTCGGCATAGATTGCCTGTTTTAGCTGGTTTTGAAACGCCTTATCGTACTGACCCAGCGCGGCGTAGGCTGTGGCCAGTCCAGCATACGCCTCCTTGGTGTGCTCATAGATTCCCAGGTTCAGGGTTTGCGGCAAGGCCTGCTGGTAAAAGCGTAAGGCCACTGCTGCTTGGTGTTGCTGCTCAGCAACTTTGCCCAGCAGCAGCAGTGCCCGGGTAGTCAGGAAGTTGTCGCCAACCTTCCTCCCCAGTTCCAACGCGCCCTGAAAATACGTTTCCGCGTTTGCCGGCTCTTTTTGGGCCAACTCAATTTGGCCCAGCGCCATGAGCATCGTGCCTCGGTTTTGGGCATCGCCGGTGCGGTGGTTAAGCCGCAGGGCCCGCTGCACGTAGGGTGCCGCCGTGGCAAACTTCTTCTGATTCAGGTACAGGCCGGCAATGTTGCACAGGCAGGTTTCATAGGCCTGCGCATAGGTCACGGTATCGGCCAGGACCAGGCAGCGAGCGTAATAGCGCAACGCCTTGGGCTCGTCCAGAAGCTGTTCGGCCACCGAACCCATATTGGACAAGGCCATGATTTGCATCTTCTTGTCACCGAGGCGCTCGGCCACTTCCAAGCTGCTAATGAACAAAGGCAATGCGTCATTGAACTTGCTGCGGCTAGCATACACGCCCGCCAGCCCGTTTTGGGCCCGCATCACGCTGCGCTCCAAGTGCTGAGCCTGGGCCAGCACCGCACTGTTGGCGAAGAATACTTCGGCACTGTCCAGGTCGCCCCGCTCGTAGGCGCACACGCCTAACTGCATCAACGCACCAGCCTCCCCACGCGCAAAGTTTAGTTGCTGAGCCAAGCGCAGTCCTTCCCGGGCTTTGGCAGCGGCTGCCGGGGGTTGGGCCGAATTCAAGCGGTTCGCGAGTGAGACGAGGGCCCGCACCCGCATGGTATCGGGCCCCGGATGCGCGCGCAACACCGTTTGCAGCGAATCAACGAGCCTATCAGGAGCTTGTGCGGCCGCAGAACCGCATCCCGCAATTACTCCAAAAAGCAGCATCGTCACGTAGAAAATTCTCATAAGTCAGCATCAGGAAGCATCGTAATTGTAAGTAAGTCAATTATATTACACTCGGCATTAGACTTCATGCAGGGGCCGGCAACAGTTAGGGCCAATTGGTAGTTTGAACTTGGTGGTACTAGCTGACTTACAGCCAGACTGAAGCTGGGTAGTGCGGTAAACAAGTTTAAACAAGCGCGTGTAAACTGATGAATGTTAAGGCATCTACCAGTTAGCGAACATGAGTTGGAATAAAATTGTTAATCAGTCCCTTAAGTCAGCACAAATGAACTCCGTGCTAATATGAATAAAAGTAAAAAGGGCCTCAACCAAAGTTGAGGCCCTTTTCTAATCTGCGGAGGTAAGATTTTTCTAATGAAGTCCAGTTTAGTGACCAATTGAACCACCGAATTGAGGACGAGTGGGGTCGGTAAAGTCACCACTATATGCCGCGTCTTGAGTGACAACGGATTGGTTATTCATTACGGGCACTTCTGTTTTGGAGGGGTCAAGCCCTAAGAAGGCTAAGAAAAGTAAAATCATTTCGGTCATGATGGTTGAGATTAGTGTGGGTTCATGGCTATATCAAAGTTAAGCAAGCATTAAGAATTTATCCTACTCCAGGCCACAATTGCCCTGAAAATTGCGCTCCCGCTGAACATGTTTGCTTTCCGGGTTGAATTGGTATAGTTGAATTGATATAATAGAGCAGTAGCTGTAAATGTGCTGGATTCTTGCCTCCACGTCGGGCCAACTGCGCGAGCGCCCTATTGCCCGGCTTCAGGCCGCAGCGTCTAGGGCCGGGTAGTGGATGACCCACCATCCAACGCCGGGCCGGGTAGATATTTATTCGGCTAACGCCGGAGCACGACTAACCAGCCCCCATGTGTCGGCACAAGGCAACCAAAAGGCCAACCTTTGCGACTAATCAGGCATTGCCCCAGACCTAAACCCCTCCCCTCCCATGCGCAAAGGCACCACCGTCAACTGGAAATACGGCACCGGCACGGCCACCGGCAAAATCGAGTCGGTGCACAAAGAGCCCGTCAGCCGCACTATCAAAGGCGCTGAAATCCACCGGCTCGGCTCGGCCGCCGACCCGGCCTACGTCATCGTGCAGGCCAATGGCAGCCGGGTGCTCAAGCTGCGCAGCGAAGTGAAACCTGCGTAAGGAGTTGTCGGCGGCTCCGCCAGCAACGGCTGCATTTGATGTGGCGGGCGCTTGCTGATTACCGACCGAACGGCACTCCGCTTAAGCTGGTGGAGACCCGCGCTGGTTGAGGTAAATGAATTGGCCGGAAACGAGACAGGTGCGACACCCTGCGCGGCAGCGATTATTTTTTGGGGACTATATTCCTTTGAATTTGTTCATTGCCGGACATGTCTACTGCAATCGATTTTTATCGGGTTGATTACCAGCCCACGCCCCCACTGTTGCGCGGCACCGTGCTCCGTCCGCTCACCGATGCGGAGTACGCCGGCGTTTGCGAGCTGCAGCTGGCGGAGGCGCTGCGCTACCGCTGCCCCTGGTGGCTGCTCGACGGCCGCGCCGATGGGCCGCCCCGCCCGGCCGAGCTCTACGAATGGTTACAGGATGACTTGCTGCCCCGCGCCCATCGGGGGCTCGTGCAGGAGCCCACGGTAGCGTTCATGGCTTTGCCCGAGTTCTGGCAGGAGCTTAAGGCCCGCCGCCTGGTTCCCAACCTGGTTTTCAGCGGCTCCTTCCGCTCGGGCTGGTTCACCGACGAAGTGCCCGCCCTGGCCTGGCTGGCCCGCTGCCGCGCCGACTCGCCTCCTCCCCCCACCTGGCCCCCGGCCTGAGCGGCCCCGCCGACGGCTCCATTTTTCCCGGTTCACCAGCCCGGCACCTCTTCGGCCCGGCCCGGGCCGATGGGGGCGCAGCGGTCGGCCGGTGGCGGCCGGACTGGCAGCCGGCAACGTGAGCTGTACGGCAGCTCCCGCAAAGGCGGCCGATACGATTTGTCATCAAGGCAATAACTACACTGGAAAACAGCTGCCCGTCCTCCGGCGAGCGGGCAGATGCTGGCGCAGGGTAGCCAAAACCGCTGGCTGCTACGCTCAATATCGTATCTTTGCCATGCTCTCCCCTCTACCCTCCCATGTCCAAATCCACTTCTTTCTACCGCGTCGAGTACCAGCCGGTGCCCGCTTTAGTGCGGGGCACGGTGCTGCGCCCACTCACGGCATTCGAATTCACCGAAGCCTGCGAGCTGCTGCTGGCCACGGCCTCGGCGCAGCGCTGCCCCTGGTGGCTGCTCGATGGCCGCGCCGATGCCAACACCGCCCGCTCAACGGACCTTTATGAATGGCTGAGCGGCGAATTCATGCCCCGCGTGCAGCGGGTGCTGCACCGCGTGCCCACGCTGGCTTTCGTGGCCCGGCCCGAATTCTGGGCTGAGCTGCGCGAGCAGAGCTTCGCCCCGCCCACCATCGTGGCCGGTACCTTCCGAGCCGGCTGGTTTACCGACGAGGCCGCCGCCCTGGCCTGGCTGGGCAGCTACCGCACCGGGCTGCCCGCCCCGCTGGCGCGCTCCTGAACAAAAGCCGGGCAACTCCCGATGAATAAAAGAAGCCCCGCCGGCAGCTGCCAGCGGGGCTTCTTTCCTGTAGCACCAGCCGCTTAGCGGTTGTGTGAGTCGGGCTTGATGAAAGCTTCCTCGTCCATTTCGGTGGGCACCACCACCACGCCTTTCTGAAGCATGGAGTTGCGCTTCCCGTACAGGAAGTACACGATGAAACCCAGCAGCATCCAGCCCACGGCCACCTGCAGCGTGAACGAATCGAGGCCAATGATGAGGCCCGTACACACCAGCGCGCCCATGATGGGCACCAGCGGGAAGCTGGCTGATGACAGCGGAGCGCGGAACGGACGCGGCTGGTCGGGGTCCGACTTGCGCATAATCCACACGCCCAGGCTCACCAGCACGAAAGCCAGCAGCGTGCCGAACGAGGTCAGGTCGCCGGCCAGCGAGCCGGGCACGAAGGCCGCGAACAGGCCCACGAACACCATCAGCATCAGGTTCGACTTATAGGGCGTGTTGAAGCGTGGGTGCAGCTCGGAGAAGGCTTTGGGCATGAGCCCGTCCTTGGCCATCGAGAAGAATACGCGGCTCTGGCCCATCAGCATCACGAGGATAACCGAGGTGAAGCCCAGTAGGATGCCCACCGTGACGGCCGTAGCCAGCCAGCCGTAGCCGGGCATGTGCGCCCGGATGGCGTAGGCCACCGAAGCCTCGCCGCCCAGGGCCGGGTCGGCAAACTCGCGCCAGCTGGCCACGCCCGTCAGCACGTGGCCGAACAGGATGTAGAGCACCGTGCAGATGGCCAGCGAGCCCAGAATACCGATGGGCATGTCGCGCTTGGGGTTTTTGGCTTCCTGCGCCGCCGTGCTCACGGCATCGAAGCCGATGAAGGCGAAGAACACAATGCCCGCGCCGCCGAGCACGCCGCCCAGGCCGTGCTTGTTCCAGCTCTCGTAGGTGCGCACCACCTCGCCGGCGGCGTTTTTCACCACGGCATCGGCCGGAATGAGGTAGGGCGTGTGGTTGGCCGGGTTGATGAACTGCCAGCCCACGGCGATGAACACCACCACAATGAGGACTTTCAGCACCACAATCACGGCGTTGAACATGGCCGACTCCTGGGTGCCCTTCACTAACAGCAGGCTGAGCATCACGATGATGAACAGCGCCGGCAGGTTCACCAGCCCGTGCTGGGCCACCCCGTTGATGACGGCGTGCTCGAAGGGCGAGTGGCTTAGATTATAAGGAATGGTACCTACGGCTGGAAAACTTTGATGCACAGTATCCAGGAGCTTATTCAGGTATTCGCTCCAGGCAATGCTCACGGTGGCCGCGCCCAGGGCGTATTCCATAATCAGGGCCCAGCCAATTACCCAGGCCACAAACTCGCCCATGGTGGTGTAGGCGTAGGTGTAGGCCGAGCCGGCAATCGGAATCATGGCCGCGAACTCGGCGTAGCACAGGCCCGCGAACACGCAGCCGAACGCGGCCAGAATGAAGGCCAGCGTGACGCCCGGCCCGGAAGCCTGGGCGGCGGCGGCGGCGGTGCGCACAAACAGGCCGGCCCCAATAATGGCGCCCACGCCCAAAGCCACGAGGTTGCCCGCGCCCAGCGTCCGCTGCAGGGTGCCGTGCCCGGTCGAGTTGGCCTCGCCCAGCAGCACGGCCAGAGGTTTTTTGGCGAAAATACTTGCCATGTGTAGTGGTGTGAAGGAAAAAGAAAATGAAGTGAGTGGGAAGTTGAAAACCGCTTCTGGTGGGCCGCAGGGCATTGCCCACGGCCCCGGCTATGCCGGCGGGGCCGAAATATAGGCAGCAAATTCCCGTCGTTTCGCGGCCGGGCTGGCCCGCTCCTTGCAAGGTGCCGCCGATATTGCCGCCCGGCCCGCTCCGGGGCTGGTTGCAATTCCGTTATTATCCCTTCTTTGCTTTCATGAAAAAGCTGCTGCTACTCCTCGCCGTGGGCGGGGCCGCCACCACCGCTGCCCGCGCCCAGAC
>JANXMN010000152.1 GCA_025354605.1 Hymenobacter sp. | reverse complement strand
GCCGGTGGCGTAGCGCGGCGCGAACGAAAGCGGATAGTCGGCCAGATGGGTAGTGGAAGGCGTAACGATACCGGTAGCAGCCGGGCGCGGGTAGCGCAACGGCACCTGAGCAGCACCAACGAAGCTTAGCAGCAACAGGGCCAATTGCAGCCCACCGGAGAGGAAGATGTTTCGCATGACGGGGAGAGCCCCGCAGACCGCAAAATGTTGCTTAGTGCCCGCAGGGGCAGGGCTCCGACTTACCGCCGCTGTGGTGCTTGTACCACGAGGTTTTTTTCTGCTGAGTGGTGCGGCGCGCGCAGCCGCCCTCGGCCAGCAGCAGCGGCAATACAAGCAGTAAAAGGGCCAGGTTCTTTTTCAACAGAAACGGTTTTTTTGTCAAATATAAGGTTCTTTGCCGGCGGGTGGCCAGCTGTCAGCAGTCCGTTGCCAGTGGCTGGGCACGATGCAAGGCGCGGCTAACCCGTTCAGCAAGAACCGGGAAACCCGTTCCGGCAACTCCTGCCAACAACTGACAACGAACAACCAACCACAAACTATGTCTGCTGATTTCTCGCTTACCGCCAACGTCGTCGACGTTTTTTCCCGTTCCATTCAGCCCGCCATCATTTCCGTCGAAAACGGCCGCATTGCCAGTATCGCGCCCATCGCCGGAGCCACCGCGCCTGACCCCGCGCTGCCCTACGTGCTGCCCGGTTTCGTCGATGCCCATGTGCACGTAGAGAGCTCGCTGCTGGTACCTACCGAGTTTGCCCGCCTGGCCGTGGCCCACGGCACGGTAGCCACCGTGAGCGACCCGCACGAAATTGGCAACGTGCTGGGCGTGGCCGGCGTCGAGTTCATGCTGGAGAATGCTGCGCACTCGCCGTTCAAGTTCTGCTTCGGTGCTCCGAGCTGCGTGCCGGCCACGCCGTTCGAAACGGCGGGGGCCGAAATTACGGTGGCCGATATCAAGAAGCTGTTCGAAAACCCCAAAATCGGCTACCTGGCCGAGATGATGAACTGGCCCGGCGTGCTGCACCGTGACAGCGATGTGATGGCCAAAATTGCCCTGGCCCACGCCGCCGGCCGCCCCATCGACGGCCACGCGCCCGGCCTGCGCGGCGACGACGCGGCCCACTACGCCAGCGTCGGCATCAGCACCGACCACGAATGCTTCACGGCTGCGGAGGCCCGCGACAAGCTGGCCGTGGGCATGAAAATCCTGATTCGCGAGGGCTCGGCCGCCCGCAACTTCGATGCCCTCATCGAGCTCATGCCCGAGCACTACCACAACCTGATGTTCTGCTCCGACGACAAGCACCCCGACACGCTCATCCTCGGCCACATCAACCAGCTGGTGCAGCGGGCCGTGGCCCTGGGCAACGACGTATTTAACGTGCTGCGCGTGGCCTGCGTGAACCCTGTGAAGCACTACCACCTGCCCGTGGGCCTGCTGGCCGAAGGCGACCCCGCCGACTTCATCGTGGTGAACAACCTGCGCGATTTTGAGGTGAGCCAAACCTACCTCGACGGGCAGCTGGTGGCCGAAAATGGGCAGTCGCTCCTACCTGCCGCGCCTATCGGCGTAGTCAACAACTTCCACGCCCAGCCCGTGCAGGCGGCCGATTTCGCCCTGCCCGTGCCCTCCGAGCACGCCAAGTTGCGCGTTATCGAGTGCTTCGACGGGCAGCTCATCACCGCCCGCATCGATTTGCCGGCTCGCATTGAAAATGGCCGCGCCGTGTCCGACGTGGAGCAGGACGTGCTCAAGCTGGCCGTCATTAACCGCTACCAGCCACACGTGGCGCCGGCGCTGGCCTTCATCCGCGGCTTCGGGCTGCAGCACGGCGCCCTGGCCAGCAGCGTGGGCCACGACTCGCACAACATCACCGCCGTGGGCTGCGATGACGAGAGCCTGGCCCGCGCCGTCAACCTCGTTATCGAGGCCAAGGGCGGCCTGGCCGCCGTGGGGGCCGACGGCCGCGAAATCCTGGTACCGCTGCCCGTGGCCGGCCTCATGTCGAACCAGTCAGGCGTCGACGTGGCGGCGGCCTATGCCGCTGTCGATGCGCTGGCGAAGGAGCTGGGCTCACCGCTGGGCGCGCCGTTCATGACGCTTTCGTTTATGGCGCTGCTCGTCATTCCCAGCCTCAAGCTCAGCGACAAAGGCTTGTTTGATGGGCAGCAATTCGCGTTTGTGGACGTGGTGGAATAAGGCCCGGCACAATTTTTAGCCCGGTTTATGCGTAGGGGCGGGACTGATTCCTGCCCCTGCTGCTTTATCGCCTATGAAACTGATGCCCCTTTCGCTTGCACCGCGCTGCTTCGGTGGCGTGCTGTTGCTGCTACTGGCCCAGCCCGCCGCTGCCCAGAAATACCGCACCGCCGTAGGCGTGCGTAGCGACGGCAACAACTACGGTCTCAGCGTGCAGCAAGTGTTTCTGCCCCAAGCCACGCTCGACGGGCTGGCCATGTTTGCCCCGCGCGAGCGCAGCTACACGATGCTGGCCGAACGGCACTTCGGCATCCTTGGCCCCAGCCTGAACTACTACTTCGGGGCCGGCGCGCACTATGGCAACAACCGCGACTCCGGCGACTTCTGGGGCTTCGACGGCCTCATCGGGGCCGAGTATAAAATTGCCTTCACCCGCCTCGTTGTTTCCTTTGATTTCAAGCCCACCATCGAGCACGGCTTCGACGACTGGAACCGCTTCCCCACCGCGCTGTCGCTGCGCTATATCATCGTCAGAAAGAAGAGAACGGGCATCTGGAGCAAGTGGGAATAGCTCCCCGCAGTAAAAGCCAGGCCAACTCAGTCCCCCAAGAAAAACCCCCGCCTCAATCCGAGGCGGGGGCTTTTCTTTAAAACCAGTAAGGCTACTAAAACCGCTTTTCCAGCAGCTTGCGCATCTTTTCCTCGGTCAGGGGCTTAGTGAGGTACTCCACGTTGGGGTACTGAGCCACGCGGGCGGTGTCGGCCCCATGCATGGAGGTGGTGAGCACAGCCATCACCGTCTGGGCCTGCACGGGTTCGGGCAGGGCATTGTAGAGCTCCAGAAACTCGAAGCCCGACACGCCGGGCATTTTCAGGTCGACGAACACCAGGTCGGGGGCCGGGGCGGCGCTGCCACCGGCCTTATCGCCCCAGAGCTGCTCAAATGCCTCGTCGGCGCGCGAGAATGTGCTCACGCGCTCAGCCACTGCCAGCCGTCCCAACAAGCGGTTATTGAGAAAGCTGGTGGTTTCATTATCGTCGACGAGTACGATGTGATTCAAGTTCGTTGACATGATGTAGATAAACAGGTAGCCCGGAAATTTATCGAAAGTTACACAATATCCCGGCAAGCTGCAATGAAGATTTTCTAGTTCAGCCAGCCCTGGGCGCGCATCCAGTCGTCGTTGTAGATTTTGCCGAGATAGCGCGTGCCGTGGTCGGGCAGAATGATGACCATCGTGTCGCCTTCTTTCAGGTGCTCGCGGGCGTATTCCAGCGCACCAAACACGGCCGAGCCGCAGCTCCAGCCCACAAACAGGCCTTCTTCCTTGGCCAGGCGGCGGGTCATCACAGCGGCGTCCTCATCGGTTACTTTGATGAAGAGGTCGATGACGTCGAAATTGACGTTTTTGGGAAGGATGTCCTCACCGATGCCTTCAGTTTTGTAGGGGTATATTTCGTTTTCGTCGAAAATGCCCGTTTCCTTGTATTTCTTGAACACCGAGCCGTAGGTGTCAAGGCCTAGCGTGACGATGGCAGGGTTCTGCTCCTTGAGGTACTTACTCACGCCGCAGATGGTGCCGCCCGTGCCCACTCCAGCCGCCCAGTGGGTGATTTTGCCCTCGGTTTGCGCCCATATTTCGGGGCCGGTGGTGTCGTAGTGCGCGGCAGTATTCGAAATGTTATCGTACTGGTTGGGGTAGAAGGAATTGGGGGTTTCCTGGCTGAGGCGGCGGGCCACGGAGTAGTAGCTGCGCGGGTCTTCGGGGGCCACGTCGACGGGGCATACCACCACCTGCGCTCCCACGGCGCGCAGGATGTCCTGCTTTTCCTTGCTCTGCTTATCGCTCATCACGAAGATGGTGCTGTAGCCTTTGGCGATGGCGGCCAGGGCCAGGCCCATGCCGGTGTTGCCGCTGGTGCCTTCGATGATAGTACCGCCGGGCTTCAGCAGGCCGGCCTTTTCGGCATCCTCAATCATGCGGATGGCCATGCGGTCCTTCACCGAGTTGCCGGGGTTGAAGTACTCGACCTTGGCCAGCACGGTGCCTTTGATGCCATCGGCAACTTTGTTGAGTTTGACGAGGGGAGTGTGACCAACGGCCTCAATTACGTGGTTAAAATACATTGAAAATGGGTGGTGGGGAGTGAGAGGACAAAGGTAGGAATTTCGGCGGCGGGCGGAGTACCGCGAAATTTCATTTCGCGACGAACGCAGGTAGTGCCGCCTTTCGCCCACGCAAGAACTCGCGGTGCTCGCCGCAAAATGAAATTTCGCGGTACTCGTTCTACTTTTGCGGCACCGCCGCCCGCCAGGGCTGCCCTCCCCTCTTCAACAAATCCCCCCAAACACCCCTCCGAATGAGCGTTCTGGTTAATAAAAACTCCAAGGTTATCGTGCAGGGCTTCACCGGCTCCGAAGGCTCGTTCCACGCCCAGCAGATGCTGGACTACGGCACCAACGTGGTGGGCGGCGTCACGCCCGGCAAGGGCGGTTCCGAGCACCTGGGCCGGCCCGTGTTCAACACCGTGGCCGAAGCCGTGGAAAAGGCCGGCGCTGATACGAGCATTATTTTCGTACCCCCGGCTTTCGCCGCCGATGCCATCATGGAAGCGGCTGACGCGGGCATTAAGGTGATTATCACCATCACCGAAGGCATCCCGACCAAAGACATGATTGCCGTGAAGCAGTACCTCTCGGAGCGCCCCTCGGTGACGATGATTGGGCCGAACTGCCCCGGCGTGATGACCGCCGGCGAGTGCAAAGTGGGCATTATGCCCGGCTTTATCTTCACCAAAGGCAAAATCGGCATCGTCAGCAAGTCGGGCACCCTCACCTATGAAGCGGTGGACCAGCTCACCAAAGCCGGCCTGGGCCAGACCACGGCCATCGGCATCGGCGGCGACCCCATCATCGGCACCACCACCAAGCAGGCAGTGGAGCTGCTCATGAACGACCCCGAAACCGAGGGCATCGTGATGATTGGCGAAATCGGCGGCGGCATGGAAGCCGAAGCCGCCCGCTGGATTAAGGAAACCGGCAACAAGAAGCCCGTCGTGGGCTTCATCGCCGGCCAGACCGCACCTCCCGGCCGCCGTATGGGCCACGCCGGTGCCATCGTGGGCGGTGCCGACGACACGGCTGCCGCTAAAATGGCCATCATGCGCGAATGCGGTATCCACGTCGTGGATTCGCCCGCCGAAATTGGCGACACTATGCTGCGCGTGCTAGGCGGCAAGTAACCCAATGGGTAGCAGCATCCTTTAGATGATTCATAAGGAAGGCCCGGCGATTGCCGGGCCTTTTTTTGCGTGGCACTAGTGTGAAAGTCAGAGCTGCACCTGTTGCCGGCGATGCTTCAGCAAATCGGGCCGGAAAATGACGCCGCCGCTGAACAGGTACGACCGCGACGCGACGCGGTTATCGTAGGGGTTGGCGTGGTCCATGGTGAGTGGTACAGACAGGCCGGCGGTGGTGAAATAGCGCACCGCCCCCTGCCCGAATCGCACAAAAACCGACGGCTCGACGAGGACGCGGGTTTGGGATACCACCACGGGCTGGTCGGCGTAGGTGAAGTGAGTGTAGTCGAGCCAGACAGTACGGAGCGAAGCGCCTAAACGTGGGCCGTTCTCAGTTTCGGGGCTGGCCAGATACAGCTGGCCGTAGTAGCGCCGGTACCGGGCATCGTACACGCCCTGGCGGGTGGGCACCGGCAACGGAAAAAAGGGGGATGCGACCTCGTAGTCGTCCTGGGCAAAAAAGTTGGTATGCCCCCAGCCAATGCCTCCCACCAGGGCCAGATAGCTGCGGCCGGGAGCGGTCTGGTAAAGGCCCAGCCCCAAGCTGCCCTGCCGGTGCGAGTCGGTATAAGTTGTGTTGGCGCCGCCCTGGGGGTCGGTATAAGTAGTTTCCAGCGGCGATATATCGGAGGCGACCTCCCCCGTAACCAATACGTGGGGCAGCGGCGACCAAGCTGCTCCCACCTCCGCGTTGTGAATGCCGCGCAGGCCAACGTTGACTTCAACCTGGCCTTTGGTGAGCAAGGGGGTGCTGGGTACGGTCGGTACGTAGGTAGTTACGCAGCTGCCGAGCAGGGCGGTACCGGCCAGCGGCAGATAGGCCCGTAGTAAACGGAGTTTCATAGAACTGTAATGGATTGGTGTGGATTCCAGCTTCAAATTAAGGCAGCCGGACGAGGAGTGAGCAACGCATTGGCAGAACCAGCCTGCCGGTATTGCAGTGCCAACCGGCGCTACCAGACCGTTGCCGCTTCGTGGTGCTTTCGCAGGTTCGGACGAAAGACAATACCCCCGCTCACAATGACCGAAACGGGCGACACTTTCGCGTAATCGGGACTTTGGCGGTCGATGGCATTCGGTTCAGACAGGCCGACCGTGGCCTGTCCTTGCCACCGGCCCCGACCAAAACGCAGGAAGATGGTCGGCTCAAGGTAAAAGCTGGCTGCCGAGGTAATGGGCACCGCGTTGCGCGTCAGGGTGCGGTAGTGCACGAACGTACTGCGTAGCGAAGCGCCGAAGCTCAGCAGGCGAAAGCTTTTGGCTACGTAAAGCTGGCAATAGGTCCGTTGGTAAGCAGCCTCGTAAAATGTCAGCTGCTGGCTTCTGGTAAATGCCAGCGTATTGGAGTCGAATTCCCCATCGTAGATGCTGGCCCAGGAAAATCCCATCCCGCCCACGACGCCCAGGTAGACCGATTTATCGGCGCGTAGCAACCGGTAGGCACCAAAGCCCACGCCCACCTGCTGGTGCTGGTTCTGACCCTCGGGGCTGGAATTATTAACGGACTCGCTTTTGCCGGTTTCCAGCACGCTGCCTTCTACGGTAAGCAGGATGCTGGTGGCCGGCACCCAGGCGGCGCTGACCTCGAACCGGCCCGGCGGCAACACCGCGGCCGTCACCTCCGCTTCGCCCTGACTGCGCAGCAAGGGGGTGCTAGGGGTGGCGGGCTGGTAGACGGCGCAGCTGCTAAGGAGGCATCCCCCGGCCATTAGAAGCAGCGAAAGAGTAGCGCGTGGTTTCACCGGCTGATGCAGAAAAGAGGTTGTATGGGCGGAAATGCGCCAGGGCACTGGTAGCAGTCCGGCGAGTATCCCAAAGGAAGTAGACTACGCCGGATACCCTCAAACCAATTCTTTACAATCCAGGACTTTTAGCCCCAACAAATTCTCTTTACCCGGACATTCAAAAGGCCTAAAACAGTACCGGAGCATTGTTTTAGGCCTTTCATATTCAGACTTTTTAGCCCTGCTTATTTTAGGGACCCGCAAGGCATGGCGCGGGCTTAATCCTCCAGCGTGGTGTTTTTATCCAGGTTGATGACGATGCCAATCTGAAATACCGAGTTGGCCGCTTTTAGAAACTGGTTGTGGCGGAAGCCCAAAATCTGGCCGCTCATCAGCTGAAGCTGCACGGGGCCGTAGAGTTGGGTGCGGGTGAAGGTGATGGGCTCGAAAAACACGTTGTTCTCGCCGGGGGCGGGCATTTTATCAATCCGGAAGTTATTGAGTTGCATATAGCTCAGGCGCAGGGCCGCGCCGTAGGTGAGCGGAAAGTCGTGGTTGAACAGGTGCAGGGTCTGCTGCTTTTTGCGGGCATAGTTCACTTGGGCAAACACCTTCGAGAGGCTGCCTTCGAGGGTGCGGGTGGTGAACTGGGCCTCGTTGCGCTCAAGGCGCTGGGTGGCCCCGCCCCCGCCACCCACGTACACTTCGAGCACGCGCTTGTCGGGCAGGCGGGTGAAGTAGCCCACGCTGGCTTCGCCGAAATCGGTATCACTGGTTTGGTTGCTGCGGCGGCGGTGCAGCGACGAGAACGTGCCGGCCACGGCCAGGTGGTTGGTGAGGGCGTAGGCCCCTTGCAGGGCGAAATTGGTTTGTTGGTTGGTGCTCACCATGCCGTAGAACTCGCCCTGGTGCGTGAGCATGGGCGCGTGGGGCGGCGGCGGGAAATACAAGGAGGCGCAGCCGGTGGCCGACAGCAGAATGAACAGGCAGGCGAGGCGCAGGAGGTGCTTCATGCAGGGCAAGGGCAAGTGGAAAATGATGCCCGGCCAACGCCCGACGCGGCAATTTCGTGTTTCCGGCCGACTTTCGACGGAATTTCACTCTGGCTGCCGCCACTGGACCGGCCGGAACCGTATGCCCTGGCACCACGCTCCCCTGTTCATTCGCTCATGCCCGCTACTGCTTTCGATGCCCTCATTATTGGTTCCGGCCAGGCCGGGACGCCCCTGGCCTACGCCCTGGCCGATGCCGGCCGCCGGGTAGCCCTCGTTGAGGGCGCGCACCTGGGCGGCTCCTGCGTCAACTACGGCTGCGCGCCCACCAAGGCCCTGCTGGCTTCGGCCGGGCGGGCGCACGCCGTGCGCACGGCTGCCGGCTATGGCATTCGCAGCAGCCCGCCCGAAGTCGACTTCGCCGCCGTGGTCGAACGGATGCGCACGCTGCGCGAGCACTCGCGCGAAGGCCTGCATCGCCGGCTCACCGAGGTGCACCCCAACATTACCCTCATCCGGGGGCACGCCCGCTTCACGGCCCCGCACACGCTGCGGGTGGCCCTGGCCGGGGAGGACGGCGGCGAGCAGCTGTTCACGGCCCCGCTCATCTTCCTCAATACCGGCACCCGGGCGGCCGTGCCCGAGCTGCCCGGCCTGGCCGAGAGCGGCTACCTGACCAGCGACTCACTGCTGCTGAACATGACGGAGCAGCCCGAGCACCTCATCATCATGGGCGGCAGCTACATTGGGGTGGAGTTTGGGCAGATGTTCCGGCGGTTGGGCTCGCGCGTGACCATCGTCGACACCAAGCCCCGCCTGATGGCCCGCGAAGACGCCGACGTGAGCCAGCCCCTGGCCGACTGCCTGGCCGAAGCCGGCGTGGAGCTGGTACTGGGGGCCGAGCCCCGCCACGTGCACCGGGCCGCTGGCGGCCTCCTCACCCTCACCGTCGATACCCTAGACGGGGAGCGCCGCCTGCGCGGCAGTCACCTGCTGGTGGCCGTGGGCCGCAGGCCCAACACCGATGACCTGGGCTTGGAAAACACCGGCCTCCGCCTTGACAAAAAGGGCTACATCGAAGTGAACGAGCACCTGCAAACCGGTACGCGCGGCGTGTATGCGCTGGGCGACGTGAAGGGTGGCCCGCAGTTCACCCACATCAGCTACGACGACTACCGCATTGTGCGCGATGCGCTGCTGCACGGCGGGCAGCGCAGCACCACCGGGCGGCCTATGCCTTACGTGGTGTTCACCGAGCCGCAGCTGGGCCGCATCGGGCTCTCGAAGAACCAGGCCCGGGAGCAGGGCATTGCCTACCGGGTGAGCCGGCTACCGGCCCGCACCATCGGGCGGGCCGTACAAACGGGCGAAACTGAGGGCTTCGTGGAGGTGCTGGTGGGCGCGGACGACCGGCTGCTGGGCGCGGCGGTGTTCTGCGAGCAGGGCGGCGAAATCATGACGATGTTTCAGCTGGCGATGGCCGGCAAGCTGCGCTACCAGGAATTGGAGAATATGATTTTGGCCCACCCCACCTGGGCCGAGGTGCTGAACAACGCGTTTCAGCGGCTGAAGCCGGGCGAGTAGCCGGGCGTGCACCACGCCCGAAGCACCGCCCAACCCGGCTGCTTACAGCTTGGCCAGCTTTTCCAGGTCCATGCTTTCGGCGACGGATTTGAGGAGGGTCATGTCTTTTTGTTTGCCGGCTTTGAGGGTGAGCAGGAAGCGGCCGCCCACGGCGAGCGTCATTTCGGCGCGGCCGTCTTTTTTGTAGAAGGTGTCCATCCCCTTCACGCCGTCGGCTTTCACGGCGGTGGGGCCGATGCTGTGCTCGTCGTCTTCCTGCTCGATGCCCAGGCTCATCATGGCGGCGGCGCCCTGGTAGAGGGTGTTGGAGCCGTTGTAGTCGATGAGGGAAACTTCGACATCCTCCTCGGGGGCTTTGGTGTAGGTGCGCTCGGCGGTGGAGAAAGCCAGGCCGCTCATCTTCTGCGACTGGCCCTTGAGCTCGCCGGGGGTGTAGCCAGCTACCGTGGTGGGCAGGTACTGCTCCAGCTCTTTGTAGGGCAGCGAGAGGGTATCGCCGCGCTTTTCGCGCTCGGCCCGCTCTTCCTTGGCCTTGTCCATGTTAGCACTCATGTCCTTGCCGGCTTCGCTGAGCTTGGAGAGGGCCGAGTACGATTCTTTGGCTTGCTTGGCCTGCTCGCAGCTGGCGAACAGGAAGACGGCACTGGCCAGGAGGAGGAAGTTCTTTTTCATAGGGGGTGCTTGCAGCATGTAGGTGATGCGCCAAAAGTACGGCTATAGTGCAGCTCTTCCATAATAAAATATGCCAACACTTCCGCGGCATCCGATAGCGAGCAGCACAGGGAGGCAGCTGGTGGTCGGGCGCAGCGGGCGGGCGCGGGCCCGCTCAGAAGTTGAAATCGCGGGGCTGGCCCAGCAGCGCGCGGCCGTCGAGCAGGATTTCGCGCAGGTGGCGGTGGTAGGTGCTGCGGTACTGGGGCTCCTCGGCTTCGGGGTGGCTGATGCCTTGGGCCTGGCGCAGCTGGTAGTCCTCGAACACCTGGGGCAGGTGGGCGAGCAGCTGCTGGCGGCGGGTTTCGACCACGGCCTGGCGCAGGGCGGCGCGCCAGTCGGGGGCGGCTTCGAGGGGCACGGCGGCGTCGGGGCCGAGGGCTTTGAGGTAGGCGAAGTCGGCTTCCACCTGCTCGTCGGCGGCTTCCTGGGCTTGCAGGAGGAGGTAGGCGGCGTGCTGGCGGCGGAGCTTGGGGGTTTCGAACTGGTGCAGCAGGGCGTGTTCCAGCGCCTCTTCCTGGGCCGGGGTGAGGAAGGTGGGGCGGGCATCGGCGGGCGGCGGCGGGGCGGGCTGGGCGGCATCTGCGGCGCGGCGGGCGGCGTAGTAGGCGTCGATGCAGGGCTTTTCGAGGGGGCCGCGCAGGTCGGGCAGGCGCAACAGGTAGCCGAGGCCGGTGCGGCCGTTGTGGAAATCGTACCAGGCGGGCGGGGCCACGCCTTCGCATTCGTGGTCGGGGGTGTCGCGCTCAAACTCTTCGTCGAAAAGGCGCATGCCCTCGTAGTCCTGCCACTCGCGGGGCTCGCCGCCGTCGTTGTAGTAGCAATCGAGCACATCGTCGTCGAAATCGGTGGCCTGACGCACGAAATCGGCGTACATCGCCAGCTCGTCGGGGGTGATAGCGGGCAGCACGGGACAATTTTCGATGGCCACGTCGTGGGCGGCGAAGTCGAAGGTGCAGCCGATGCCGGGCAGGGTGATTTGGCCGGCGCGCCAGCGGCATTGCAGGTCGAATAGCTTCTTGCGCTGAATGTCCCAGAGGCGGTTGTAGGCGGCTTCGCTGGGTTCGGTGAGGGCTTCGGTTTGCGCGTGTTCGGCCTTGGGGCCCTGCCATTGCCAGTTGAACTTGTGGCTCGCGTAGTCGCGGGCGAAGCGGGCCACGGCTTCGGGGTGGTAGGGGGCAAACAGGGCCGCGTAGCGCGGGTTGGTGAGCAGGTCTTGCTTGATGTCTTCGTGCGAGGGGTCGGGCATGGGACGGGAGGCGAGTGAAGGAGCTGCGACGCTAAAAACAGGTGGTTGAGGGGCTATTCAACGGCTCCGCAAGCTATTCAACGGCTCCGCAAGCTACTCAACGGCTCCGGTAGAGCGTCCAATGCTTCCGCGGGGCCGTCAACGGGTCCGGCGGGGCGTCCAACGCTTCCGCAAGTCAGTCAACGGCCCCGCAAATCGTTCCAATGGTTCCGGCGGGGCGTCCAACGCTTCCGCAGGCGCGCCAACGCCTCCGAAAACGCGGCCAACGGCCCCGGCCAGCCATCCAATGGTACTGCGAAAAAGTCGTACTATTGCTGTATTCAATTTCACCTTATTTCCCTTCCTTTTAATGGATGCCCTGCAATTACCGTTCGCCTTCCGCATCAACGAGCTGCTACCGCTGGCCCGCTTGCTGCGCGCCAGCTACCTGCGCGACCACGACGACTTCGTAGCCCTGCTGCCCGAGGACTACAAACCCAAGTTTCTGGCCGACTACGACGAGGCCATCAAGGCCGTGGAGGCGACCACCCGCAGCAGCGTAGCCGTGGCCCAGCGCCAGACCATTACGGCCGGTATCGAAACGCTGCTGGCGGCCCTGCCGCAGCTGCTCAACCGCCTCGAAGCCCGGCTGCGCCGCGCCACGCCGCTCACGGTAGCGGCCAAGAAATTCGGCATCGAGGCCGTGCGCCAGGGCCGCAACAACCACGAGCACGAGGGCCTGACCGATGCCCTGAAAACGCTGCTTCAGAACATCGAAACTAACAAAAAAGCCCTCCTGGCCAAAGGCCAGACCCAGGCCGAAATCGACCAGCTCCAGGCCCTGTACGACCACTTGGTGCAGGAGCGCACCACTCAGGGCAGCGCCCTGAGCGACCAGCGCCTGCTCACGGCCGACAACGTGAAGCTGTTCCGTGCCCTCTACGCGCCGATGAAGGAGCTGCTCGACGACGGCAAAAGTCTGTATAAAACGACCGACAAAACCAGACTCAAGGACTACACGCTGCGCAAGGTGCTGCAACAGGTGCGCAAGGAGCAGGCCGGTGCTACGCCGGCGGCAGCGCAGCCGGGGGCGTAGGAGGTTGGAGTAGACATGCAAAAGGGCACCCGCGCGGCGTGGGTGCCCTTTTTGGTTATTGCATCCAGTTGGCTAATTGCAGCCCTTCGATGCGTTCGAAATGCTTCGTGTTGCTCGTGGCCAATACCAGGTTATTGGCCAGGGCTACCCCGGCAATGAGGGTATCGGTAGCACCGATGCTCAGGCCCCGACGACGCAAATCGGCTTCGATGCGGGCGGATACATTGACCGATTCGATGGTCAGTGGCAATAGTTGGTGCAACCGTACCAGCGCCTGGAAGCGGTCCATTTGCTGGCGGGCATCCTTGTAGAGTAGGCCGCTCAACGACTCATAGTAGGTGATGATGCTGAACTGCAATTCGCCGTGCTCCACCATGTATTGCTCGGCCCGCTGTAAAGCCAGGGGCTGCCGCCGCACCAACTGCGACAGGGTGTCGGTGTCAAGCAGCGTTGGCTTCATCATCGAATTCGGGCCGGGGCCGGGTGAACAGCTCGGCCCGCAGCCGGCGCTGGTATTCGTCAATCTCCGCCCACGTTTCGGCGGGCAACTCCTCCATGCTGTTCAAGATGCGCATGGTTTCCGCCGCCAGCTTCTTGTTGGCTTCGGCTTTGGCTTGCAGCTCATGCAGCACCCGATATACTTCTTCCAGATGCTCCGGCGGGGCCTGCTGCAACTCGGCGACGAGGGTTTTGAGGGTTATCATGGTGTGGCGGGCTTGGTGGGCTTTTGCTAAACTACGCGGCGGGCGGCAAAAGTGCCGGGGGTTACGCTGCCTGCTAGTCGCCGCCCGCCAGCAGTCCGGCTACCGATAAATCCTCGTCCAGCTCATCCCAATGCAGCCCCCGGCCACCGCCGCCGATTTCGACTTGCAGCCGCTGTTCCGGCCGGGCCGCTTGCAGCCTCGGAAACCAGAGCAGCGGCACGCTCACGGTGCGCCCGTCGGTGAGCTGGACGTGCATGGTGATGTCATCGAAGGTTACGGCCTGGGCCAGGGCCGTGGTGGGGCGGTACGAATGCGTGAGCGAAGGCCGCTCGTTAGGCGAAGTAATCATTCCAGGCTTGCAAAAAAGTGGGTTGGTATTCCTGAATCAGTTTAGCGACGGAGTTGAGTTCCGGGTTGCTGAATCCGTGGTTAGCGGCGAGTTCGATGGGAACAAGCCAAAACTTCGCTTCGTTTCCAGCGGCCCGCACATGAATGTGCGCCGGCTCGTTCGATTCGTTGCTGTAGAAAAAGAAGCGGTAGGGGCCGACGCGGAGGATGACGGGCATGGGCAAGATTTTGCTAGTCGTATTTTTCTAGGTGTTTATTTAGGAATGATGCTGAATCCATGTTTCCATTGCCATCGAACCATCTGCACTCGGTCATTTCCTCGTTGTTTATGAATCCGTCACCCCTAGGTGAAGGCGATAGACCCATTCCAACAACTTCCATTTTCTTACTCAAATGGATATGGAGGACAATGTCGCCGAAATCAAAAGCTTTAGATTTAGGTGGGACGTAATTCATCGTTTATTTTTTTAGTGAAAAAAGGAATATAAAACCCCCGCGCCAGCCTTGCAGCCGACGCGGGAGTTTCTATTGGTGCTGTGGCCGCGGCCAAGCTACTACATATTCTTGATTATCTCCTTCATGATTTCCATTCATTTACGCGCGTATTTTTGTTGTCATCGACCGCTTTGAACTGGCAAACTCCTCATGGGCCACTATACTGACGCGCCGGAAGACAACCTGCTGGGCCTAACGACGCATCAGGCGCTGAATGAAGCGGAGGCGCTGGGCGTGGCCCGGGCGGAAGCCTTCCTAACCGAATTAGATTATCCGCTGCACATTACCACGGCTTTCCTCCGGGAGCTGCACCGGGTGGCCTTTTCGCATCTCTATGACTGGGCCGGAATGTGGCGCACCACCACGCCAAACGTTGGCACCTATGTGCCACCTGCCCCGGTCAGAATTCCGCAGCTGATGTATGAGTTTGAGGATGAGCTCCGCTTCCGCATGAGTGCCACGGCGGCCGACCACCCCGACGAAGTGGCACGGCTGCTGGCATTTGCGCACCATCGCCTGGTGTTCATCCACCCCTTCACCAACGGCAACGGCCGTACGGCCCGCCTGCTCACCAATGCCCTGGCCTACCACTTTGGCTTTGCCGAGGTAGTGCTGTACCAGCGCGAAGCCGGCGACAGCCGCGCCCGCTACCTGCACGCCATCCGGCAGGGCGACCACGAAGGGCCGCAAGCCCTGGCCGCGCTAATCCGCCAGCAGCTCCGGCCGCTGGTCTGAGGCCGTTTCGCGCCGCTGCTGCTCGTACAACTCATTGAGCCGCTCCAGCGAAACCGTCTGGTTTTCCAGCGCCATCGAGGCATACACCGAGCGCACGATGTTGGCCTTGACAACAGCCGGGTCCCGGAATTGCTGGTATCGTTCGCGAAGTTTCATCAGCACTAAGAATGGTGGCGTTTTTCAAAGATACCCACAAGGAACTGCGCCAACCAGAGGCAGGCCACTAGCCACTAATAAAAACCCCCGCGCCAGCCAAAGCCGACGCGGGGGTTTCTGGGGGTGCTGTGGCAGCGGCCAAGCTACTACATATTCTTGATTATCTCCTGGCCGAATTCGCTCGTTTTGAGGAGGGTGGCACCTTCCATCTGGCGTTCGAAGTCGTAGGTGACGCGCTTGCTGGCGATGGCGGCTTCGAGGCCTTTGTTGATGAGGGCGGCGGCTTCTTTCCAGCCCATGTACTCGAGCATCATCACGCCGGAGAGGATGACCGAGCCGGGGTTCACCTTGTCCTGGTTGGCGTATTTGGGGGCCGTGCCGTGGGTGGCTTCGAAGATGGCGTGGCCGGTGATGTAGTTGATGTTGGCACCCGGCGCGATGCCGATGCCGCCCACGATGGCGGCCAGGGCATCGGAGATGTAGTCGCCGTTCAGGTTCAGAGTAGCAACCACCGAGTACTCGGCGGGGCGCAGCAGAATCTGCTGCAGGAAGGCATCGGCGATGCTGTCCTTGATGATGAGCTTGCCTTGGTCGACGGCCTGCTTTTGGAGGGCATCGGCCACGGCCACGCCCTGCTTGGCCACGATTTTATCGTACTGCGCCCAAGTAAACACCTTGCTGCCGAATTCCTTCTCGGCCAGCTCGTAGCCCCAGGTTTTGAACGCCCCTTCGGTGAACTTCATGATGTTGCCCTTGTGCACGATGGTCACCGACGGCTTCTTGTGCTCCAGGGCGTACTTGATGGCGGCGCGCACGAGGCGCTCGGTGCCTTCCTTGCTCACGGGCTTGATGCCGAACGAGGACGACTCGGGGAAGCGGATTTTCTTCACGCCCATCTCGTCCTGCAGGAATTCGAGCATTTTCTGGGCCTGGGGCGTGCCGTTCATGTACTCGATGCCGGCGTAGATGTCCTCCGTGTTCTCGCGGAAGATGACCATATCGGTCAGCTCCGGGTGCTTCACGGGCGAGGGCACGCCGTCGTAATAGCGCACGGGGCGCACGCAGGCATACAGGTCCAGTTCCTGGCGCAGGGCCACGTTGAGGGAGCGGATGCCGCCGCCTACGGGCGTAGTGAGGGGGCCCTTGATGCCCACGAGGTACTCGCGGAAAGCATCGAGGGTTTCGGTGGGCAGCCAGTTGCTGAGGGCTTTGTAGGCTTTCTCCCCAGCCAGCACTTCTTTCCACATCAGCTGCTTCTTGCCGCCGTAGGCCTTCTCCACGGCCGCGTCGAACACGAGTTTGGAGGCGCGCCAGATGTCCGGCCCGGTGCCGTCGCCCTCGATGAAGGGGATGGTGGGTTTGTCCGGAACGTTCAGCTTGCCGTTTTTGATGGTGATTTTTTGCTCTGCCATTGGGGTAAAGTGGTGTTTTTAGTTAATCGTTCAGGCGGGGAACCTCACCCCCTAGCCCCCTCTCCTGCGGAGAGGGGGGACTAGATTTTAGTTTTTATGTCGAGCCTTAGAACTGTTCTAGGCTAGGCTAGAAACTAGTCCCCCCCTCTCCGCAGGAGAGGGGGGCTAGGGGGGTGAGGTTCCCCCGGGGGCGGTACCAGCGCGCTAGTACCCGAAAATCTCCTTCAGCGTGAGCTGCTGCACCTGGCCGTACTTGGCCAGCTCCTTGAAATTGAGCCGGTCTTTCGAGCCAATGACCAGGATAACCTGGTTCTGGCCTTTGATTTTGCTGGTTTGAAACTGCTTCAGCGCGTCGAAATTCATTTTCTGGGTGCTCGCGTACACGTCGCGGCGGATGTCGTAGTCAAGGCCAAGGCGCTTGGCGCGCTCGTAACTCATCAGGATGTTGCCCTTGGTGATGCGCTCGGTGCTGATGCTGTTGCGGATGGCGTTTTTGGCGATTTCGAGGTTGGCCTCGGCCACCGGCATGTCGGTGAGCAGAGCTTCCATGCCGGCCATGGCCTCGGGCAGCTTGTCGCTCTGGGTGCCGATGTAGCTCAGGTTGTAGTTGGAGCGGCCCAGCTTGTCGGCGTTGGTGTAGCCGGAGTAGGCCGAGTAGGCCAGGGCCTTGCTCTCGCGCAAATCCTGAAACACGATGCTGCCCATGCCGCCGCCGAAATACTCGTTGTAGAGCGCCACCGTGGGCACGATGTCTTTGCTGTACAGGTCGCCCTTGGTCAGGAACAGAATTTCGGCCTGCACCATGCTGTAGTCGGCCCAATAGACCTTTTTGTCCTTCAGGGGTTGCTCGGCGAAGTCCTTGGATGCTGGGGCGGGCGTGAGCTTGGCGGGGGTTTGGTGGTAACGTTGAATTGCTTGCGCGATGGGTAAGCTAGCTGAACTATCATTGCCCCAACCACCATTGGCAGAGACATTCGTACCCGAAGGTGTAGTCCCTTTTACAGGTTCTCTAATTGCTGTGACACTCAGAGGTATTTTTTTCGATTGTACGCTGCGGGGCCCATAATACAGCACCCGATGCTGATACGACGTCAGTTTCTGAACCAGTGCCGTGAGCTGCTCCGGCTTCAGCGCCCTCAGCTCTTTCTCGCTTAGAATGTTCGTAAAGGGGTTTTTCGGGCCGTACTTCACGTAGCTCACCATCGCCTGATTCAGAATCACGCGCTTTTCGAGCTTGGCATCCTGGCGCTGCTTGAGGATGCCGGCCACCATGTTTTTGAGGGCGGCGGCATCGGGCTTGGGCGCGTGCAGCAGCTGCTCAAACAGCTTGAGGGCGGGCTCCAGGTTAGCGTCGAGGCCGTTGAGGGTGACGAAGGTGCGGTCCGGCCCGCTGTTCACGCTGAACGAGCAGCCCAGCTTGTAGAACTCCTGCTGCAATTGCGCAGCGGTGTACTGCCCGGCCCCGAGGTATTGCAGGTAGTCGGCGGCCAGGCCCCAGCGCGGGTCTTGGTTATTGCCCAGGTCGAACACATAGTACAGGCTGAACAGGCCGTTTTCGGCGTTGTGCGTGTAGTACAGCGGCAGGCCGGGCTTGATTACAATTTCCTGGATGTCCTTTTTGTAGTCGACGAACACGGGCGTCAGCTCGGTACTCGGCAGGGCCGTGAGCTGCTTATAGTAGGCCGAGGCCACATCGCGGTTGGCCGGCACGGGCGTGATGGCGGGCTTCACCACTTTCACCTTGTTGGGGTCGACGCCAGTGCGCTTGAACACGGTTACGAAGTTTGGGCCGTAGTTGTCGTTGGCGAATTTCACGATTTCAGCCTTGGTCAGGGCGCCGAAATCGTCCTGCTGCTGCAGGTAGTCCTTCCAGGCGATGCGCTCGATAAAGGCCTCGTACATGGCGCTGGCGCGGGCCTCGTTGCTTTCGTAGCTCTTGGTGCGGGTCAGCTTCTCGTTGTTGATAATGGCCGGAATCAGCCAGTCGGGGAAGTTGCCGGCTTTCACCTTGGCCAGCTCGCCTTGCAGCAGGGCGCGCACGTCTTCCAGCTTCTGCCCCTGGCGCGGCGTGCCGTAGATGACGTGGGTGGAGTAGTCGTCGTTGAGGTCGGTGAACGAGGCGGCTTCCAGCACCCGCTGGCGCTGGTTCAGGTCGAGGTCGATGAGGCCGGCTTGGCCATTGGTCAGGATTTTATCCAGCATGCGCAGGCGCACGGCATCTTTCGACGCCTTGCCCGGCAGGCGAAAACCAATCATCACGTTTTCCGATTGCGGCCCGAGCACCTCTTTGACAATCGGGGCCGTCAGCGGCACTTCCACCGGCGCGTTGAAGGCTGGCACCGGCTTGCTCGGCATCGCGCCGAAATACTTGTCGATAACGCGGATGGTCTGGTCGTAGTCCAGGTCGCCGCTCAGGCACAGGGCCACGTTGTTGGGCACGTAGTACTGGCCGAAATACTTTTTAATCTCGGTAATGGACGGGTTTTGCAGGTGCTCAATCGTGCCGATGGTCGTCTGCGTGCCGTAAGGATGCGTGGGGTAGAGCGCGCCGTTCAGCGCCTCAAACTCCTTGTTGAAGTCGGAGTCCAGCCCCCGGTTCTTCTCCTCGTACACGGCCTCCAGCTCGGTGTGGAAGAGGCGCGGCACCATCTCGCGCAGCCGCTCGGCCTGGATGGCCGCCCACTTCTCCAGCTGGTTGGCCGGAATGTCTTCCTGATACACCGTTTCCTCGTTCGAGGTGTGGGCGTTCGAGCCCTTCGCGCCAATGGCGCCCATCACCTTGTCGTACTCATTCGGCACGGCGTATTTGGCGGCCACGCCCGAAATCGAGTCAATCTGGTGGTAGGTACGCTTACGGGCGGCGGGGTCGTTGCGCTGGCCGCGGTACGTCTCATACAATGCCTCAATCTTATCCAGCTCTACTTTCTCCTTAGCCCAGTCCTGGGTGCCCAGCTTGGAAGTGCCCTTGAACACCATGTGCTCGAGGTAATGCGCCAGGCCGGTGGCGGTGGCGGGGTCGTTCTTCGAGCCGGCGCGCACGGCCAGGTAAGTCTGGATGCGGGGGGCGTCCTTGTAGTCGGACAGGTAAACGGTCAGCCCGTTGTCAAGCTTATAAATACGGACACCCAACGGGTCGCCGGGCACCGATTCGAATTCGTATTTTTTGGGCTCTGCCGCAACGGGCAGGGTGGCCAGCGGTGCGGCAGTTGGGATTGCGGCAGCAACTGCAACCGGCTTAGTCGATTGGCATTGCGTCGCAAATCCTAATACCGCCAGGGCCGGAATCAACAGCAGAAAATTCTTTTTCACGAAGAGCGCGGGCGGGTGCAACAGGGGTTTCAAAAAACAAAGGTAGCTGGGTGATAGGGGAATAAAAAACGAATTTTAGTATTACCTTAGCCAGTTTTTCAACCTGCCCGAGTTCGGGTTCGGTCAGGAAACAGATTCCCCGCAAA
>JANXMN010000098.1 GCA_025354605.1 Hymenobacter sp. | reverse complement strand
CCAGCGCTTGCTGCACTGCCGCCCATTCCTTGCGGAAATGGCCAAAGTCGGCATCGAAATACGTGCGGGCAAACTTGTCCCAGATGTAATCCTCCGCTACTTCCGACGGATGCAGCATGTCCGCCCCGTAGAAGCGGTAGTCGCGCAAGTCATCAGTTAGCAGCTCGAACGCCGGGAAGTAGGCCACGCCCGGCAACAGGTCACTCAGAATGTGCGTGGCCAGACGTAGCACCGACTTGCTCACCGTGTTTAGCGGCAGCGTGTCTTTCAAATGACGCACTGGGCTCACCGTCAGCACGAAGCGCAGTTCAGGGTTGACACGGCGTAGCAGGGCATGGGTTTCGGCCAGGGCATTGATGATTTCATCAGGCGTAAGCAGCTCGCGCACAAACAAGTCAGCCGGTTGCTTGTGGCAGTTGCTCACTAGCTCACCGGTTTCGCGCAGACGGTAAGCCCAGGCGGTGCCCAAGGTTAGCACCACCACATCGGCGTGGTGCAAGAATTCGCTGGTCTGGCGTACCATCTCCTGAATGTACAGCAACAGCTCCACCGGCGAATCTGCCCCGATGCTGCCGTGCAGGTCGTAGCTCTGCCAGCGGCCCCGGGCTTCCACCAGGTGCTGCTGCCAGTCGACTTCTTCGCCAGCCGCGGCGCGCAGCAGCCGGGCCAGTGCCAGCGGTTGAAACACGGTGCCAAACGGATTCACCCGCGTTTCTACCTTGTGGCCCTCCAGCCGTTTGCCGATGCTGTCGGCAAAGCATGAGCCCATCGTCAGCACCCGCGCGGTGCGCGGCAGCTGTCCGGCGGCCGGGGCAATAGTCAATTCAGTTCTAAACATTAAAGCAAAAATAGCCCGTAACCGGGCAAGCGCCCGAAAACTGGCAGAATAAAAAAAGCCCTGCCAGCAGGCAGGGCTTTTTCAATCGAGCGAAAAACCGAAACTACTCGGCTACCACGCGGAATTTCACCGAGTGCTTCACTTCCTTGTGCAGGTTGGCCGTTGCGGTGTAGTCGCCAGCCGCCGAGGGCTCCTGGTCGAACGACAAACGCTTGCGGTCTACGTCTACGCCTTTGGCTTTCAGGGCCTCGGCGAGCTGTAGGGTGGTCACGCGGCCGAAGATTTTGCCGCTTTCGCCCACCTTGGCGGGGATGTCCAGTACCATGCCGCCAATCTGGTCGGCAATGGCCTGCGCGTCGCCCTTGATTTTGTCGGCTTTGTGCGCAGCTTGGCGCACATTCTCCGCCGTAATTTTCTTGTTCGTTTTGTCGGCCAGCATAGCCAGACCCTGTGGCAGCAGGAAGTTACGCCCGTAACCCGATTTCACGGTCACGATGTCGTTCTTGTACCCGAGGCCCTTAACGTCGTCTTTGAGGATGATTTCCATGTCTGAAGGAAATTATGAGTTATAAGTTATGAATGATGAGTTGGCAATGGAAGCCTTTCCATAATTCTTAATTCATAATTCTTAATTCATGATTTATTTAAGGGCGTCGGCTACGTAAGGCATCAGGGCGAGGTGGCGGGCCTTGGCGATGGCCTGGGTCACTTTGCGCTGGAATTTCAGGCTGGTGCCGGTGAGGCGCCGGGGCAGCACGCGGCCCTGCTCGTTCACGAACTTCAGCAGGAAGTTCGGGTCTTTGTAGTCCACGTACTTAATGCCGTTTTTCTTGAAGCGGCAGTATTTCTTGCGGTTGTCCTGGGGCTTGTTGTTAGCCGACCGGTCGTTGTTGCGGTTGAAAGCGGGAGATGCCATGTCGTTGCTAAATTATTGGGCTACGGCTTCGGTTTCCTTGGCAGCCTTCTGCTGATTCATTTCGCCGTTGCGACGGCGGCTGTTGTATTCCACGGCGTGCTTATCGAGCACGGTCGTCAGGAAGCGGATGATACGCTCGTCGCGGCGGAATGCCAGCTCCAGCGTGTCAACTAAGTTGCCTTCACCCGTAAAGGTGACGCAGAAGTAGTAGCCCGTGCTCTTCTTTTGGATGGGGTACGCCAGCTTGCGCAGGCCCCAAGCTTCGGTGGATACAATGGCGGCGCTATTTTCCTTAAGCACCTGGGTGAACTTCTCGACCGTTTCTTGCACCTGGCTCTCGTTCAAAACGGGAGTTACGATGAAGACCGTCTCGTAATTTCTAACTTCCATTACGATGGTGGTGAATGTGATGAAAAAATTTGATTGGGGCGCAAAGGTACTGACTTTCGGACACATTGCCAAGCGAGACAGTGGTAATAAATAGGAGAAGGCAACCAGGAGTCAAGCAGAAGCTAAGTCGTACTCACGTAGCATGAACTCTGCGAGTCCGCGCGTTTGAACAACTGCCGCCCCCTACGCGCAGTCTGCGCAGAGTCAATGCTACATATCGAAACCGATTTCCCCTTATTGTTTGGAGAAGGAGAAAGCATGGCAGGGGCTGAGTTTCCCATCGGAACGACTCAAGAGACCACACTACCTGCTTGCCAACAACTCCCCGGCCCCAGCAACTCCCGCCAACTGCTATATATAAGGTTGACGGCTCATCCCGTGCCCACCCGGAATAACCCAGCTTTTTCGCCGTTTTCCGCCCAACAATCCTTCCACCCGCTGGTTTTGAATAGGCCGCCCGCCGCTACGCACCTAACCAGTTTGGGGCCCGGGCTTTTCGGTTCGGTTGCCCGCCCGGAAACTTCCGTTTTCCCCTCACTAAAAGGACGCAAAAGCCAGACTCCAGACCGCTCGTAACGATGGATTGACCCCGGAAATTGTACCTCACTTTTTGCCGCCTGCGAATCCTGACCTACATTTGTGGCCTTGAAATGCCCCTGGTGTTTCGTTTTACCATCTATTTTCCTATGAAGAGCCTTCGACTTCGCTCGTTACCTCATCTGTTGCTGGCGCTGGTGCTCACGTTTGCTAGCGTTCAGCAAGCTGCCGCCCAGGATGCCGCCACTGTGAAAAAGGAAGGGGTAACCCCCGATGCCACTGCTGCCGCCACGCCTGCTACTGTTGCTGCTCCCGCCGCCGGGGGTGGTGATGCCGCCGCCATTGCCGCCGGCGATGCCCTTTTCAAAGGCAACTGCGCCCAGTGCCACGCCGTGAACGAACAGGTGGTAGGTCCCGCCCTCGGCGGTATCACTAAGCGCCGCCCGCTTTCGTGGATTATTCCGTGGATTAAGAACTCGAGTAAAGTAGTAGCTGGGGGCGACGATTATGCCGTTGCGCTCTACAACAAATTCAATAAGCAGCAGATGCCCTCCTTCGCCCTCTCGGACAAGGAAATTACTTCGATTGTGGCTTACATCACGTCGGAAGAAGGCAAGCCTTCGGCTGCTACCGCTGGCGGTCCTACCGCTGGTAGTGTTGGTGCTACCGATGGCACCGCTGCCGCCGGCGCTGATGGTGCTGGTTCCGGCAAATACATGGACATCCTGCTCATCGTCCTCGTAGTCGTATTGATTGTGCTGGTAGTTACGCTCATCATCATCGGCAACCTGATGAAGGATGTGCTGCGGGGCCGCAAGGACTTGGACGGCCGCGATATCGAGATTCTGGACCAACGCTTCGACTGGGGTAAGTTTTACCGCTCGCCCATGCTGCGCGGTATTGTGGGGACGGTTTTCGCCCTGGTTTTACTTTATGAGGGCGTGCAGAGCGTGATGGCCGTCGGCCTGACTCAGGGCTACCAGCCCACTCAGCCCATTGCTTTCTCGCACAAGCTGCACGCTGGCGAGCACCAGATTAACTGCGCCTACTGCCATACCTCGGTATACAAGGCCAAATCGGCCAACATTCCCTCGGCCAACATCTGCATGAACTGCCACGCGCAGATTAAGACGGAGTCGCCCGAAATCAAGAAAATCTACCGCGCCATCGAGCGTAAGCAGCCCATCCAGTGGGTGCGCATCCACAACCTTCCCGATTTGGCATACTTCAACCACTCGCAGCACACGCAGGTGGCCGGCCTCCAGTGCCAGACCTGCCACGGCCCCATTCAGAATATGGAAGTGGTGTACCAATATTCGGCCCTTACGATGGGCTGGTGCATTAACTGCCACCGCGAGATGCCCCTCAACACGAAGGATAACAAGTACTACGACAACCTCGTGAAGCTGCACGACACCAAGAATGCCGGTGCTCCCTTTACCGTATCGTCGAACGGCGGTACCGAGTGCTCGAAGTGCCACTACTAATCGGCTAGTAGGGACTTGGGCTTCAATCAGCCCCCGCCTCCCGGCATCCAACACGACTTCGCTTATAAATTCAAGTACCTCGCGGCTTGCGAACCTCTCAACCAAGTCCAAGTCCCCGAGTCCCTAAGTCCCCAAAAATGAAGTACTGGAAAGGAATTGAGGAACTGGAAAGCACTCCGGAATTCATGCAGTCGGCCTTCGCCGAGTTCATGCCGGTGAAGGAAAGTCATGAGAGCAGTGATGCGACTTCTGCGCCCCGTCGCGATTTCCTTAAGCTGATGGGTTTCGGCGTCGGGGCGGCCGTGTTGGCCTCGTGCGAAACGCCGGTAAAAAAGGCAATTCCGTACCTGAACAAGCCTGAGGAAGTCGACCCTTCGATTGCCAACTACTACGCCTCCACCTACTTCACGGGTGCCGACTACAATGCTGTGCTGGTGAAAACCCGCGATGGCCGTCCGATTAAGCTGGAGGGCAATCCAGAGTCGCCCATTACCAAGGGCGGCCTTTCGCCCCGTGCGCAAGCTGCCGTGCTGAGTCTCTACGACGGCGGACGTCTTCAGCAGTTTGCCATTAAGGGCAAGCCGGCCGAGATGAAACAGGTCGACCAGGAAATTCGCGCCAAGCTGGCCGGAACTGCTGGCCGTATTGCCATCGTGTCGCCCACAATTATCAGCCCCAGCACGAAGAAGGCCATTGCCGAATTCACCGCTCGCTACCCCAGCACTTCCCACGTCATGTACGACGCGCACTCGGCTTCGGCCCTGCTGCAGGCCAACGGCGGCGCGGTGCCCGGCTACGATTTCAGCAAGGCTAGTGTTATCGTGAGCCTGGGTGCCGACTTTCTCGGCAGCTGGATTTCGCCAGTGGAATACGCCCGGCAGTACGTGGCTACTCGCAAGATAAGCAGCGAAAAGCGCAGCATGTCGCGCCACTTCCAGTTTGAAACGGCCATGTCGCTCTCTGGCTCCAACGCCGACGTGCGCGTGCCGATTAAGCCTTCGGAAATGGGCGCAACGGCTCTGGCGCTATACAACGCCGTAGTGGGCGGCGGCGGGGTCGATAGCAAAACCAAGCTGGGGATGGCGGCCGCCGAGCTTAAAGCGGCCGGAAGCGCTGGCCTGGTGGTTTCGGGCTCGAACGATTTGGCCGTGCAGACGCTGGTAACTGCCATCAACCAGGCGCTGGGAAACAGCGGCACCACCACTGGTGGCGCGCCGAGCAACGTGCGCCAGGGCGACGACGCGCGCATGGCCGCGCTGGTGAACGATATGAATAATGGTGCAGTGGGCGCGGTAATTTTCTACAACGCTAACCCGGTATTCAACCACCCGCTGGGCGCTAAAGTGAAGTCGGGCATTGCCAAGGTGCCTCTCACTATTTCACTCAACGACCGCCTCGACGAAACCGGCAGCCTCTGCCAATACGCTGCCCCGGACAGCCACTGGCTGGAATCGTGGAACGACTTCGAGCCCAAGCGCGGCTACCTTAGCTTGGCCCAGCCGGCTATCACGGCGCTTTTTGCCACCCGTCAAGCACAGGAAAGCCTGCTGTACTGGGCCGGCAACAACACCAGCTACTACAAATTTCTGCGTGCCAACTGGAAGGGCTTTACCCCGAACGATGCCGCCTGGGATAAGGCCGTGCACGACGGCGTGCTGATGGGCTCGGCCCTGCCCGCTGCCCCGGCCATGACCGGCGGCATGAGTGCCGCCGCCGCTGCTTCGCAGCTCGGTGGGGGTGCCAAGGGCACCGGTATCGAGTTGGCCCTTTACGAAAAAGGCGGCCTGAGCGCCGCCGGCACCGAGTCGAACAATCCCTTCCTGCAGGAGTTGCCAGATGCTGTTTCGAAGGCAACCTGGGGCAATTACGTCGCTATCCCGCGCGCCATGGCTATCGCCAACAAGTGGGAGCAGGGTGACGTGGTCAAGGTGAGCGCCAATGGGTACAGCATCGAGCTGCCCGTGCTTATTCAGCCTGGCCAGACCAACGGTACCGTGAGCATTGCACTCGGCTACGGCCGCACGATGGCCGGCAAAGTAGGCGACCAAGTGGGTGAGAATGCTGCTCCACTGGCGATGACGGCCAACGGCCTCCAATACCACAACGTGGTGACGCTGGAAAAAACCGGCGCTACGTCGGCCATTGCTCAGACCCAGACCCACCAGACCCTCATGGACCGCCGCCCGGTGGTGCAGGAGAACTCGCTGGCCAATTACAAGAAAGACCCCAAGAAAGTAACCGAATACGAGAAGGTATCGACCCCTGACGGACTTGAAGCACCGAGCAAGGTATCGCTGTGGCAGGACTACCAGTATAATAACCACCACTGGGGTATGGCCATCGACCTGAACTCGTGCATTGGCTGCGGCTCGTGCGTGGTAGGTTGCCAGACCGAAAACAACACTGCTGTAGTTGGCAAGCAGCAGGTGATTAACCGCCGCGAGATGCATTGGATGCGTATCGACCGCTATTACAGCTCCGATACCCACAAGGACTCATTCGAAACCAAAGGCAAGGTTGGCACCTACGCCGCTATGGAAGACCCCTCGGAAAACCCGCAGGTTATCTTCCAGCCGATGATGTGTCAGCAGTGCAACCACGCGCCCTGTGAAACGGTTTGCCCAGTTCTGGCTACCACTCACAGTTCGGAAGGTCTCAACCAGATGACCTATAATCGTTGCATCGGCACCCGTTACTGCGCCAATAACTGCCCCTACAAGGTGCGTCGCTTCAACTGGTTCTCGTACTACTCGAACGAAAAGTTTGAAGTCGTGAACGGCCACATGTTCACCGACCTCGGCCGCATGGTGCTGAACCCGGACGTGACCGTGCGTGCCCGGGGCGTGATGGAGAAGTGCTCGTTCTGCGTGCAGCGCATTCAGCTCGGCAAGCTCGAAGCCAAGAAGCAGAAGCGCCGCCCCAAGGATGGCGAGATTGTAACGGCCTGCGCCCAGTCGTGCCCCACCGAAGCCATTGTGTTCGGCGACATGAAGGACCCCAGCAGCCGTATCAGCCAGCTGCTGCGCCGTGAAGACGGCGAGCGCGCCTTCCACTCGCTCGACTCCATTAACGTGCAGCCGAACGTGACCTACCTGACGAAGATTCGCAATGCCGAGTCGGAGTTTTTTGCCCCCGAAGTAGAAGCTTAAGCCTAATTATCCTCTTATGCAGCACGTATCAGCCATACGCGAGCCGCTCGTAACCGGCGGTAAGACGTTACACGACGTCACGCAAGACATCTGCTATCAGGTCGAAGCCAAACCCAACCTGCGTTGGATGGCCGCCCTGAGCGTGGCCCTGTTTTTTCTGGGGATATTCTTCTATTCCGTTTACCGCACCGTTTGGTACGGCATCGGCGAATGGGGCCTGAATAAAACCGTAAACTGGGCCTGGGACATCACCAACTTCGTGTGGTGGGTGGGTATCGGCCATGCCGGCACCCTGATTTCGGCTGTGCTGCTGCTATTCCGTCAAAAGTGGCGGAGCTCCATCAACCGCGCGGCCGAAGCCATGACCATCTTCGCCGTAATCTGCGCCGCCATGTTCCCGGTGCTGCACATGGGCCGTCCGTGGCTGGCGTTCTACGTTTTCCCGCTACAAAATACGCTGGGTTCGCTCTGGGCCAACTTCAACTCGCCCCTGCTGTGGGACGTGTTCGCCATCTCGACCTACTTCACCGTGTCGCTGGTGTTCTGGTACATCGGCCTGATTCCCGACTTCGCCTCGATTCGGGACCGCGCCAAGGGCCCTATCGCCAAGGTAGCGTATTCGCTACTGAGCTTCGGCTGGAAGGGTTCGGCCAAAGCTTGGTCGCGCTACGAAACCGTGTCACTGGTTCTAGCCGGCGTTTCGACCCCGCTCGTGCTCTCAGTACACACTATTGTATCGATGGACTTTGCTACCTCGGTGGTACCGGGCTGGCACACCACCATCTTCCCGCCCTACTTCGTGGCGGGTGCTATCTTCTCGGGTTTCGCCATGGTGCTTACGCTCATGCTGATTACCCGGGTGGTTTTCCGCCTCGAAGACTATATCACCCTAGAGCACATAGCTCTGATGAACAAAATCATGATGGTGACGGGCTCGATTGTGGGCGTGGCCTACATCACGGAGTTCTTCATTGCCTGGTACTCGCAGGTGGAGTTCGAGCAATATGCCTTCATCAACCGGGCGACGGGCCCTTACTGGTGGGCCTATGCTTCGATGATGACCTGCAACGTGATTACGCCGCAACTGGTGTGGTTCCGTCGGGTGCGCTACAGCATTCCGCTCACGTTCGCGCTGTCCATCGTGGTGAATATCGGCATGTGGTTCGAGCGCTTCGTGATTATCGTAACCTCACTGCACCGTGACTACCTGCCATCTAGCTGGGCCATGTTCTCGCCTTCGATTATCGACATCGGCCTTTATGTGGGTACGCTGGGTCTGTTCTTCACGCTGTTCCTGCTCTTCGCCAAGTTTTTCCCCGTGATTAACATGGCCGAGGTGAAAACCATCCTGAAGTACACCGTCGACAACGGTCCAACTTACAACCCGGAGAAGGCTGCCCACGGCCACGCTCATCAACCTGCCATCCACGGGGTTCCCGCCTCGGCTCCCGTAACCTATAACCAGCATGACTAAGCAATTCGCCCTCGGCATCTTCGAAGACGAAGACGTGCTGCTGCACGCCGTGGAAAATCTGCGCGCCGCCGGCGTGAAAATCTACGACGTGTTTTCGCCCTATCCCGTGCACGGCATCGACGACGCCCTCGGCATCGAGCGCTCGCGCCTGCCCATCGCGGCGTTCTTCTACGGCATGACGGGCCTGGCCTTCGCGCTGTGGATGCAGATTTACATGCTGGGCTTCGACTGGCCAATGATTATTGGTGGTAAGCCGCACATCGCGCTGCCGGCTTTCGTGCCCGTGTCGTTCGAGCTCACGGTGTTCTTCACCTGCCACGGCATGGCTATTACGTTCTTCACCATCACGAGCCTATATCCGCGCTGGAAAACTCCGGTGATGGATGTGCGCGCCACCGACGACAAATTCGTAATGGCTATCGAGTTGGATGAAACCGCCTCGCAATTTCCCCGGCTGACTCAGCTGCTCCGCGACAACGGTGCTTCGGAAGTCAACCAAAAAGAAATGACCAACTAGTAATGACGCATCCGCTGACCCTGAGCCTGCGCGTATCGGCGCTGCTGCTGTCCTTGGGCCTGGCCACTACGGCCTGCACCCACGATGGAAACGACCCCGGTGTGGAGTACGCCCCGGAGATGTACGAGTCCATTCCGTACGAACCCCTGAGCCAGACCCACTTCAACCCGGTTAATGCGTTCGGAATCAACGAGCGTACGCCCGCTAACGGTACCGTGCCCCGCGGCAAGCTCAACTACTTCGACCACATCCCGAAAGACAGTGTGGGAATTGCCGAGCGGACGCTTCGCAATCCTTACGCCTATACCAAAGCCAATCTCGAAGAAGGCAAGGTGCTTTATACCCGCATCTGCTCACACTGCCACGGCGAGCAGGGCAATGGTCAGGGATTAGTGGGCCTTAAGTACAAGGGCGTCCCGAATTACGCGACTGGCTACTACAAGAACATGAATGACGGGCACATCTACCACGTCATCCAGTGGGGCCGCAATCGCATGATGCCCCACGGCTCTATTGTGAACCCCGAGGAGCGTTGGAAAATTGCCATGTACGTGCGCGTATTAGAACGTGGCGAAGGCCCAGAAGCGCTTAGCAAGCTGGTGGCTAAAGGCCCCACTTCGACTATAAACGACTCGACTGAGATGAAGGATGCCAGCAACCAAGCCCCGGTGGGGCAGGCCCAAGCTGGTACCGGCTCTGCAACCTCTGGCCAGGGAAATACTAAAGCTAACAACGGCACTGCCACTCCTCAATAACGCACTATGGCAACTCTGACGCATCAAGAAAGCGCCACGGCTGAACAACTCGTCGTTACGGATGGCGCCCGTAAAACTTTCTTCGCCATTATCGCCGCCGGCGTGGTCATTCTCGTGCTGGGCATCCTGGCGCAGATTATGGGTTGGGGCGCGGCCGAGCACAGCGAAGCCGCTAGCCACGCCGCTGCCGCTCACGGCGCGGCCCACGAAGAAGGACATTCCATCCTGATTAAGCGCATTGTGGTGAGCCTTTGGCACAGCAATCTGTTTTTCCTTGGCGTATCCACTGTCGGCACCGTTTTCATGGCCATCAACTATGTGGCCTATGCTGGCTGGTCGGTAATGATTAAGCGTATTGCCGAGGCCCTGAGCGCCTGGGTAATTCCCGGTGGGGTCATTATGCTGCTGGTATTCCTGGTAGGTCGGCAGGATATTTTCCACTGGACGCACGACGGTATCATGGACCCCAAGTCGGAGCACTTCGACGCCATTATCAAGGGCAAAGAGGGTTTCCTGAATATGCCCTTCTATATCATTCGGATGGTGAGCTACCTCGTTATCTGGGGAGTGTTCAGTTGGAAGCTGCGGTAATTGTCGCTAGCCGAAGACCTTAATGGCGGTACTTACTGGTTCCACAAGAGCATCACAGCCTCAGCCCTGTTTCTGGTGCTGTACGCCGTTACCTCATCGATGTCGGCTTGGGACTGGGTAATGTCAGTCGACACGCACTGGTTCAGCACCATGTTCGGCTGGTATGTATTCGCCTCGTGGTGGGTGTCGGGCATCGCTGCCATCGCGCTAACCGCCATTTTCCTGAAACAAAATGGCTATCTGCGCGCTCTTAGCAGCAACCACCTGCACGACCTCGGTAAGCTGATGTTCGGTTTCAGCATCTTCTGGACCTATGTGTGGTTCTCGCAGTTCATGCTTATCTGGTACGCCAATCTGCCAGAAGAAGCTGTGTATTTCAACCAGCGTTTAGGCGGGTTCGAAGGTCGCTACACCTTTATGTTCTTCTTCAACATCGCTATCAACTTCGTTTTCCCCTTCCTGGGCCTGATGACCCGTGACGCCAAGCGCCAGATGATTCTAATGAAAATCGTAGCTATCGCTATCCTTTGTGGTCACTGGTCCGACTTCTATCTCATGCTGATGCCGGGCACTTTACGCGGCGAAAATGGGGTTCTGATTGAGATTGGCATTGCGGCCATTTTCCTCGGTGCCTTCCTGATTTTGTTCACGCGCCGTTTGGCTTCGGCTTCGCTGGTTCCGGTTAATCACCCCTTCCTCGACGAGAGCCTTCACCACACCACCTAAGATTGTAGTACCGACTTGCGGGCGGCGCTAGCTATACTTGTCGCGCCCGTGCCTGCCGCTATTGCCTACTCTATACCCACAATTCAATGACTGCTCTGACCATTTTACTGGTGCTGCTGCTGTTGCTGGTCGTATTCGGCCTGCTGTTCCGTTTGCAGATTCTAACCTCGATTTTTTCGGGCACCTTCACCCGCGACATTGGCACGAGTAATAGCGTCAACGCTATTTTGATGCTCGTGTTTATGGTGGGCGGCGGCGCTTGGTTCGCGTGGTCGTTCGTTGAGAACTTCAACAAGATGAACCCGCCCATTGCTTCAGTGCACGGCCACAAGATGGAGACCATGTTCTGGACCACGATGGCCGTAATCGGTGTAGCCTTCGCGATTACCCAGTTCCTGCTGTTCTGGTATTCGTACAAATATCAGCATAAGGAAGGTCGCCGGGCGTATTTTTTCTCTCATAACAACAAGATTGAGGTTATCTGGACCATCATTCCTGCTATTGTGATGGCCTCGCTGATTTTCGCAGGCTGGAAGGCGTGGACGCGCATTACCGGCCCGGCTCCGAAAAATTCGGTCGTGGTGGAAGTAATGGGAAAGCAGTTCAACTGGCTGGTGCGCTACCCTGGCCGCGATATGAAGCTAGGCGTGATTAACTACCGTCTGATTGATGCGGTGAACGAATGGGGTTTCGACCTCAGCGATAAGTCTGGCCTTGATGATTTTACGACTAATGAAATCCATGTGCCTAAGGGCGTGCCGGTGCTCATCAAGATTCGCTCGCGCGACGTGCTGCACGCCGTGTACATGCCGCACTTCCGGGTACAGATGTACGCCGTGCCTGGCATGCCGACCCGTTTCTGGTTTACACCGACCGTTACTACTGACGAGATGCGCGCCAAACTGGGTAATCCGAAGTTCAATTACGAAATGGCTTGCAACCAGCTCTGCGGGGCCAGCCACTTCGCGATGAAAGCCACGGTGATTGTGGATGAGCCTGACGATTATCAGAATTGGTATGCTGCCCAGCAGTCATTCGCTCAGAAAAACCCCGAAGTGCTGGCTGCCTTCAAACAGAAAGCTAAGTCGCTGGTTGCTCCTGTAGCTGCCGCTCCTGCTGAAAAAGAGGCGCCGACAATGCCCCTGGCCGCTTCGAACTAACTAATCTAACGGTATCCTGCTATGTCAGACCTGACACCAAAACCCAATCTTTCGGCCAGCGTGCAAACGGCGGGCGGCATTGGCTCCGCGCCGGTGCCGGCTGTAGAGCACGGCGACCATGCCCACCACGACGAACATGAGCACCACGACCAGCATTGGCTGTGGAAGTATGTGTTCAGCCAGGACCACAAGCAAATTGCCAAACAGTTCCTGATTACAGGGATGCTATGGGCAATTCTAGGCGGTACGCTATCTAGCCTGTTCCGCTTGCAGCTCGGCTGGCCCGAGGGCACGATGGAGTGGCTGAAACCCGTACTTGGCCACTGGATTCAGGCCGGCAAGCTGAACCCTGAGTTTTACCTGGCGCTGGTGACTATGCACGGCACCATCATGGTGTTCTTTGTGCTAACTGCCGGTCTGTCGGGCACGTTCTCGAACTTTCTGATTCCGCTGCAGGTAGGAGCCCGAGACATGGCCTCGGGCTTTATGAACATGCTCTCTTACTGGTTCTTCTTCCTGTCGAGCGTAGTAATGTTCTCGTCGTTGTTTATTGAAACCGGCCCTGCTTCGGCTGGCTGGACAATCTACCCGCCGCTGAGCGCGCTTCCCCAGGCCATTCCCGGCTCGGGTGCGGGCATGACCATGTGGCTGGTGTCGATGGCGCTGTTTATTGTGTCGCAGTTGCTAGGTGGCGTGAACTACGTGACGACGGTCATCAACCTGCGTACCCGTGGCATGAGCATGAGCAAGTTGCCGCTGACCATTTGGGCTTTCTTCCTGACGGCTATTCTCGGCATTCTGTCGTTCCCGGTGTTGTTTTCGGCCGCGCTGCTGCTGATTTTTGACCGCTCGTTTGGCACTTCGTTCTTCCTGTCGGACATATATATCGCTGGGCAGGCCCTGAGCAACCAAGGCGGTTCGCCTGTGCTGTTTCAGCATTTGTTCTGGTTTCTGGGTCACCCTGAAGTATATATCGTGATTATGCCTGCCATGGGCATGGTGTCAGAAGTGCTGGCCACCAACGCCCGCAAGCCCATCTTTGGCTACCGCGCCATGATTGGCTCGCTGATTGGGATTTCGCTGCTGTCGTTTGTCGTGTGGGCTCACCACATGTTCATCACCGGTATGAATCCCTTCCTCGGCTCAGTTTTCATGTTCCTGACGCTAATTATTGCCGTGCCCTCGGGCGTGAAGGTGTTTAACTGGCTGGCTACGCTGTGGCGCGGCAACATCCGCTTCACGGCAGCCATGCTGTTCGCCATTGGTTTCGTGTCCTTGTTTATCTCGGGTGGTCTGACGGGCATTATCCTCGGCAACGCCACGCTGGATATCCAGATGCACAATACCTACTTCGTCGTGGCTCACTTCCACCTCGTGATGGGTAGCTCGGCTTTCTTCGGCCTGTTTGCTGGTGTGTACCATTGGTTCCCCAAGATGTTTGGTCGCATGATGGATGAGAAGCTGGGCTACATTCACTTCTGGCTGACGTTCGCTGGTGTGTATCTGGTGTTCATGCCGATGCACTACGTTGGTATCGCCGGTTTCCCCCGCCGCTACTACGCCTGGACTGGTTTTGATGCTTTCTCGCAATTTGCCGACATGAACAAGTTCATCTCGATTGCGGCTATCATCGCCTTCCTCGGTCAGTTTATCTTCATATTCAACTTCTTCTACAGCATTTTCCGCGGCCGTCGTGCCACTCAGAACCCCTGGAACTCGACTACCCTGGAATGGACGGCCCCCATCGAGCCCGGCCACGGCAACTGGGTGGGTGAGATTCCCGCTGTATACCGCTGGCCCTACGATTACAGCAAGCCCGGCTCGGAAGTGGATTTCATCCCGCAGAACGTTCCATATTCGCAAACGATGTCGTCGAACCTGCCCTACGAGCAGGAACTGGCCGACTAAGCTGGCGAAGTTTTCAAGTCCCGAAGCGGGCCGCCAACCGGCGGCCCGTTTTCTTTTGACTCATTTTAAAAATGAATTCCAACTCCGAAACTCTTGGTTTGCGCCGCTTCCGCTCCTTCGGAATCCTGACGGTAGTGGCGGTGTACCTGCTGATTTTAGTGGGGGGCGTGGTGCGCAGCACGGGTAGCGGCATGGGCTGTCCCGACTGGCCCAAATGCTTCGGCCAGTGGGTGCCGCCCACCGAGGCCAGCCAGTTGCCGGCCAATTACAAGGAAGTATATACTGCCCAGCGCGTGGCGAAAAATCAGAAGCTGGCGCGCACGCTACAGCGGCTGGGGTTTGCGCAGGTGGCGGGTAGCATTTTCGCTCATCCGACGCAATATATTGAAACAGATTTCAACCCGGTGAAAACCTGGATTGAGTACGTGAACCGCTTGTTGGGCGCGCTGATTGGGGTTTTCGTACTTCTGGCGGTGGTGTTTGCGCTGCCATATTGGCGGCGCGACCGGGCCATTTTCTGGCTGGCACTGGCCTCTTTTCTGCTCACCGGCGTGCAAGGCTATCTTGGTTCGTTGGTGGTGTCGACCAACTTGCTACCGGTGATGGTGACGGTGCACATGGCCCTGGCGCTGGTGATTGTGGCTTTGTTCCTATACGCTGTGGACCGTGCCCAGTGGGGGAGGAGCCAAGCAGGTACTACCGATGCTGCTGCGACTACCGCCAATTTAGTTACTCCCGTTGCTCTAGTTTCCCCTGATACTTCCGGTACTTCAATGGCTTTTGATGCCTCTGCCACTTCAGCTAATCACACCACTTCAGCGGTAAACGTCCTTGCAGAAGACACTAAGCCGGCGGCATCAGTGCTGGGGTGGCTATGGGCAGCACTGCTGCTCACTTTCGTGCAGATAATGCTGGGCACACAGGTGCGGGAGCGGGTGGATATTGTGTCGGCAGCGGCTGATTATGTAGGGCGCGAGAACTGGGTGAGCCAACTCGGTAGCGTGTTCAGCGTGCATCGCACATTGTCGGCGGCAGTGCTGCTGCTGAATTTGTATGTCGGCTTCGAACTGTGGTCGCTGGGCAAGGCGCGGCTGCACCGGCTGACGCAGGCCACAATGGTTATAATCGGGCTGGAAATTGTGGCGGGTATCGTGCTGGCTTCGTTTGCACTACCGGCCGCCGTGCAGCCAGTACACCTCACCCTGGCCACTATGCTATTCGGCGTGCAGTTCCTGACCCTATTAGCAGTGGCCCGCGCCCGAAAATCCCCAGAAATGATGGTATCACCGGAAGCTGCCCGGCGGGTTGTTGCGTAACTTTGCGACCCCATTGGGGGCCGGGTGTTTTGCGTCTGTCCTCTTAAAGCAACCAATTCAGGTATCGATGGTAAAGGCCCGCGCCTATTTTCAGCTGCTCAAGTTTCGGCTTTCGCT
>JANXMN010000091.1 GCA_025354605.1 Hymenobacter sp. | reverse complement strand
TTCTGTCCAGATTAACTAGACCACCTCACGTCTACCGTTGCTCCCCATTCCTCGAGAGCCGGAATCAGGGTTTCAAATTCGCTACGAAGTGCTGCCTCCCGTTCTACCCAATTACTCGGGCTTAGCATAACGCAGGAATCGGTCAGGGTTGCCCTTTATTCGAATGATGGTATATCCGTCGTCGAGTCGAAGGCTCTGCAGGTCGGCTTGACTTTCAATCACGTCTACCCGATTCTCAAAGGCTTCCTTGGTACCGCGCAGTACAAGATTATCCTGAAACTGCATTCGGGCCTGATTAAGCTTGTTATTGAAAAGAGCCGTGTCCTTAGCTATAGAGTGAGTAAAGACGTTGTGAACCTGCTCGTTAAAATCGTCGCGCTTTTCAGGTGGAATGATGGTGTTTTTGATTTCTTCAAAATCGATAGTATGCACGTTCTCATTGCTCATGTACTCGTCAATTCGGTTAAGCACCAATGACTTAGTATCGACGTCGCCCGAGAAGTTTTTCTCAGCAAACTGCTGTAGGGCTGCGTAAGCGTGCTTCGACATTAGCTTCTCATTATGGTCGAGTGAGAAGCCCAAGAAGCCATCCCAAAAATATCGTGCTGGCTCGGTGCCGGTACGGAACTGATGGTCATAGAGCAATGCACCCCATTGCTCGTGTGGCAATAAGTCAGCATTTGCAGCTGTGGGGGCCATTTCGTAAACGAGGCCAACCTTAAAGAATTTTTCGGTCCGGCCCATAAAGAGGTTCTTTACTTGCACCAGGCGAGGAACACCTTCATGCTCTTCCTGGGTCAGAGCATCGGTACCTTCAGCTTTAAGGCAAATCACAACGGGCCGGGCATCTTCATCTACCGCATCGAGGATGAACAAACTAGATGTTTGCACGTTGCCTTTGCGCTGATTTTTGGCTAACAGCTGCGCTATTTGTTTGCTGGCGGCTATAAAATCCTCAGTATTCAAGCCCCTAAGCGTGGCAGCTTGGTTGTAAAACGTTTCTTCCCCTACCTTGGTGATTTTCAGTTCAAAGGCCCGGCTCCTATCGCCACAGTATGTAGCCAGCCTACTAGTGATAATTTCATGCACCTCCGGCGTTAGCTCAACCACAGCATCGCTAAAATCTACTGAGGAAAATTCTTCGCCTTTCTCCTTTCGGTAGACTGTGTGGATGCAAACTGGGGTGGTCTAGTTAAGCAGGAGAGAATTGGGTGATGTTGTTAAGTTGCTGTTGGTGAAATTGATAAGGCTTCTGATAGCCGATGCTGGAGTGGCGACGCTCGTGGTTGTAATAGTCAAAATAGTCGGCCACGCTGGCCTGGGCATCTGCTAGGTCAGCGAAAACGGGCCAGTCGCGGGCTTCGAGTTCCTCGGTTTTGAGGCGGGACCACAGGCTTTCCGCCTGCGCGTTGTCGTAGCATTCGCCGCGGCGGCTGTGCGAGAGCCGGGCCTGGGCCTCACGCAGCAAGGCCTTGTAGGCGTTGCCTACGTATTGCCCACCCCGGTCGGAATGAACGACAAGGCCCGGGGCGGGCCGTTGGGCCAGCAGCGCCCGCTGCAAGGCGCTGGTGACCAGGGCTTCGGTCATGTCGGCGCGCACCTGCCAGCCCACCACCTGCTTGGTGCATCCGTCCTGAAAGGCGCACAGGTACGCCCAGTTCCCGCTAGCCAGCGGCAGATAGGTGATGTCGCTCACCCACACCCGGTTGGCCTGGGTGGGGCGCGGCTGGTCCAGTAGCAAATTGGGCGCGCAACGCTGCCCGTGGGTGGAATCGGTGGTGCGCGGGACAAAGGATTTGGGCTGCAACGCTTTGCGCCCGTGCCGGCGCAGTCCCGTGCGCAGGGCCTGCCGGCCCACCCGGTGGCCGAGTTCGCGCAACTCGACCCGGAGTCGGCGCGTGCCGTAGCGGCGTTTGTGGTCGTCAAAAATGGCGACCATTTCCGTTTCCCAAGCCGGTTCTGGCGGGTCCACCGCCCCGCTCCCCTGCGCCAACCGCCACGCGTAGTAGCGGCTGGGCACGACTCCCAGCACCTGGCAGAGTTGCTGAACGGGATGGTTGATTCGCTGCTGGTCAATGAATGGCAGCCTACTCACGGGGTTGGGGGATGCGAGAAGATGGCGATGGCTTTTTTTAAAATGTCGAGTTCCTGCGCCAGCCGTTTATTGGCCGCGCGCAGCGCCCGCACCTCGGCGGCTTCGACTGGGTCGGCGGGCAAAGGCGGCTGGGCCGCTTTCTGCCAGGCGTAGAGCCGCTTGGGGTCGA
>JANXMN010000078.1 GCA_025354605.1 Hymenobacter sp. | reverse complement strand
GGCTGTACGGCACATCGGCCAGGCCGCGAATATCCTCGTGCAGGTCCACGCCCAGGATTTCGTGCACGTTGGCCCGGATGCGGTTGGCCATTTGGGTGAGCGGCAGGTCGTTGCTGTCTTTGCCGAAGGGGTCTTCAATTTCATCGCCAATCATTTCCACGCCCAGCAGCGCATAGGCTCCGAACATGGTGATGGGCACCGTGAGCCACTCATAAGTATCGAGCAGATTGAAGGGCATGATGAGAATGAAAACCGTAATAAATCCTTTGATGAAATAGCTGTAAGAGAAAGGAATTGGCGTGTTTTTGATGCGTTCGCAGCCACCGGCTACATCGAGCAGGGCCTCGTGGTGGCGCTGGATGGTGAGCAGGTGCGTGGGCAGAATCAGCTCCTGGCGCAGCAGCTGCTCGTAAAATTCCTGCAACATGGCCGCCAGGCGGGAAGGCACGTGGCGCACGGCTTGCAGATGGTCGATAAAACCCGGTTCGAGGGGTTCCAGCTTTTCAAACCGGACGCCTTCGCGCAAATGGCCATCGAGGGCGATGGGGAAGTTGGCGAGCAGCTTGGCCAGGTAGCTGCGGGAGGCGTAATCATCCGCCGGCAGGCGGGCGTGCAGCAGCACGGCCAGGTTGCGGCAGTTATTGATGAGCTGGCCCCAGAGGCGACGGCCTTCGTAGAACCGGTCGTAGGCGGTGTTGGTACGAAAGGCCAGCAGCAAGCTGAGCAGGATGCCTAAGAACGAGAAAAACTCCTTGTCAACGGCCACGTTCATGCGCTCGAAGCGAATGACCAGAGCCGTAACAACGGTAGCGTAGAGGCCCACAAACAGCACCCGCTTCAGCAGCAGGCGGATGATGCCGGAGGAGCGCAGGTGGCGCAGGGCATCCCACCAGTCAGTCGATTTATAAACAATCATGGGAACAGGCGGCGCGGCTTGGTGCCGGGCCAACGCGGCTAAAATTACGCTTCGGAATACCGGATACCCGTCACCTCGACCATTTCCGCCGCCGGCGCGCCCAGCTGCAGCGACACCTGTCCGGCCCCGGCAAACGCAGCCCGGGCCAGCGGGTTGCGTTTGTCGGGGCCGGACTTAGCACGAGTACCCCGAATTTTCAATTCGGCCCGTTGCCCGACTGCCATTGACGCTGCTCAACGGGCCGAATTAAAAATTCGGGGTACTCGTGTTGTCGGGAGGCGCAACGCAACCATCGGGGCCGAAAACCGGTTACCCACTGCTATTTCGCCCTCGCTTCTTGAGCGCCCGCTGCGCCCCCGCATGCCCGACACCCCCGCCGCAACGGCCGCCCCGGTGGCTTCGCCCACCGCCCCTGCCGCCCCCCGGCTGCCCAATTCGCTGGTCTGGCTCATGGCCCTGGCCTGCGGGCTGGTGGTGGCCAACATCTACTACAACCAGCCGCTGCTGGCCGCCATTGGCCGCACCTTTCAGGTGCGCGCCGGCCGGGCCACCCTGGTGGCCACCGCCACCCAGGTGGGCTACACGCTGAGCATGCTGTTTGTGGTGCCGCTCGGCGACATGCTGGAGCGCAAGCGCCTGATGCTGCTGCTGATGCTGGGCGTATCGGCTTGCCTGGCGCTGGCGGCCTGGGCGCCCACGTTTGCGGTGCTGGCCGGGGCCAGCCTGCTGGTGGGGCTGTGCTCGGCGGTGCCGCAGCTGCTGCTGCCCATGGCCGCCCACCTGGCCCCGGCGGCCGACCGGGGCCGCATCGTGGGCCGCATCATGAGCGGGCTACTGATTGGGATTCTGGCCTCGCGCACGCTCAGCGGCTACGTGGGGGCACACCTGGGCTGGCGGGTCATGTTCGAAATCGCGGCCGGCCTGATGCTAGCCCTGCTGGGCCTGCTGGCCTGGCGGCTGCCGCGCGACCAGCCCCAGTTCGCCGGCTCCTACGGCTCGCTGATGAAGTCGCTGCTCACCCTCACGGCCACCCTGCCGGCCCTGCGCCGCTCGGCCCTGGTGGGCGGGCTGCTGTTTGCCTCGTTCAGCGTGTTCTGGACCACCCTGGCCTTTTACCTCGAAGGCCCGGCCTATGGTTACGGCTCCGACGTGGCCGGCTTCTTCGGGCTGATTGGAGCGGCCGGGGCGCTGGCCGCCCCCCTGGCCGGCCGCACCGCCGACCGGCGCGGGTCGGCCTTTATCATTGGGGTGGGCACGCTGCTGGCGCTGGTAGCTTTTGGGGTGATGGGGCTGGGCGGCGGCTGGCTGGCCGGGCTGGTGGTGGGCGTCATTCTGCTCGATGTGGGTGTGCAGGCGGCCCACATCGCCAACCAGACCCAGGTTTTCTCGCTGGTACCCGAGGCCCGCAGCCGCCTCAACACGGTGTACATGACTAGCTACTTCACGGGCGGTTCGCTGGGCTCAGTGGTCGGTGGCCTGGCCTGGATGCACTTCGGCTGGGCCGGCGTGTGCCTGGCGGGGGCGGCCTTCGCGGCCGGGGCTTGGCTGGTCAGCCGCTTCTATGGGCGGGCAAGCGCGGCGTAAGAATCCTCAGCTGTGGCATGGCGGCTGTTTCGTCGCGGGCACCAAGCATCAGCCGCTGGACATAAAGGCGACCCGGCGGCCCCGCCACCAACTGGCTGCCGCGCATTATCAACACGTCGGGCAGTGACCGCGCCGTGAGCAGCTACTGCAACCGCGCCCGCATCCGGGAATGGGACTTGGTATTGCTCTGATGACCCGCAGAGGCAGGGCAGGTCTTCGCGTTTGGTCGGGCCTATCCGTGCCAGTACGGAACACTAAATACCGGCCGGCCCGGATTGCGCACGCTGCCCCACTTAACAGAGCTTTGTGCTGTGGGAATATGCTGCGGTGGCACGCCACGCCTGGCAGTTCGCTGCCCTCTTTATAACTGTACTTCGATATGAAAAACCTATTTTTCTTCAAACGAAGCTGGTTTTGGCTGGTCGTGTTGATGCTCCGTCTTCCCACCGCCCAGGCCCAGGCCCCCGGCTGGACCCAGCTCGCGCTGCCGCTCTCCTCGCTCACGGGCTCGACGTTCATCATCGCCTCGGCCCCGGCCCAGGACGCGAGTGGCAACATCTACATCGTGGGCCTGACGCGCGGCACGAGCACGTTTGGCAGCACCAACTTCAACCTGCCCCAGACCGATGCCTATGTGGCAAAGTGGAGCCCCACCAGCGGATTCGTGTGGGTGGTGCGCTGCGGCGGGGCGACCGGCAGCAGCGACCTCGACAACTCGTACATCCGCCCCAGCAGCCTGGCCGTACAGGGCAACAATGTGTATATCGGCGGTTTGTACAGCGGGGCCACGGCAGCCTTCGGCCCGACGGTACTGCCCAACGGCGGGTCGGCGTACTTCACCACCAACTCGTTTGTGGCGAAAATCACCGATGCCGGCGCGTCGGCCGGCTTTGGCTGGGCCACGCGCCTAAGCTTCACGCAAACGGCGGCGACCACCGCCTTTGACCTGCATACGCTTGGCGCGAGTAGCAGTGGGGTCTATGCGGCGGGGTATTTCGCGGGGGCCACTTTTGCCGTGGGCGGCACGACGCTCACGAACGGGGGCAACGTGGGCAACGGCGAAATCTACCTGGCCAAGCTCACCGATACCGGCACCAGCGGCAGCGTAAGCTGGGCGCGCGCGGCGGGAGGGCTTTATAACGACCAGGCCACGGCGGTGGCCGTGCGCGGCAACACGGTTTACCTGACCGGCTTCACCAACAGCCCGACCGCCACCTTCGGCGGGGTGAGTGCCCCGGCTATCGGCGCGTTCAACCCCAATGCGTTCGTGGCCCGGCTCACCGATAATGGCCCGGCGGGCACCTTCGACTGGGTGACACGGGCCGGCAACACAGCCTTGTCCAATGTGCAGCCCAATGCGTTGGCCTTGAGCGGCACCAGCGTTTACATCGCCGGCCGCTACACGGGCGATGCCACTTTCGGGGGCAGCAGCCTGCCCACCGTGCCCTTCACGGGCGGCGACCTCGATTTGTTCGTCGCCAAGCTCACCGACGCGGGCAGCAGCGGCAGCTTCCGGTGGGGGCTGGCGGCGGGCAGCACCAAGAGCGACATGGTGGGCGACTTGGCCGCCAGCGGCAACAGCGTGTATGTGAGCGGGAGCTTCTCGGGACCGGCGGCCACGTTTGGCCCCACGGTGCTCACCAACCCCAGCCAGCCCACTGTCCAGGCCTCGGCCGTTTATCTGGCTAAATGCGCCGATGCCGGGGCCAGCGGCGCGTGGGCCTGGGCGCAGCAGGGCGGCGGCGTGAACGGCAACGCCACCATCAATTCGGACGTGTCCAACGGGTTAGTGCTCGGCGCCGGGCGCGGCTACCTGCTCGGGACGCTCTCCGGCCTCGGCAACACGACTACGCCCCCCGCGACCGTCGCCACTTTTGGCAGCCAGGTCCAGACGGTGCCGGGCAACACACACCCCTTCATCGCCACCTGGACCGACAACACCCTGCTGGCCGCCACGCCCGCCGTCGCCGCCCGCCCGGCCCTCAGCCTGTGGCCCAACCCGGCCCAGGGCACGGCCACCGTGCGCCTGCCCGCTGGCACGGATGCCGCCCCGCTGCTACTGCTCGATGCAATGGGCCGGCTCGTGCGACGCTACCCCGCCCCCACCCAAGCCGAAACGCTGCTCGACCTGCGCAGCCTGCCGGCGGGCCTATACGTGCTGCAAGCCGGCTCCGCCCGCCAGCGCCTCACGGTAGAATAGCACGCCACACTGCACAGGAGGAGGCGGGCTAGCCTGAGCGAAGTATCGCAGCGCCCGCGTCAGCAGCCGATGGATTTCAGATTCCACCGCTTCGCGCAGCGTGGCCAGCCGCGGCAGGCGCTGATGCAGCTCAGATTACCAAAGAGCACCACGGTGCTTGGCGGCCCATTGACTGCCATAGGGCGGCGGCGGGTACCCGCCGCCCTACGGCATCCCCAGGCCCCGTCCCAGCAGGTAGCAGAAACCAAAGAAAACCAGGCCCACGGCCCCACAAAACAGGGTGTCGGACGTTGGCGCC
>JANXMN010000049.1 GCA_025354605.1 Hymenobacter sp. | reverse complement strand
GCAGCGGCAGGCGGCCCGGCCCCAGGCGGCGCGGGCGGCGGCGTTGGTGACCCAGGCGGTGGCGGCTATTCGGGCGGTGAAGTAGCGTTGTTTCCGGTAGCATCTATTTTTTCCAGACGTAATAAATCACCCCGCTTTTATCGTCGCTGACGAGGAAGGCGTGGTCGGTCCACTGCAGCACGTCGCAGGGGCGGCCGTAGCGCTGGGCCTCGGTGTTGCCCTGCAAAAAGCCCGTCAGGATGGGCACGTAGCGGTCGCGGCCCCGCACCATGACGACCTCGTTGCCCCGGTGCCGGCTCACCATGTTGCTGCCGTGCAGGGCCACCAGCAGGTGCCGGTCAAGGAGCGTATCGGCGAAGCTGCGGAAGTAAGCCACCCCCAGCGGGGCCGAATGCGCCGCAAAGCCCACCAGGCCCGGCTTTTCTACCGGCGGGGCCTGCGATTTTATCGAATCGGCGAAGCTTTTGTCAGGCATCATGCGCTGGCGGTACTGGTAGAGGTAGGGCCAGCCGTAGTAGCCGTTTTCGCGCACGGTGGTCAGCACGTCCTGCGGCTGGTCGGGGCCGATGCCGTCGCGGCCCATATTCGTCGCCCACAGCTGCTGGTCGACCCACTGCAGGCCTACGGCGTTGCGCAGGCCGGTGGCGTACACGCGCTGCCCGCTGCCGTCGAGGTTCATTTCGACGATGCAGGCGCGCAGGCTTTCCTTTTCGAGGCAGGCGTTGCAACTGCTGCCGATGCTCACGTAGAGCTTGTTGTGGTGGATAGCGAGGCTGCGCGTGAGGTGCCAGCCGCCGTACTTGTAGTTCAGGCCGTGGGCCGGAAATCGGGCAATCACGCGGCCGGCGTCGGCGGGCCGAAGCGAGCCGGGCAGGTAGTCGAACACGCGCAGCCGGTCGGTTTCGGCCACGTAGAGCGTGGTTTTGCCGCCCTGCGTGTGAAAAGCAATCTGGTTGGGGTTGTGCAGGTGCGTCAGGAACGGCACCACGGTGCGGAAGCGGTGCGTGGTTTCGTCCCAGTCGCTGAGGATGAGGACGCGGCCGGCGGTATTGTCTTCGCGGTTGTGCATGTCCGTTACGAACAGCCGGCCGTCGGGCGATTTGGCGAAGAAGCGCGGGCGCTCCAGTCCCTGCGCGGCCACGGCTAGCTCGTAGCCCAGCGGCACCTGCAGGCTGAATGCCTTTTTGCCGGCCAGCTGCACCGGCACTGCGTGTAGCTTGGGCTGCGCTGCCGCCGGCAAGGTGCAAAGCGCAGCCAGTAGGGAAAGAATTTTGGGCATGGATGTGGGCTGAGACGAGTTCAATAGAATGTTGGGGTGCAATGGCATTATGTTGAGAACCCGCCTAATTGTATGGTTGAGTTGTAAGATTATAAAGAATATCGTCCACATGAACGAGTGATTAGGGAGTAGCTTGCCGCTATGTTTCTGCTGCCACTTCTCCTGTTATGGTTAATAGTTTTAGGGTTGGCTGGAGGTGCATTACAAGCCCGAGATATACTTCGGCCCAGGCATATACTACGCTCTGTGCTGCTTGCGGCGGCGCTATTACTCGTTGGCTTAGTGCTGTGGTCCCTCATTGCGGTAATTACAGCAGATAGCCTGTGGTAATCCAGGCGTCAGGCCACTTTTAAGTCGTGAGAGGGGCTGTTTTCCTCGTGTATTGGGGAATTGTCGTTGGGCGGAACTGTTGTGATATTCATCACGAAGTGGAAAGTGCAGATTGCAGTAGGGGCGGGGCTTGCCCCCGCCCGTCGTTCGCACTGTTTCAACAATTCCTGGCAACGACGGGCGGGGGCAAGCCCCGCACCCTACTGCATTTTTTGCGCAAATCACTTCGCGACGAGTATATATCACATCTCGGCACGGTGCAGGCTACTTCCGCCACCATGCCTTCCCTCCTGTCCCCGTGTCTCCCCAACTCTGGCCTCCCTGGCATGTGGCCGAAACGCCGGCCTGGTGGGCCAGTCGGCCAACATCCTGGACATGATGCTGGACGCGACCGTTTCCGGCAAACCGTCACCTAGGGCAATTTTCAGGATGCTGTACTGACACCAAGGTAGGGTGCGGGGTCGTACCCTACCATATACCAACCTGAAAACCACTCTAGCTCAGCAACATCGGCCACTTGCAGCAGGAAACGGGCCAGCACCCGGCTCCCGTGCCGCTGGCCAATGTTATCCGCGACGTGTGCCTCCCCCTTTCGCCGCAGGTGCAGGCCCTGGGCGCGCAGGTGCTGGTGGCGCTGAAGGGCTTCCCCGCATTCCCCTTCGCCGAAAAAAACCTGCGCTCGGTGGTCTACAACCTGCTCAGCAACGCCCTCAAGTACCACTACCCCGACCGGGTGCCGCTTGTATTATCTGCGCTGCCGCTTCCAAACACCCTACTGAGTGCGAAAAATAGTGGAGGATGCCGGCGGCCACATCGAGGTGCCGAGTGAGCTGGGCGGGGGGGGGAGGCCACATTCACGGTGTGCTTCCGGCACTAGCCGACCCATCCCCGGACCTCAATTCAATCGAGCTATGGCGCAGCTGCACTGGTTCCATCACCACGGGCTGCCACCTATCCGGGGCTTTGGACACGGCCTCACTCCCCTCGTAGCTAAGCGCTTCGCGGACCATGCCGAACTCGTTGCTGACCTCATGCCGGAGACCGGGTGACTATAAACAGCAGCACCGCTGCTCAAGCGGCACCTGTATCCCGACGACAAAACTGCGCTAGTAGTGGTAGGCGACCGCGCAGGACGCATCCAGCAGCGTGGGCACGATACGGGGCAGCGGCCCGAGTTCCAGCGCCTGCAGCTGCTGCTTCACGTTGTCGGACATGTGCACCAGTACCAGGCGGGCAAACTGCTCCTGCAAGGTGTGGTGGGCGGCCCACAGCAAGCGGGCGGCCTGCTCCGAAAGCGAGGTCAGCAGGCTGCAATCAATCCAGACCTCCTTCTTGCCACTGCGGGCCGCCCGTTGTAAGCGAAAGTCCAGAGCGATTTCGGCATCGCCCACCGACCCGGGAGCGAGGATAATCAGGTAGCTCTCGGGCAGTATTTCGTGGAACACTCTAATCATAGCTCAGAAAGGAAGGATGGCGGCATTCCGGAGCAGCGATAAAGCAAATGCCCAGAATAGTTATCAAGCATACAAATTTAGTACTAGACCAGTGCCTTTCAGACCACGCATAAATACGTGTTCTGTCCGGGTAGAAGTACTGAAATTCCATCCGGGGTAAATCGCGCGCAACAGCCGAAGCCCTTTAGCCAGCTTGGCGGGGCATCCGGCTTCAGGCCGGCTCCCGCTGCCTACTCACCGAGGCAGGCGGAAACCGGCCGACGCCGAAGCTGGCTCTCCACCACAGGGACCAGCCCCAGGATGCGGCCGCCGGGCCATGCACCGCCGGCTCTGCACCACCACAAAGAAGCACCGGCCCGGGCGCCGGGCCAATCCGGGCTGGCCGGTATTTTTTCCTCCGGGCCAGCCCGGATACCCGCCGCCCGGCCTCGTTAAAATATTGGCCCCGCTCATCCGTCAGCCTCCGCCCGCCCAAATTCATTCGCAAAGCACTATACTGCGTCCTCAAATCCCTCACTCACTCCTGTTTCTTATGAACCCCTCCACTCGCAACACCATTGCCTGGATTCTACAGGGCCTGCTAGCGCTGGCTTTTATCGGTTTCGGCGGCTACGGCCTGCTGCACGCCGCCGCCAACATGCCCCAGATGGCCAGCATGGGCCTGCCCGGCTGGTTTGCCTACCTCATCAGCGGGGCCGAGCTGCTGGGCGGCATCGGGCTGCTGCTGCTGCGTACGGTGCGGCCGGCCGCCCTGGGCCTCATCATCATCATGCTGGGGGCCGTATACCTGCACGCCACCAAAATTCCGGGCGGCCTGGCCAATGGCATCCCGGCCCTGGTTCTGCTGGCTTTGCTGCTGGTAGTAGTGCTCCTGCGCAGCCGCACCGACGTCCGGCCGGTGTAATCCCGACATGCCTTCGCGCCCCGCGCGGGCTGCCAAACCATTGCTGCCCGGCCGAGTTGCTTGCCGCACAAGCAAGCCCGGCCGGGCTCCCTGTTTCTCCTGCTCATGAAAATTCTGTATTCTTACCTGCGCAACTATTGGTCGCTGCTGGTGCTGGCCTTGGTGCTGGCTTCCGTCAACCAGGTGTTCTCGCTGCTCGACCCGTATTTCTTCCGCAAGCTTATCGACCACTTCGCGCCCAAGGACGCGAGCCTGGCCACGCTGGCCAACAGCGTCCGCGACGTACCGTTCTGGCCTTTCTTCAAGGAAGCCATTCCGTACATCGGCCTGATGCTGGGCGCGGCCATGGTGTCGCGCATTGCCAAAAACTTTCAGGACTATTACGTCAACGTCATCACCCAGCGGCTGGGGGCGAAGATGTATGCCGACGGCCTGCGCCACTCGCTGGAACTGCCCTACCAGGTGTTTGAGGACCAGCGCTCGGGCGAAACCCTGGGCAAGCTCCAGAAGGTGCGCATCGACGTGGAGAAGCTCATTCAAAGCTTCGTAAACGTGCTGTTCACGGCCCTGGTGGGCATCATTTTCGTGATGTGGTACGCCATTACCGTGTACTGGCCCATCGCGCTGGGCTATTTCCTCACCATTCCGCTACTGGGCATTCTGAGCTTTTTCCTGAGCAAGCGCATCAAGGTCATTCAGAAAACCATCGTGGCCGAAACCACGGCCCTGGCCGGCTCCACTACCGAAAGCCTGCGCAACATCGAGCTGATTAAGAGCCTGGGCCTGGCCCAACAGGAAACCGAGCGCCTGAACGCCACCACCGGCAAAATCCTGAAGCTGGAGCTGCGCAAGGTGCGCTACCTGCGCTCCCTGAGCTTCGTGCAGGGCACGTTCGTGAATTTGCTGCGCAACGTGATTGTGCTGCTGCTGCTGTACCTGCTGGTGCAGCACCACATCAGCCTGGGGCAGTTTTTCTCGTTCTTCATCTACTCGTTCTCCATCTTCGGGCCGTTGCAGGAGCTCGGCAACATCATCGGCGTGTACCGCGAAACCGAGATTTCGCTGGGCAACTTCCAGACGATTCTCGACACGCCCAAGGACGTGAAGCCGCTGCACCCCAAGTCGGTGGCGCACATCGAGGAGCTGGCCTTCGACCACGTCAGTTTCAAGCACCTCACCGCCCAGGGTAACGCCCTGACGGACATTTCTTTCCGCACCGGCCTGGGCGAAACCATTGCCTTTGTGGGGCCGTCGGGCTCGGGCAAAACCACGCTCGTGAAGCTGCTGGTAGGCCTCTACCCGCCGCTCTCGGGCCAGATTCTTTACAACGGCATCCCCGGCTCCGAAATCGACCTCGACGAGCTGCGCGAGCAAATTGGCTTCGTGACGCAGGACACCCAGCTCTTCGCCGGCAGCATCCGCGAAAACCTGCTGTTCGTGGCCCCGCAGGCCACCGACGAGGAGTGCCTGCTGGCCCTGCACCAGGCGGCGGCCGACACCCTGCTGGCCCGTGCCCCGCAGGGCCTCGATACCGTGATTGGCGAGGGCGGCGTGAAGGTGTCGGGCGGCGAGAAGCAGCGCCTGAGCATTGCCCGCGCCCTGCTGCGCAAGCCCACCCTCATGGTGTTCGACGAAGCCACCTCGGCCCTCGACTCGCTCACCGAAGAGGAAATCGGCAAGACGGTGCGCAAGCTCTCGGGCTCGCGCCAGCACATGACCATCCTCATCGCCCACCGCCTGAGCACCATTCTGCACGCCGACCGCATTTTCGTGCTCGAGCGCGGCCACATCGCCGAGCAGGGCCGCCACGACGAACTGTTGGCCCAAAAAGGCCTCTACTACGCCATGTGGCGCCAGCAGATTGGCGAGCGCAAGGAAACCAGCGCCGTGCTGGCGTAGTCGGACCGTGCTGCCTGCACAATAAACCGGCCGCCTGCGCGCTATCAGCGGGCACGATGCTCGTGCAGCAACCGGGACGGCCGGGCGGTTTCGGCCGCGAAGCGGCTACACTCACTTTCATGCGGAGGAATGATAACCTGGCAAAGCCCTGTAATAGTTACCCTGCTGGCCCTGCTTGGCCTCAATGCCAGCGGGCCAGCCCCGGAGGCACCCACTCCTGCACCAGCGCCTCATTCCGTTTCTGCACCGCTGCCCACCCCGGGCAAAGGTGCAGCGGGCTCATCAGTGGCCCCCGATACCCTGGCGCGCTTCTTTGCCCGCTGGAACCAGTCGGTAAAGCAAAACCCGCCCGGGTTCATTGCGAAGAATGATACCATTAAAGCTGTTTTTGATGCTTTCCGGGCATTTTATAAGCCCCTCAATCTAGCGAAGCTGGGTGACTGGGAATGGGGCAACCAGCTCAACGCTAGCTGTCGCTATGTGGTAGTGCAAAACCAGCTGTCCTACGCGGTGCTGCCCACCGATAAATTTGATAGCTTTGACTGGCAGAAATCCCGCAAACACTCAATTACTAATTTCCGGCCACCGGTTAATCTGGATGCCCGCAAAGTGCTGTACCTGAGTACCCCATACGCGAAGCTGCTCACTCAGTTCCTGGGCGCTGCAGCGACGAAAGTGGGTGCGAAAAACATGATGGCGCCCTCGCAGCCAACCGGGCAGAGTGAACGGCGCTACCAGTTGCTCCGGCCTTACATTCCGCTGCTGCACGGGCACTGGGGCGGCTACTGGCACCTCGAAACGCATCCGGAAGCCAGTTATATTTTGCTAAACGAACAGTTGACTGTGGCCAAAATCGACTTCCGGGTGGGCTACCAGGGCGGCGAGGCCACGCTGGTAAAATCAGGAAATACCTGGGTTATCAAAAAGAGCGAGGCCACTTGGATAGAATAGCTTCCCGAAAAACATGAGCGTCAAGCGGCCACATTACAGTAAATGGATGCAATAGCCCCTGATGGCCTGATTGGGAAAAACGTGCATAGCAGCGGCATCTTGTCCTTGGTCGAGGTCAATACCAGTGCCCTCCTAGTCTGGATTGCCCGCTTGCACGTTACCGGGGCCGTGGCGCAGGTCATCATCCCGCGCTGATACTTGCCGCGCCCCAGCCCCACGAGCTACTCTATCACCTGCGCCTTAGGGTCGAACGTAGCCACCGGCGACTGCGGCTTCATATCTTCCAGCGTGGCCACTACGATTTCGGCGATGGCCAAATCCCTCGCCCATTTCTGGTTGGCAGGCACCACAAACCACGGGGCGTGACTTGGCGAGCAGTGCCGCAGCGCGTCTTCGTACACCGCCTGGTACTCGTCCCAATGGGCGCGTTCCTTGAGGTCGTTGGGGTCGAATTTCCAGTTTTTAGCGGGGTCGTCGAGCCGGGCCTGCAGGCGTTCGGCCTGCTCTTCCTTCGAGATGTGCAGGAAGAACTTGAGGACGCGCGTGCCATTGTTCACCAGCAGGCTTTCGAAGTTGTTGATGTCCTCGAAACGTTGTTTGGCAGTCTTGTCGTCGATAAACTCGTGGACGCGGGTAATGAGCACGTCTTCGTAGTGCGAGCGGTTGAACACGCCGATGTTCCCGTGCTTGGGCGTTTGGGCGTGGATTCGCCAGAGGAAATCGTGGCTCAGCTCCTCGGCCGATGGGGCTTTGAAAGAGCTCACCAACACCCCGGCCGGATTCACCCCCGTGAGCAGGTTGCCAATGGCGCCGTCTTTGCCGCCCGTGTCCATGGCCTGAAACACCAGCAGCAAGGCCTGTTTGTGCTCGGCATAAAGCAGCTCCTGTAGTTCGAACATGCGCCGCTCCAGCGCCAACAGGCGCGGGGTAGCATCCTCGCGGTTTTTGGGGTGGTGGGCGAAGGGCTTTTCCGAAGCCGGGTCGACGTCGGCCAGCCGGAAGGATTTGCCCTTGACGAGCACAGCAGAGGTTTTGGGCAGGTCGAATTTCATAGGCAGGTTTTTTTTAACAGGCTCAACGGGCGTGCTATTGAATTGGGAGCAATGTACACCCTGTTCTTACCTGCCACTCACCAGCCGCGCAATGCCGAAGGCCGCCGCCGCCGCCAGCGCGCCCACTACGGCCATTTTAATGGCCCCGGCCAGCGGCGGCTGCCCGGTCATCCGGCTCTTGAAGTAACCAAACACCAGCAGACATACCAGCGTGATAACGGCCGACCACAGCAGGCCCTGCTGCGGCGTGCTGGTGAGGAAATAGGCGCTGAGCGGGATAAGGCCTCCCACGGCATAAGCCAAGCTGATAGTGAAAGCACTTTTGGGTGCCTGCCGGGGGTTGGGCTCCTCCAGCCCCAACTCGTACTTCATCATGAAGCGCACCCACTGCTCGGGGTCGGCGGTGAGCTCGGCCACGGCCTGGCGGCGCGTGGTTGCGGAGAGGCCCATATCGGCCAGCAGCTCATCTACTTCGGCGCGCTCGATGTCGGGCACAGCCTGTACTTCGTGGTGTTCGCGGGCCAGCTCGGCGGCGTAGTGCTCGACTTCCGTACGGCCGGCCAGATAGCCGCCCAGGCCCATGGCAATGCTGCCGGCCACAATTTCGGCCAGCCCGGCCGTGATGACCAGCCCCGACGACTGCACCGCGCCGCTCAAACCGGCGGCCAGCGCAAACGGAACCGTAAGCCCGTCAGACAACCCAATGACAACGTCTTGCAGCATGGCCGAGCTGGTGAGGTGATGCTCGGGGTGCAGGTCGCGAGGTAACTCGGTCTTCGACTGGGGCTCGGTCATAATTCGGGGATTGCAGCAAATGGATTAACCCCGCAGGGCGCTTTACGTACGCAGAACCAGAATTTTTGCTGCCGAATTCATCGGCTATTTTTTCACCTCATTCTTCCCCCTCCTCGTATGGCATCCCCCGCCAAAGCTGCCCCCAAAGCCCCCGCTGCTAAGAAAACTGCCGCCCCGGCCGCCAAAAAACCGGTTGCCCCCGCCGCCAAAAAAGCGGCTGCTCCGGCTGCTGCCAACCGCAGCGCCGCCACCGGCTCCAATCCTGCCGTGAACGTCCAGCCCATTCTCAACCAGCAAAACCACGCGCCGGCCCCCATCCAGAAGTACGGCACCGTGACCCAGCGCCTGCCCATCGGCCTCGAAGACAACGTGCGTCTGGGCAGCGTAACCATGCTCAACCAGATGCTGGCCGATACCATCACGCTGCGCGACATGTATAAAAAGCACCATTGGCAGGTGGTAGGCCCCACTTTCTACCAGCTGCACCTGCTCTACGACAAGCACTATGAGGAGCAGGCCGTGCTGGTCGATTCCATTGCCGAGCGCATTCAGATTCTGGGCGGCGTGGCCGTCGCTATGGCCGCCGATGTAGCCGAGCTCAGCAGCATTCCGCGCGTGCCCCGCGACCGCGAGGAAGCCCCGGTGCAGGTTTCGCGCCTGCTTGATGCCCACCAGCGCATCCTCAAAAACTGCCACGACTACGCCAAGAAATCCGACGACGCCGGCGACGATGGTACCAACGACCTCCTGGTGAGCGAGCTGATGCGCACCAACGAGCTGCAGGTGTGGTTCATCTCGGAGCACTTGGTGGAATCGCCCCTGACCCGGGCCAAGTAGACCAGGCAAGCACCCGGTGGCTTTATAGTAAGCAGGGGCAGCATTCAGGGCAGCGTGGTTGGCTTGGTCGACGAGCACGCGCTGCTTCGCATGCTGCTCCTGTGCCGGCCCAGGCTAATGGCTCGCTATTCCTGTTACCAGACTCAAGGGCTCCCGGTTGCTCTCGCGGCCGCATTACGCTCAAGCCCTGCCGGTTGGCGAGGCTTTTTTGATACTGGCTCAACTCCGTGCCCAGCAGCCTTATCTGCAATCCGGGGCACTCATCCGAAACAAGCTTTACCCGACATGGCTGAAATAACCCTCAAAGACATGGCCGCCAAAATGGCGAAGCTTGACATTGCCCTCCTCACGACGCATACCAGTCGGGGCCAGCTCAGCACCCGCCCAATGAGCAATAACGGCGACGTAGAATACGACGGCGACTCCTACTATTTCACCTACGAAGGCTCGCGCACAGTGCGCGACATCAGCGAGAATGCTCATGTGAGCCTAGGCTTTGCGGGGCCCGACTGGCTGTACGTGACGGTGGTGGGCCTGGCCACGCTCATTCGCCAGAAGGCCACTATGGTGAAGCACTGGAATCCGGACCTGGACCGCTGGTTCGCCCAGGGTATTGATACGCCGGGCCTCGTGCTGGTCCGCGTCACGGCCAAGCGCATCAAGTACTGGCAGGGCGAAGACCAGGGCGAGGTGACGCTGTAAGGCAGGCTATATTTTTAAAAGTTGAACGTCATGCTGAGCTTGTCGAAGCATCTCTACCGCAGTAATAAACTCATTTTACTGCTGCGGTAGAGATGCTTCGACAAGC
>JANXMN010000601.1 GCA_025354605.1 Hymenobacter sp. | reverse complement strand
GAAATGAAAGTAGTGGTCCCTTTGCTAAACTCGGCAGTACTAGAAACCGAGCCTGACCTTATCGCAATGTGGGCTGCTCTACTGGCAACCGCGGCAGACCCAGCTGCAAAGGTTGCCGTGACTGTCGGGTATGTTGATATTCTTCGCCAACTCGGTCCTACTGAAGTCAAAATTATCGAGCACTTGTACACTAAATACTTAGACGACCAAATCCGCTTTGAGATAACACTTGACCCATTTTACAAGCAATTTGGCATGACGTCAGAAGTGTTTGATGTAACTGCTAGCAATTTGCTGCGGCTGCAACTGTGCGAGTTACCACCTGATGAGTTTAATGTTAATGATGAAGGTAACCTCATCCGACGCATTGCTAAAAAGGAAGAGATGTGGCTCACAGCACTTGGCAAAAGCTTTCTTGCCGCATGTACACCTCCAATGGCAGCCCCCTCTTCACACACGTAAACTCACAATTTCGACCCATTGCCCTGAACGTAACGCCGGCGTTAGCCCACAGTAGCTAGAGTATGGCTAAAGCATGGATGAAGCATAGCTGCAGTACCGCAACACGGCCGGCCAGCACGAAGCCGCCGGCAAGTGTCCGCTATTTTCTATTGCTGGCATTAGTAGCCCTCACCTCTTCCACGACACCGCCAGACCTGACAGCTGCCGAGGCGGCAACCCACCACGGCCAGTACGTCCACGTCCGCGCTACAGTAGTCGGCTTCCGCATCGAGCGAGCTAACCTCTGCGTGCTCAGCCTCGACCGCACCGGGCCCAAATGCCCCCTTCTTGTAGTCGTCAAGCCTGAGCTGGTAAGCAAGCTCAAGCTGCCACCCGCCAAACTGAAAGGGCGGGTGGTGCTGGTGCAAGGTTTTGTTCACGCGACCGCGGGCTCGACTTCGCAAATCTGGCTAGACCGAGCCCCGGCGCTGTCCGTTGCCTCCAATTGACCGTCCCAAATCCGGCGCATGGTCTGGTGCTGGAAGTCCTCGATAATCTTCGCGTAGATAAGCGTGGTCTGAATTTTCTTGTGCCCCAGAATTTTCTGGAGCACTTCCACCGGCATCCCGCGCAGCAGGCTCTGCGTCGCAAACGTGTGCCGGGCCGTGTGCATCGTCACCAACTCACACTTCGGTACCGCAGCCCGCACTAGGTTGCCGCTGTCTGTGCTCACCAGGTCGGCCGCCCCCGTTAGCCCCGCCAGCTTGCTCACCCGCTTCAGGTATTTATTCATCACCTGATTTGGATGCACCGGCAACAATTTGAGCCGTTCCGGGTCTGCGTACTTGTCGATTATGGCTAGGGCCGCCGTCGTCAGGTAGATGCTTACCCCCGCCCGCGCCTTGCTCATCATCAGCCGCAGCAACTTCCCCCCGTTCCATTCATGCAGGTGCCCCCGGTGCAGGCCCGACACGTCCGAGTAACGCAGCCCAGTATAGCAGCAGAACAAGAAAATATCACGCGTCGGCACCAGGTTTGCCGGCAGCATGGCCATTTCCAGCTTCTGCAAGTCGTCGGCCGCCAGATACAGCTTCGGCACATCAAACGCTTTGATGGATATTTTGCGGATTTCCAGCCCCAACGTCACGCCCCGCTCATCCCGCAGCCACCTCAGAAAAGACTTTAAGTCTTTCAAAGCCGTGGCCACCGAGCTAAGCGCCAACTTCCGTTCCTCCCGCAAATACACCATCAACCGGTCGTGCAGCTCCAAGTTGTACGTCGTTGGGTCCAGCAGCACCCCAGCCCACTTCTCAAAGCCCACCATCCAGTTGCGAGTAACTAAATGGTGCCGCAGCGTTTCCCGGGCATACCCCCGCGCCACCATCGACTTCCGGTACTCATCATACCACACCGTCACGGACTCTTGTTTGATTGCCGCAACTTCCGCCTCGGGCTTCGGACGCAACACTTCCCGCAGGCCGGCCAGCGTCGGCGCTTCGCCCGCCGCTCGCAGCTTGCGCCACCACGCCAGGGTATCAGCGGCCAGCCGTGCCAGCAGTTCGTTTGCTTCATCCGGCAGCGGGTAAGAGGCTCGGAACTTCTGCCGGTCTGCGTTCCAGTCCGCCGGCTTACATTTTTCTCCGGTGGCACATTTCAGGCGAACACCACCAAAATAAACCAACAGATGCACGGGACACTTCCCGTCCTTGTCTTTCTTGTCGCTTCGCAACACAAATTGGGTAACCATAAAAGGGGGGCGTTATGGGGGGCGTCCCTCGCGTAGGAAACCCCCGATTTCGCGTCGTGGAGTACCGATTCCCCTAGACGCAAAAAACCCGGAAAACTGCTTTCACGACGTGAGAAGCTGTTTTCCGGGTGCTCCGGGTATGGAAGTATGAGCCGCCTGTCGGACTCGAACCAACGACCCTCTGATTACAAGTCAGAAGCTCTACCAACTGAGCTAAGGCGGCGGGTTGGTGAGGCAAAAGTAACAACCAAGACCAGGTTTTTTGTAGTATCCTGACCCTAAATCACAAAAAAAGACCCGCTACCGAAGCAACGGGCCTTTTTCAGTGGTAGTTAGCGTTAGCTACGAATCAGGCGCAACTGCTTTTTCAGCGTGTCGATGCGTTTCTGTCCTTCGGCAATCCGGCCTTCGTACTCCTCACGCAGCTGCGAGGCGTTCTTCGAGCGGGCGAAGAAGTCGAGATTGGTTTGCAGCGTCGACGCGTCGTTTTCCAGCTCGTTGATTTCCTTGCGGAGCGCCATTTCCTTGCGCGTCAGCTGCTGCTGGGCCTGCGGACGGGCCTTGAGGCGGGCAATTTCGGTCTGGAAGAGCAGCTCGGTGCGGTCGGCGTAGGCCAAGCCGGGCACTTGGTCGAGGTACTTGCCCAGCAGGGCCAGCAAACGTTCTTCGCTGGCATCGCCAGTGCCACGAGCGGGCTCGGCTTCGGAAGGGTCGAAGGCAGCCGACCAATCGGCCAGCACGGCACGGTAGCCTTCCAGCGAACCAGGGGCATCGGCCGACAGGGCATTTATTTGCTCGGCCAGGGCATCGAGGTGGGAGGTTTGCTCAGCCGAAGCCAGCTGCACCTTTTCCTCGCGCTGGCGGAACTCCTGCTTGGGACGCTCGAAAACGGCATCGCAGGCGGCGCGGAAACGATGCCAAAGCTTGTCGGCCAGCTTATCGGGCACGCGGCCCACATCCTTCCATTCCTTCTGCACCCGAATGATAACCTGACGGGCGGTGTCATGGTCGGCATTGTTCTGCGCTTCCTCAGCCTGGTCGATGAGATTCTGCTTTGCCTTTACGTTAGCTGATTTCTCATTGTCGAGGCTTTTGAAAAAGTCGTTTTTACGATTGAAAAACGCCTTATAGGCAGCCCAATACTGTTTGTTTAAGGCGTCGGCCTGAGCGCGGGGCACGAGGCCGGCGGCCTCCCATTCAACCTTGATTTCCTGCAGCTCATCGGTTTTCGAGCGCCATAGGTTCACGCGGTCGGTTTCGAAGCTGGCGAAGGGCAGCACGCGCTCCAGCAGAGCCTGCTTCACCACGAGGTTGGCTTTTTCAACAACGGAGCGCTGGTCGGCAAACTCCTTACGGCGCTGATGCAGGACATCGGAAGCCGCAATGAAACGCTGCCACAGCGGCTCCCGCTGGTCGTTGGGCACGGGGCCAATGTTCTTCCAGTCTTCGTGCAGCTTGGTGAGCTCGTCGAGGGCTTTATTGATACCGGAAGCGCTGCCGAGGGCTTCCGCCCGCTTGATGAGGGCTTCCTTGGCTTCCAGATTGCGCCGGCGGTCAAGGTCCTTCATCTGCAGGAACTGGCCCTGCTTGCTGTAATAAATATCGAGCAGGCCGTGATACGTGTCCCAGATGCTTTGGCTGTCGGTCTGCGGCACGGCTCCGGTGGACTTCCAATCGGCCTGCAAAGCCTTCAGCTTGGCGGAGCTGTCTTTGGTTTCAGCACCTTCCACCAGGATGCGGAGCTGGTCGAGCAGGGCTTTCTTTTTAGTAAGGTTATCGCCACGGCTGGCATCTTCCGCCTTGGCATCTTTTACACGGCTTTCGCGGTATTCCTGCTGAGCCTTATTGAGTTCCTGCTGGCCTTCGGGCTGCTGGAATGCAAAGGCTTCGGCACCTTCGCCGCCGGCGGCAAACTTTTCGCGAGCGGCGGTACGGGCCTGACCTACGTTGGCTTCGTATTGGCGGGTAAGGTCCTGAATCTGCTTGCGGTGTTTGCTGGCATCGGGGCGACGCAACAAACCCACCAAGTAAGCCGCTTGAGCCGGCAGGTCGAGGCCCGCGAAATCGGGCATCGATTTATCCGGAGCATCAAGCAAGACCGCCGCCTCATCAGCCGTCGGCGACACGACCGCAGGTACTTCAGCCGAAACCTGTTCAGTGACTGGAACGGCTTCGGATTCGGAGCCACTTGCGGAAACTTCAGGCGTTTCTTCCGCCACCGGGGTTTCGGAGGAAGTTGACAGGGTGGCAACTGCTTCGGGAGCCGCTTCGATGGCCTCAGCATTGGGCAGGTCAGCCACGGGCAACTCCGCATCCGGGGATTCGGCGTTTTCAGGAGCCGGGGCGCTCAGTACTTCAGGGTCGGCAATGGGAGCCGGAGTAGCACTGGCAATATGCTCGGCGGCGGGCAGCGCTTCGGGATTGGACGGGGGCTCAGCCGAAATGCCATCATAATGGGCCAGCGCGCGGGCCTGAGGTGCCGATATGTCGTGGCCATCAACGGTTACGGCATCGGGCACGTGCTGAGCCGTTTCGGCAGCAGCAGCAGCTTCGGGTGTGCCGGCATCCGGCGCAGCAACCCCCAGGTCGGTGATGATGACGGCTTCGCCGGAAGGTTCGGCAGTACCGGCCCCGGCGGGCTGGCCAACGGGCAACTCGGGCGTACCCTGGGCAGGCAACTCAACCTGCGCACCAGATTCCGGCGACAGGGTGCCAGCGGGCGCACCAGCCGCACGGTTTTCAATCTCGGCCAGTCGGCGTTGCAAAATGGTCATCCGGTCTTCAGCGGATAGCTCGTTTCCGCCGGCGGGCGGAGTAGTGGGGTTTTCTTCAGCAGCCATAATTCTTCGGAAAAGCCAGCTCGGAAGATTGAGCCGGAGCAGCGCGCGTAAAAGGGTGGAAACAAAAAACTCGACGGCCCGCAGGTCGCCCTAATTCAGGCTGGGGTCAACGGGATAGTTAGCGAGCACTTTAAAACGCCCTCCTTTTTCCCGTAAAATATCCCGCCAAAAGGCATCAGATGCCAAAGTAAACACTTTCCCGGCGCTTGCGGGCTGCCGAATCCAAGTCTGCTCCCGCATTTCGGCGGCGAGCTGGCCCTCGCTCCAACCGGAATAGCCCGCAAAAAGCCGGACATCGGCTACCGGAACCGTGCCGCTGACCAGCATTTCAAGCAACAGCTCGAAATCGCCGCCCCAGTAAACGTCCTGCCCGAGGAAGTTCGCACCCGGCAGACTGGCCACCCGATGCACGTAATGCAGCGTGTTCTGCTCAACCGGACCGCCAAGGTAAAGGGGTATTTCCTGCACCGCCGGTACCGGGTCGGGCAGGTCAAGCACGTCCCCCAGCGTCAGGGTGGTGAGCCGATTCAGGACCAGTCCAAAAGTGCCATGGGCGGACTCATCGCGACAAATGAGCACGACGCTGCGCTCGAAGTTGGGGTCACCGAGGAAGGGCTTGGAGATAAGGAGCGTGCCGGATTGCATAGGCTGAATGGCGAAAAGAGGGGATACTTGCCGGCGATTTTACTGTCGAAGTCAGTTGGCCCCCGTGGTCCGGTTTAGGACACCGGTTAGGCTCGGCAGTAGTGCGAAAAGCGTGTCTGTACCTTTCGCCGCTGAAACAAGTAGATGATAACTGATGGTTAATAAAGACTGCGGCCTAACTGAAAATGTTCCATCGGGCAAGTTCGTCGCGCTTGCTTTCCTGCTTCCATACCTATCCTTAAACCCATGAACGATACAAATCTGGCCGATTTACGCAAAACCTACGCCCAACGGACCCTTTCCCGGGGCGAGGTACTGCCCAACGCAATGCTGCAATTCCGGCAGTGGCTGGAGGAAGCCATTGCCGCCCAGCTCGAAGAGCCCACCGCCATGACGCTGAGCACGGTGGGCGCTGCCGGCCAGCCTTCGTCGCGGGTAGTACTGCTAAAGGGCATGCCCGACGACGCGAGCTTTCTCTTCTACACCAATTATGAATCGCGCAAGGGCCACGAACTGGCCGCCCACCCTTTAGCCGCGCTCAACTTTTTCTGGCCCGGCCTGGAACGGCAGGTGCGGGTGGAAGGCCGCATCGAAAAAGCCCCCGAGGCCATGTCGACGGCCTATTTCCAGAGCCGGCCGCGGAGCAGTCAGTTGGGGGCCTGGGCCTCGCCCCAAAGCCAGGAAATTGCCAGCCGCCAGGAACTCGAAGCCCGCGAAGTGGCCACCGCCAAAGAATTCGAAACCCAGAATCCGTTGCCGCGGCCCCCGCACTGGGGCGGCTACCTGTTGCGCCCGCAGCTAATTGAGCTTTGGCAGGGCCGACCCAGCCGCTTACACGACCGGATTTTATATACCCAGCAGGGCACGGAATGGAAGATTGAGCGGCTGGCCCCGTAAGGCATCGTATATGCGGGATTGCGGGACATTTCCTTCGGACCTGATGGTGAATAGTTGAAAATGTGGGTTAATCAGGCGGCTTGTGCGAACTTTGCCGCTTCCCGACTCACTGCTTTTTTCGAATACGTGGCTGAAATTCAACCCCTGCGCGGCTGGCGCTACAACCCGACACTAAGCACCGACATCGATGCCTACGTTTCGCCGCTATTCGATGTGGTTTCGGTCAAGCAGCGCGAGGCTCTCTATCGCAACCCACTCAACTCCATTCATTTGTCGGTTCCACGCGGCGAGGCTCCGGCCGCCGAAGCACTGCGCCTCCTGCGCGAATGGGAAGCCAGCGGCGTGCTACGTCAGGACGAGCTGCCGGGTATCTATGCCTATTACCAGTATTTCCGGCTGCCGGGTAGCGCCCGTGAATTTTGCCGCAAGGGCTTCATGTGCCACATTCGGGCTTACGACTGGAGTGAGGAAGTGGTGTTGCGCCACGAAAACACGCTGCCGGCGGCCGTGAACGACCGGGCCGAATTGCTGGCCTGCACGCAGTTTCAGTCGAGCGCCACGCACGGCCTGTATCGCGACGACGAGTTTGAGCTGGAGCGCTACCTGGACGAGGCAATGACCACGCCCCTGCTAGAAACCGACGAAGATTACCAGGGCGCGCGGGATGTGTTGGCCGTGATTCAGGACGCGGCGGTGATTCGACGGTTTCAGCAGGTGCTGGCGCAACGACAGGTGATTCTGGCCGACGGCCACCACCGCTACGAAGGCTCGCTGGCTTACCGGCAGGCCCGAACGCTGGCCGCCAACGGCACGGCCACCGGCCACGAGCCCTGGAACTACCACCTCATGTACCTCACCAACTCGGCAGCCGATGACCTGCGCATCCTACCCACCCACCGCCTGCTGCTGGAGCTGCCCGGGGAGCTGGACGAAACCGAATTTCTGCGCCGACTGGAGCCGTATTTCACGATTCGGGCCATCGAGGATGTCACCGACCTACCCGAAATTATTGCCGGCAAGCCGTGGGCCTTTGGGCTGTATCTGGATGAGCAGGCGTATAAAATCCGGCTGCGCCCCGAGGTGCATTCCCAGCTGGACTGGGACACCACCGAAGCCGTCAAAAACCTTGATTTGACGGTGCTGCATTACTTCGTGCTGGAGAAAGTATTGGGCCTGGTAGGTCCCGACGTGCAGCGCGCCTGGCCCGGCGTAGCTTACGTGCGCAACTTCTCGGAATGCCTGCAGCGGGTGGACCGCGGCGAGGCCCGAGCCGCGCTTATTGTGAACGAGGTAACCATGGCAGAGGTAGAGTCGGTCTGTCACTCCGGCGCGGTGATGCCGCCCAAATCGACGTTTTTCTACCCCAAAACCATTGGCGGCTTTCTCTTCAGCAGCATTGCCGACGAGGAAGCTGGCAATTCATTGCTCGAATTCTTTCAGCACTAGCTTTTTGCTTTGAAACTTATCCTGGCTTCCAACTCTCCGCGCCGCCGCCAGCTGCTGGCCGCGCTGGGCCTTTCGTTCGACATCCGGCTACTGGAAGTCGATGAAGAATTCCCGGCCCACCTGCGCCGGGCCGAAGTGGCCGAGTTTCTCGCCGCTCGCAAAGCCGCCGCCTACGTACCCGGCCTCGCCCCCGACGAGCTAGTGCTAACTGCCGATACCATCGTGTGCCTCGACGACGACGTGCTGAACAAGCCCGCTGACCGGGCCGAAGCCCAGGCCATGCTGGGCCGCCTGCAGGGCCGTAGCCACGAGGTGTACACGGGCGTGTGCCTGCGGGCCGGTGATGGGCAGGAAGTGGTTTTTTCTGACTGCACGACGGTGCATTTCCGCCCGCTTCGGGTGGCCGAAATTGACCACTACATCGATACTTGCCAGCCCTACGACAAAGCCGGGTCATATGGGGCGCAGGACTGGCTGGGCATGGCCGCCATCGACCGGCTCGAAGGCTCCTACTTCAACGTGATGGGCCTGCCCACTCACCGCGTGTGGGCCGAGCTCGAAAAGCTGGGAGCCCTGCCGGCTCCTGCCTCGTCCTGAGCGCCGGGATGGCGGGTTCTGGCCCGGATGGCAGCCCCATGGCAGCTGTGGCGAGCCGCCACCCGCAGCCGACTGTTCGCTTCTTCTGGCTACTCGGGGCGGGCATCACCGCGCTGCTGGGCACTTACGCGGCGGCGGTGCTGCTTTCAGCCTACACCCAAGACCTGGCGGCGCTCAATTCGATTTTTCCATTTTATCACTGGCAAGTTAGGCCGGTTAGCCGTGCGACGCTGCAAGCGGCGGGCCTGGCCCTGGCCGGCGTTTCTGCACTGGCGGGCCTGGGAGGATTATTGCTGATGAGCTCAGCAGCCGGCCGAAACGAGCTAAGGACCTTACGGGCAGAGTTTCGCCAGCCGCCAGCTGGCTACCGGGCTGCCTGGGCCGAATTGCAGCCGGAGCAACGCCGGGCGGCCATCATCACCCTGGCCGCCCTCTCGCTGCTGCGCCTAACGCTCAGCCTGCCGGCCATTACCCCGCCCTATGATGACGGGGCTTCGTACTCGCTTTTTGTGAGCAAAGGCATGCTGGCGGTGGCAGCTTACTATCCCCTGCCCAACAACCACGTGCTAGAAAATCTGCTGGCTTGGCTGTTTTTTCAGGTCAGCCCCGGCTTTTGGTGGACTATCCGGCTGCCGGTGCTGCTGGTGGCCACGGGAGCTACCGGACTGTGGTACCTGGGCTGGCTGCGCGAAAAGTTCTCGGCCCGGCCAGCGCTGCTGGCCACCACCCTGGCCAGCCTGAGCCAATTGGGCCTATATCACGCCGCCACGGGGCGCGGCTACTGGCTGGTGGCCGGAGGGGCCGCGCTGGTTTTTTTCGCCACACTCTCCTTAAGCCAGAGCACGGACCGTCCCCGACGAGCGTGGCTGGCCTGGGTATTGGGCAGCATTGCCGGCATCTGGGCAGTACCCACTTTCGCGCTGGTGCTGGGCTCGGCCGCGAGCTGGCTGAGCTGGCAATGGTTGCGGCAGCGCCACTGGCGCGCCCTGACGTCGTTAGTGGGGGCGCTAGGCCTGGTGGCGCTAGGAGTCGGGCTCGCGTATGCCCCCCTGCTGCTGGTATCGGGCCTGCAAAAGCTGGCGGGCAATGGGTTTGTGGCGCCAAGGCCGCTGGGCGAGATTCTGCGGGGGCTGCCCTCCTACTGGTGGGAAACCGAAGGCTTCATTGCGGGGCAAATGCGCCTGGGCGCCACGCTCGTGGTGGTAACGTTGGCGGGCGCAATGGTGCTGATAAACCAAGTGCGCCGAGGCGGCTTACCGGCATCCGAAGGCCGGCCCTGGCAGCGGACCGGCTGGTTGACGCTCTGGTTCATTGCCTTTCCCTACGTGATGATGCTGGCGCAGCGGGTGCAGGCCCCGGGCCGGACGCTGTTCTACAAAGCTTTCTTTTTTTATGCGCTGGTAGCGCTGCTCACGGAATGGTTGCTGACCCACGGCCGGGGCCGCTGGAAAACATGGAGTCAGCGGGGAATGCTGCTGGTGGCGGGGTTGTGGCTGGCCTACCAATTGCAGTGCCACGCGCGCGACAACAGCGCGCCGCGCCGCAACAACGCCAAATTTCGGGCGGCCGCGGCCTGGCTGAGCAAGCAGCCCCCGGGTCCCGCGCTGGTGCCCGAACCGACGCATAAAATCTATCTTAGCCTGTACCTACGCAGCGAGCACCCGGCCTGGAGCTGGGAGCCCGATGCGGCGCCGGGGCCTGGGGCGGAATATCGGTACGTGGTGTGCTTTCCCAACCAGCGCGGTTATTTTCAGCCTCGCCTACCATTCGCGCCCGCCTTCCTCAACAGCGAAGTTGCTATCTACCGATTGGACACGACGTCGCCAGCCACTCCCCGACCCGAGCAATATTGGTTTTTGGCAAACTGACGGTTTAGCAAATCAACCGCACAGACAGGCCAGCAATTGGAATAACAGGAGGAACACCAACTTTGCTCCAGTACCCCGGCTGCCCATGCTTTCATTTAAATCCACAACATTGGACCGCCCAGAATCCGCTTGCGGCAATTTCATCCGCCTGACATTTCTGGCCTTGCTGAGTGGCAGCCTGCTGGCGGGATGCCTGGGCTGGGCGGCGCTGGTGCTGGCCAGCGCCGACTGGACGGCCGTGCAGCCGCTAAACAACCTGTTCCCCTTCTACAAATGGCGGACGCGCCTGGTAACGGCAGCCGAATACGCACAAGCGCAGCATGCCCTGGTAGCTGGCGGAGCGCTGATGACGGGATTTGTCGTGCTGATTTTGCTGCGCCCCACTGGCCGGCTCGAAGCCCGGCGCTGCTGGCACGAGCTGCGCAGCGCCACGCTGGAACTGCTACATTACTGGCAAGCCACCCCGCCCACTCAGCGCCGCTGGGCGGGCGGGGTGCTGGCCGCCTTCACGCTCGGCCGGCTCTACTTCAGCCTAGCCAACCCCGAGTACGACGATGCCGTGTCGTACGAACTGTTTGTTAGCAAAGGCCTGTTGGCCACCAGTGCCTATTACCCGCTGCCCAACAACCACGTTTTCTCCAATACCATTGCCTGGCTGTTTTATCAGGTGAACCCGGGTTTCTGGTGGAGTATGCGGCTGCCAGTATTGCTCATCAGTACCGGGGCCACGGCAGTTTGGTTTCTGGGGCTGCTGCGGTTGGCGGGGTTCCGGGTGGCGCTGGTGGCGGTGGCGCTCTTCAGCGGCTTGCAGCTAAGCTGGTATCATGCCGGCGTGGGGCGCGGCTACTGGCTATTGATTGCCAGCACGGCAGCCCTGTTTCTGGCCATGCTCGAAATTCTGCGCCCCAGTGGGCGGACGCGGGCGGCTTGGCTGGTATTTGCCGTGGTGGGTGCCTTGGGCCTTTATACCATCCCGACTTTTGCCTACGTAGTGGCCTCAGCGGGCTCGTGGCTGGTGCTGCGGCAGACCCGCGCCGGCGCTTGGCGGGCCCTGGCATCAACAGTAGCGGGCGGCGGCTTGCTGGCCCTGGCCGCAGCTTCGCTCTACGTGCCATTAATGCTGGTTTCAGGGCCGGGTCAGCTGGCCGGCAATGGCTTCGTGGCCGCCTTGCCTTTCGGCGAATTTCTACGCGGCTTCCCCGCTTTCGGCTGGCACTCGGAGGGTTTTCTGGCCGGGCAGCGCACCCTGGGCGGCGTACTGGTGGTGGCGCTGCTCCTGCTGGCGGCCCGTGCCCGGCACGCCGCCCGCACTGGCGCAACGCCCGCCCCGGAAGCGCAACGGCTCGACCGGCTATTCGGCCCCTGCCTGTGGTTTATGGCATTTCCCTACTTGCTGGCTGCTGCCCAACGGGTGTACCCGCCCGAGCGAGTGCTGCTATACAAGGGCATTTTTTTATTTATCCTCGCCGGGTTTGGGCTCAAATGGGCGCTGCGCCGCTGGCCCCGCGTCCGGTTTGCCGGGGCCTGGCGACTGCTGACCGTCGGCGTGGGCCTGTACGGTGCTTACCAGGCCTACAGCGTAGTACGCGTGAACCCAACTGCCCGCGCTACCAACGGCGCTTACCGGGCGGGCCTGGAGTGGCTGGCCCGGCAGCCCGCCGCCCCCATTCTCATCCCCGAGCCGACCCATGACCTGTTCTTTCGGTTCTATGCCCACACCCAGCAGCGGCAACGCCCCTGGCAATTCGACTACCGGCAGCTACCCGGGGTGACTTATGGTTACGTGGTGGCTTTTCCAAACCGACGCGGGTATTTCCAGCCTGAGTTCCCGTTTGCACCAACCTTTCACAACGCCGAGGTTGATATCTACACCGTGCCCATGGGCTACGGCCTCGCCAGCCAGCGCTGGTACCACTAGCGGCTAGTGCCCACGGGCCAGCAGGGCAATGCCCACCACAATCAGCAGCAGCCCACCAGCCTGCGCCAGCGAGAGGCTTTCGCGCAACACCACCCACCCGAGCAGCGCCGAAAGCAGCACCGAGCCCCCCACGATAACCGGCGTGCCTACCGAAGCCGGCAGCCCCCGCCGAAACAGCACGAACGTGAGGATTTCGGCCAGGCCCACGCCCAGCCCAGCCAAGGCCGCCAGTCCCACGCCCTTGCCCGAAAAGCCCAACGGCTGCCCCTGCCAGCGCAGCTTCAGCAGCCACAGCGCGCCCAGCACGGCGGCCACCACCTGCAGCACCACGGCCCCCAGCGCGGGTGGCAGCTCATCGGCCGACAGCTTGATGAAAAAGTTGTAGCCCGCCAGGCACAGCGCCGTCAATAGGGCCAGCGGAAGCCAGGCGGATGTTTCCATGAGTAAGAGTGAAACAGTTGCTAAATCAGCCGGTAATTGCGGTATTCGCCCAGCCGGTAGCCGGTGATGCGCTCCAAGGCCTGCTTGAGCCGGTCCTTGAAGCGGTGGCGGTTGCGGCTCAGGTCGTGGTCGAACTGCCAGCTTTGGGTTTGCAGACGCTGGACCATCACGGCCGGGTGCGTACCGGCAAACCGCTGCAGCGAGTCGACCTGGCTGTAGTCAAATTCCTGGGCCGGGGCCACGTGCTGGGCTACCCAGTCGTCGGAATGCCAGAGCTTGTTGAAAGTTTCCTGCTTGCGCTGCATGGCCGCCGGGGGCTTCACCCAGCCGTAGTGGTGCACAGTGGCATCGAGCAGCTTCACCCGGAGCTTGCGGTCGCCGGTGCGGCGGAAACCCTGAGCGTCGCGGTACGAGCGCACCCCGATGCCCGGCCGCACAATGCGGATTTCGCGACGGTACCAGCGGTAGGAGTCGCCCACGTAGTCGTAGGAGCCATAGAAGTGGCGGTACTTTAGCAACAGGCCTTCCACCGTTTTATCGTCCTGCCAGCGCACCATTCCGGCCCGGATAGCAGAGTAGTCGGCTTCGTGCAGCACCTCATCGGCCTGCAGATAAATGGCCCAGTCGGCATCGGCAGGTACGGCGGCCAGGGCTTTGTCGGTTTCCACGGCCAGCACCCGGCCGCCCTCGCGCAACGAGTCGTCCCATACGGTTTCGACGATGCGGATTTTAGGCGAGCCGATACCCTGAATCAGTGCCAGCGTGCCGTCATCGGAGTTGCCCACCGCCACCACCACTTCATCACACAGCGGCAGCAGCGAGTTAATGCTTTCAAGTACAGGATAATCGTACTTGATGGCGTTGCGAACGAAGGTAAAACCGACAACTTTCATATTAAAGCACAACGCATTGAATGCTAATTTCTAGTCCAATTTGTAATAGCGTCGCGGTGAACCATTCTTCTCCGCATACTGCTGCCTTTGCTGTTGTAATCTGTATGCAAAAACCAGACACGTCAGCAGCAGCAGCGCGCTCGGCAGCACAAGCATCTTCCAACTATTCTCTGCCAAAGCCAACCGAAGGCAAAAACCGCACACTACCAACCAAAAAAAGAATGCCGCAAAAGCAATAATCGGATTCAGACCGGTATGTAAACTGATGTAACTATCCAAAGCAGCAATTGCGATGGCTACAGACACTAACCCTACCGCGACTACTAGTCTCACCGCAGTTTTTCCTTCAGCAGCTCCATCTCCACCGCTGGCGCAATTCGCTCGTACAGAATGTTATAAGCCGCGTCGGTAATCGGCATGTTCACTTTGAGCTTTTTGTTGAGCTCATGGATGGACTTTACCGCGTAGTAGCCCTCGGCTACCATGTTCATTTCCAACTGTGCCGACTTCACCGAGTAGCCCCGGCCCACCATGCTGCCAAAGGTGCGGTTGCGCGAAAACTGCGAGTAAGCCGTCACCAGCAGGTCGCCGAGGTAGGCTGAGGCCGACAGGTCGCGCGCCTGCGGACTGATAGCTTGCAGGAAGCGGCGGATTTCCTGCACCGCATTGCTCACAAGCACGGCCAGGAAATTATCGCCGTAGCCCACGCCGTGGGCAATGCCGCCGGTGAGGGCAATGATGTTTTTCATCACAGCGCAGTATTCAATGCCGTCGAGGTCCTGAGCGGGATGGGCGCGCACATAGCGATTACGCAGTAGCTCCGAGAAGTCCTCGCCCAGGCCTACGTCGGGCGAACCGATGGTGAGGTAGCTCTGCTTTTCGAAGGCCACTTCTTCGGCGTGGCAGGGGCCGGCAATCACGCCCAGGCGGGTGTGCGGCAGCCGAAACCGCTCGGCCACGTAGTCGGTCACGAGTTGGTTTTTATTCGGAATCATGCCCTTGATGGCCGAAACCACGCGCTTGTGCTTGAACGAGTCGCGGTCGAGCTTGTCAAGTACGGGTTGCACGAAGGCGGCGGGCACGGCCAGCACCAACCAGTCGGCTTCTTCGAGGTTGGTGGTCGGGAACACGCGGCTCAGGTCGAACTGCACGGCCGAGAGGTAGCGGGGGTTATGGCGGGTACGCAGCAGGTGCTGCACATCGTCCTTCGAGCGCAGCCACCAATCGACGCGGGCGCCGTTTTCCGACAAAATTTTGGTGAGAGCGGTGGCCCAGGAGCCGCCGCCGAGCATGGCAATTTTTTCCAAGTAGGTGGGATTTTGGGGAGTAGAATTGGAGGCGTAACGCAATAAATCAGTACGTCATGCTGAGCGCGGTGAAGCATCTCTAACGCAATACTAACCCATGATAATTGGATTACTGTGGCGATAAAGATGCTTCACTGTGCTCAGCATGACATATTTTTTTTCCCGTCTGGCGTTACGTTTTAATTATTTACCGGCATCGGGGTCTTCCTTCAGGGCCTCCTTGTTGAGCGACTTCAAGTCTTTGATTTCAACTACGGAGCCATCCTTAAGGGATTTGGCCACGGCCCGGAACGGCCCGCTCACCACCGTAGCGCCGGCTGGCACGCCACTCAGAATCTCGATATTCTGGAAGTCGCTGATGCCGGTTTTCACTGGCGTCAGCACGGCCTTGCCATCCTTCACCACGAACACAACTTCCTGAATCTCCACTTTTTCCTTTTTGCTCTGGTCAACGGCTGTAGCCGTACCATTGCCGCGCGGGGTCGAAACGCGCACCCCGCCCGGGCCGCTGCCATCCTTGGTATTGGCCGAATCGGAGCGGGTAGTTACGGCGGCCAGGGGCACGCTTAGCGCGCCGGGCTTGCGGTCGGTAATGATGTCGACCGAAGCCGTCATTCCCGGACGAAACGGCACGATGGTTTTGCCCCGCACCTTCCGCATTAGCTGCTGGTAGCTCTCGGGCAGCAGGCGGATGCGCACCTCGAACTCCGTTACGGCTTCAGCCGTGAGGGCGTCTTTGGCGGTGTTGGCAATGTTGGTAACGAGGCCGATAAACTTCAGCTTGCGGGTTGAGTACGCATCCACATCCACCTCCACCGAGTCGCCGATGCTCACGTTATTCACGTCGTTCTCGTTCACGTTCACGCGCACCTCCATGTTGTGCAGATTCGCGATGCGCATGATTTCGGTGCCCGCCATCTGGGTGGTGCCCACCACGCGCTCGCCGCGTTTCACGTTCAGCTTGCTCACGGTGCCGCTCACGGGAGCATAAATGGTGGTTTTGTTGAGGTTCTTGCGGGCTTCTTCCAGCGAGGCCGAGGCCGCGCCCACGGTGCTCTGGGCCGCCTTGATTTGCTGCCGCACGCTGTTCAATTCTTCCTGTGAAGCATTGTAGGCCGCCTGACTGGCCTCGTAGTCGGCTTGCGAAATCACCTTCTGCTTATACAGCGAGGCATTGCGCCGATAGCTCAGCTCGGTTTGCCGCGACGACGCCATGAGCTGCTGCAGGCGCGCCTGGGCCTGGGCCACGTTAGCGCGCTGGGTACCCACCTGGGCATTCTGCACGTTCACTTGGGCCTGGTAGTTATCGGGGCGGATGCGCAGCAACAGCTGGCCCTTGCGCACGGAATCGCCCTCCTGCACGTATAGCTCGATGATTTCGCCCGACACGTCCGGCGAGATTTTAACTTCGGTTTCGGGCTGCACCTTGCCCGAGGCGCTTACTTTTTCGACAATGGTAGCCGGGCCGGCCTTGGCCACCAGCACTTCCACGCCAGTAGGCTTGCCCACCCAACCCTTCTTTTTGGCCAGCGAGTAGCCCGCAATGAGCAGCACGACCGCAGCCAGCAGCGAATACAGTAATCGGTTGTTGTTCATAAGAGGTCATTTAACATTTATCAATTAACATTTAACAGCCGTCCTGCCAGTTCATGCGGAAAACGCTGACATGTTAAATGATAAATGTTAATTGTTAAATGATTAAAGAGTTAGCGGCTTACCCTGGTAGAAATCGAGCACCTTGCTGCGGAAAAAGAATTCGTATTTGGCCTGAATCATGTCCGACTCGGCGGCCGTGAGGTTGTTGCGGGCAATGTTGAAGTCAGTCCCGTTGAGCAGGCCGTTGTTGAAGCGGATTTCCGCGTTGCGGAAGGCCAAGTTGAGGGCCTCGACCTGGCGGGCGCTGGCGGCGTAGCGGCGCTGCGCGGCCAGGGCGTCGGCATAGCTCTGCTGAATACTCTGGCGCAGCTGCAGGCGGGTTTGTTCGGCCCGCAGCCCGGCCTGCTCGATGTTGAGCCGGGCGCGCTGCACGCCTACCCGGGTTTGCAGCCCGTTGAGAATGGGAATGTTGAGCGTGAGCTGGATGAACTCGCCCCGGTTGGTGGTCAACTGGTCAAAAAAGTTAAAGGGCAGCGTCTGCACTGTGGGTTGCAGCGACACGTAGGGCGAGGGACTATAGCCACCGGGCACGGCCGGATTAACCTGAAAAATAGGCGTGGCCACGAGGTTGTCGAGGTTGTAGATGGCTTGCTGCCGGGCCGAGGAGTAGCCGGTCTGAATACCACCCGATACCAGCAGGCGGGGGTAGTAGCCGCCCCGCGCTACTTCCAGCCCCAGGCGGGCGCTGTTCACGCGCTGGTCGGCAGCCTTGATTTCGGGCAGGCGCTGCCGGGCCAGCTCGAAGGTAGCGTTGGGGTCGGCCACGTCGGCCGTGGCCGTCAAGCTGGTGGGCGCGGGCAGACTGGGCACCGTCACCTCGAACTGGCTGGCGGTGGCCGGGTCGAGGTTCAGCTCCTGCACCAGGGCCAGCTGGGCCAGGGCTTTTTGGTTCTGAGCCGTCACCAGGCTGCGCTCTTCGCCGGCCAGCTGGGCGCGGCTGTCGAGCAGGTTGCCTTCGGCCACGGCTCCGGCTTTCAGCAGCTTTTCGCTGCGCGCCACCTGGGCCTGCACCGTGCTCAGGCGCGCCTCCGAGGCCCGGATAAGCTCCTGGGCCAGCAGCAGCTGCAGAAACGAGGAGGCTACGTTCAGCGACAAATCGTTGCGCGACTTTTCGACATCGAAATGCGCGGCTTCGGCCTCCGACACATTCTGCCGGATGGTGTTGCGCAGCTGGAAGCCCGAAAACAGCGTGGCCTGCCCCGATAGCGTAAAGTTGTTGGCCCGCGACCGAATCGTCTGGAACTGGTTGGTGAGCGGGTCTTTATTGGTGCCGAAGGTGAAGTTCTGCGTACCGGAAAAGCCCGCCGTGGGCAGCAGGGCCGCCTGGCTCAGGCGGTAAGTGGCTTCCTGCTGGCGGGCCGTCAGCTCGTTGGCGCGCACGGTCAGGTTGTGCGTCACGGCGTAGTCAACGGCGGCCTGCAACGTCCAGGGGCCGGTGGGCGCGGGTGCGGCAGGGCGCGGGTCCAGGGCGGCCGGCGGGTTCGGAGCCGGCGTTGGGGCTGGCGCCTGGGCGCGGGCAGCGGGGGCCAGTCCCAGCGCGGCCAGCGTGAGGCCGGCCAGGGCGCTCGGTCGCAGCGTCCGGGCAAAGTTGTTGCGAGAATTCATGTGGTGAGATGTTTTCAAGAATGGGCCGCGCGACGCGGCTAGTCCAAGGTCGGGATGTAAATGATGCCGTGCACCCAGCTCAGCTGACGCAGATAGGCCAGCGTTATTTCCTTGATGGGGCTATCCATCTCGATAAACTGCCGGGCAGCATCGTTGCGGCCCTTGCGGCTCACCAACATGGTCGCAATGTTACACTGGTCGTGCGCAATAACGGAGGCGATGAAGGCAATGGAGCCCGGCACGTCGGCGGCATCGATGATGACCGTGTGCAGGTTGCCCGAAAAATCGGCCGGGAAGCCGTCGACTTCCACGATTCGAATAACGCCCCCGCCCCGGCTCTGCCCTATCACCTCCACCCGCCGGCCGCTCACGGCATCATGCAAGTTCAGCTTAATGGTGTTGGGGTGCATGGTCGAGGCATTGGCCACGCTCTGAAACGTGTAGTGCAGGCCGGCTTCGGCCGCGTGGTCGAAAGCCGTGCGGATGCGGACGTCGTCGGGGGCGTAGCCCAGCAGGCCGGCCACTATGGCGCGGTCGGAGCCGTGGCCCTCGTAGGTGCGGGCAAACGAGTTGTAGAACGTGACCACCGCCTCGGTGGGCAACGCCCCCAGCACCCGAATGGCCGCGCGGGCAATGCGCACGACGCCGGCCGTGTGCGAAGAGCTCGGCCCAATCATTACGGGACCAATCATGTCGAAGATGCTGGATTTTTCAGCCATAAAGTGCACAAGCTAGGGCTTTGCGGGGCTAAAAGTAGCGGATACCTGCTAACCCGCCCGTCTTGCCCATTCCGGAGCCCGGCCCACCCGGCCGACGAAAGAAGCCCGTTGACCGGGTGGGGTTGCTTGTCGGGAATGAGACTGGATGGGCAGCCCCACATTTTAACGATATTTGCCCCGGCCCACCCCGCCGTTCTCGCCACTTCTCCCCCCGCCCTACATGTCCACCGCTCCCACCCCGGACGAGTTTTCCCCCGCCGTATTCGAACAGCTTCGACGCCTGCAGGCCCGCTACGCCCCCGACGGCCAGGACTTGGCCGCCTACCTCGAAGGCCTGTACCACGCCAAGTATATTAATTACTGGGATTACATCGAGCTGGACACCCTGCTGTCCATCCAGCGCCCGCTCACCAACATTCCCGACGAGCGGATTTTCATCATGTACCACCAGATTTCGGAGCTTTACTTCAAGCTTTGCCTCTGCGAGTACGAGCAGATTGGCGGCCTGACCGAGCCCACTTTGGGCGAAATCGTGCTGCGCCTAGGCCGCATCAACCGCTATTTCGAAAACCTCATCGACTCGTTCGACGTGATGGTCGACGGCATGGACAAGCAGCAGTTTCTCGATTTTCGCATGGCCCTGATGCCGGCCTCGGGCTTCCAGAGCGTGCAGTATCGCATGATTGAAATTGCCAGCACCGCCCTCGAAAACCTGACCGACCAAGTGAAACGTCAGGCCCTGGGCGAGGCTTCGGCCCACGACTATGACCAGCTCCTGGGCTGTATTTACTGGAAGGCCGGGGCCACCATCGAAGCCAGCGGCGCCAAAGCCCTCACTCTGATTGAATTTGAGCGCAAGTACACGACCGACCTGCGCCGCCACGCCGAAGAATACCGCGACCGCAACGTGTGGGCCGTGGTCCAGCGCCTGCCCGCCGCCGACCAACAGCACCCTCGCCTGTTGCGCGCCCTGCGCCAGCTCGATGTGAGCGTGAACGTGAATTGGCCCCTGATGCATTACAAGTCGGCGGTGCGCTACCTACAGCGCAACCCCACAGATGTGGCGGCCACTGGCGGTACCAACTGGCGTAGCTATCTGCCCCCCAAGTTTCAACGCCGCATTTTCTACCCACAAATCTGGAGCGCTCAAGAGCTCGAAGACTGGGGCAAAGGCTGGGTTGAAAACGTATTGGGGGAAGGCGTCGAGGTATAAGCGATACCGTGCCGGTATAGCCTGATAGAGCCTAGGAAGCCGTGTTTTTTCGAAACCAGACCAGAATAAATGGTGCTGCTATCACTACGATAATGGCACCAATGAGGGCAAAGCCCAGCCCGCCCAGCGCCACATGCGTCCAACCCCACCAGGCAATTACGCCTGCCAGCAACATGAACGTGGTGGTGAACAGCAAACGGGCGGTACTCACGTAAGGCGAGTGGGGGTACGGTTTCATGGCCTGAGGACTTAAAGTGAAATCAATGTTGCTACCGGAAGCTTCCTTTCTCTAAACTCTTAAGCAAGGATATTCAACCGATTTTTAGCTTGCAGCAGAAATCAATTTACATTAATATACTCCCATTGTCAAGATTTAATTTTTCGGGCTGAATATTCCGCTTGGGGAGATTTTGGTAGGCCCCCGGCTATTCAGTCATGCGTCCTTGCTCACCCCGCGTTTCGCCCATGCGCCAGTACACCAGCAGCGACAGCAATGCGCAGGCCGTTACGTACCAGTAAAACCACTCCTCCACCCCGGCATCCTTGGCGGCCAGGGCCACGAACTCAGCTGTGCCGCCAAATATGGCCACAGTAAGCGCAAAAGGCAACCCCACCCCCAGCGCCCGGATTTCAGTCGGAAACAGCTCGGCCTTCACCACTGCGCTGATGGAGGTGTAGCCACTCACCACAAAAAGCACCAGCACCAGCAGCCCGGCTGCCACCCAGGCATCGTGCGTTTGGGCTAGCAGGCGCAGCACCGGCACCGTACCCAGCGTCGCGCCTAGGCCAAACATCAGCAGCACCGGGCGGCGGCCCACCTTATCGGAAATCATTCCCAGCAATGGCTGAAACAGGAGTGCCACGGCCATCACCCCAAACGAAATCAGTGTGGCCTGCTCCTTACTGAACCCCGAAGTGTTGACCAGGAACTTCTGCGCGTAGGTGGTGAAGGTGTAAAAAGCCAATGTACCTCCCAGCGTGAGGCCCACCACTGTGAACACTGCGCGCGGATGCTGCATGAGCATTCGGAGCTGACCTTTGCTCGGCACCGCGCCTTCGCTCTCAGCCTCAGCCCCGGTCGCTGCCTTTTTTGCTTCGAAAGCGGCCGTTTCGCCCATGTGGGTTCGCAGGTACAAAGCGCCCAACGCGGCAATGGCCCCGATAGCGAACGGAATCCGCCAGCCCCAGCCGGCCAGCTGGCCGGCCGACAATATCTGCTGTAGGCTCAACTGCACCAGCAGCGCCACTAGTTGCCCGCCCATCAGGGTCAGGTACTGAAAGCTGGACCAAAAGCCGCGGTGCTTCGCGCCGGCCATTTCGCTCAGGTAGGTGGCCGAAGTTCCGTATTCGCCCCCTACGCTTAATCCCTGAATAAGCCGCGCCAGCAGCAACAGGCCCGGGGCAAACACCCCAATGGTGGCGAAGCCGGGCGTAAGAGCAATGAGCAGCGAGCCACCCGCCATCAGCCGTACCGAGAGCAGCAGCGCGGCCCGGCGGCCGTGCCGGTCGGCGTAGACTCCCAGCAGCCAGGCTCCCAACGGCCGCATCAGAAAGCCGACGGCGAAAATGGCGGCCGTATTCAGTAGTTGAACAGTGGGGTTGCCTTTAGGGAAGAAGACCGGGGCAAAATACAGGGCAAAAGCCGAGTAGGCGTACCAGTCGTACCATTCCACCAGGTTGCCAATGGAGCCACTAATTATGGAACGAAGCCGTGATATGGGTGCTGAGGCAGAGCTTGAAGTCATCAAGCAAAGAAACGAGCTTTCTGTCCTGCTGTCGCTTAGGTTTTAGCGTATCGTCCGGCTACCCAATCTTACCTTTGTGAAGCGAATTAAGCAAGAAATACTCAAAAGGATAAATACCTTTCATATTTACAAATGGATAAAATTGAAATCGAAACGCTGCTCACTCCAGAGCTAGCATTTGATGAGTTGTCGCGTTACGAAGCGCTGCTCAGCGCGGCCGGTAAGAATCCCGGCGAAGCGGATTATGTGCACTTAAAACGGCGTTCAATTGATGCCCGTGGCCGGCAGCCCCTGGTCCGCCTCCGGGCAGATGTCTATCTGCACCGCCCTCCTAGCGATTTGTTTGGGCCTTGGTTTATTTATCCAAATGTGTATGGTAGCAAAAGGCGCGTTCTCATTGTCGGCGCTGGGCCAGCGGGCTTGTTTGCCGCGTTGCGTTGCATTGAACTGGGGCTGAAACCAATTGTGCTGGAGCGCGGACGCGACGTGCGAGCCCGTCGGCGCGACCTCGCCGCCATCAATAAAGAGCAGCATGTCGACCCGGATTCCAACTACTGCTTTGGCGAAGGCGGAGCCGGCACCTACTCCGACGGGAAGCTCTACACCCGCGCCACCAAGCGCGGCGACGTGGGCCGGGTGCTGCGCCGACTGGTGCAACACGGCGCTACGCCCGACATCCTCGTCGATGCCCATCCCCACATTGGTACCAACAAACTGCCTGCCGTGGTGCAGGCCCTGCGCGAAGTCATCGTAGAAGCCGGCGGAGAAGTGCGTTTCGAAACACGCATTACGGACTTCATCCTGGCGAAAAACGAGTTGCGCGGCGTCATAACGGCCGCTGGCGAAGCTATTGAGGCCGATGCCACCATTCTGGCCACCGGCCATTCGGCCCGCGATATTTATGAGCTGCTGCACCGGCGCGGCGTGCTCATCGAAGCCAAGCCCTTTGCTTTGGGCGTGCGCGTCGAGCACCCGCAGGCCCTCATCGACCAAGCCCAATACCGGCGCACCGAGCGCGGCCTGCTGCCGGCGGCCTCCTACTCGCTGGTGCACCAAACCGAGGTGAATGGGCAGCAGCGAGGGGTTTTTTCGTTTTGCATGTGCCCGGGGGGCTTTATCGTACCGGCGGCCACGGCTCCCGGCGAAGTCGTGGTGAACGGCATGAGCCCGAGCCGCCGCGATTCCCGCTTCGCCAATTCTGGCATCGTTGCGGCTGTGGAGCTGGCCGATATGGACTTGGCTCGGCACGGCGTACTGGCCGGCCTGCACTTTCAGCAACAGGTGGAGCAGCTGGCCTGCCAGGCAGCGGGCGGCACGCAGCGCGCCCCAGCTCAGCTGCTGGGCGACTTTCTAAAAAACAAAGCCTCTTCCTTCCTGCTCGAAACCTCCTACCAACCCGGCCTGGTGCCCGTGCGCATGGACGAGGTGCTGGGCCCCGTACTGGCCGAGCGGCTGCGCCAGGGCTTCCGCGACTTCGGACGCAAGATTCCGGGCTTCGCAACCAATGAGGCGCAGATTGTCGGCGTGGAAAGCCGGACTTCGGCCCCGATTCGCATTCCGCGCGACAAGGATACGCTGCAGCATCCGGAGGTGCGGGCCTTATTTCCCTGCGGAGAAGGAGCCGGCTACGCGGGTGGCATCGTGTCGGCCGCCATGGATGGGGAACGCTGCGCCGAAGCAGTTGCCACGGCTCTGGCGGTTGGCCATCCCCGTTAGAGCTGTTAGCGAGAGTAACGCGACTATTTCTCAGTCAATTCACTGGAATCGACGCTTTCTGAAAAAGAATTGATAGGGATAACAACCCCAGCTCCCATTTACCCGAAAAAGGTTTTTCCCGTTTAATTGTTCGCCAACCGATAGAAATATGAAAAAGACCCTTGTTCTCGGGGCTTCCGATAATCCGGCCCGCTATTCGTTCCGCGCCGCTCATATGCTGAAACAGCATGGGCACGATGTAGTGCCAGTCGGCATCCGCCAGGGCCAGGTAGCCGGTATGAGCATTCATACCGACCGCCCGCAGGAAATGGGCATTGATACCGTGACGTTGTACGTTGGCCCCAAAAACCAGCCCGAGTGGTACGATTATATTCTCGGCCTGAAGCCCCGGCGCATCCTGTTTAACCCTGGCACCGAAAACCCTGAACTGGAGCTCCTCGCTCAGCAAAACGGTATCCAGACGGAGGAAGCCTGCACCCTCGTACTGCTGTCAATCGGTCAATACTAGCCAGCAAAGCAATTCTGTACTCACCCCGGGCGGGCAGCAGGTTGCTGTCCGCCCGGTTGTGCTTCGGGCCGACGCTTATTGCTCCCGCCCTATGCTGGCTGTTAGGCGATGAATCCGGGTTTCTGCAGTGAGAGCGGCAGAATGGTTTCGAGTTCAAGGGCATTTCCGAGTAGTTTTAGGACAACCCGCTGGTGCTAGATGGCAAGCCTGATTCTTACAGCGTCCATTATTAAGCGGCCGTTTTTGCGCTTGCTATTTGCATACCCGGCTCCAAGTCGGATTTTATTACTGAAGATAATTTCTCTGGTGGGCAACCTTTGCCCGCGCGCGCGCATCTGCCGCGGCAACTCACCAATCTTTCTGCGCTTTGCCTACTCTTACTTTATCTGAAAACGAGCTGATTGCCGCCTGCGTGCGCGGTGAGCACCGGGCCCAGCGCCAGCTCTACGAGCAACTGGCCGGCCTGATGCTCACCGTGTGCCGGCGCTACCTAAAGCGACGCGAAGATGCCGAAGAAGCGCTGCTGCTGGGTTTTGCCAAGATGTTCCGCGCCCTGCCCACCTACCGCTTCGAAGGCAGCTTCGAGGGCTGGGTGCGCCGCATTATGGTGAACGAAGCCCTGATGCAGCTGCGCCAGCGCGAGCTGACGACGGTATCGTTCGAAGAATTCGTGCAGCCCGAAAACCTGGCCGTAACGGCCGCCACGGCCGATTCGGCCCTGCAGGCCGAAGACCTGCTGGGCCTGCTCGCCACCCTGCCTGCCGGCTACCGGACCGTCTTCAACCTCTACGCCCTGGAAGGCTACAGCCACCAGGAAATTGCCGACTTGCTGGGCATCAGCGAGGGCACCAGCAAATCGCAGCTCAGCAAAGCCCGCGCCCTGTTGCAGCGGCGCATTCAGTTCACCGCTATTTCGGCCAATTAAGCCATGCACTCCGACGACCTCGACGACCTTTTCCGCAGCCAGCTCGGCGGCCACGAAACCCCGCCCGGCGACAACCTGTGGGCGCGCCTGGCAGCCCACGCCGATGGCCCGGCCCCAGTCGCCGGCCCCGCCGAGCCCGCTGCCGAACAGGTCGACCAGCTGTTCTTAACGCGCCTGCCCGGCCACGCTACGCCCCCGCGCCGCGAGATGTGGGAACGGCTGGAAGATGAGCACCTTCGCCCCCGCCAGCGCCGCGCCGCTACCTGGTGGCCCATCGCCATGGCCGCCGCCGTGGCCCTGCTGCTGCTGGCTGGCGGAGCCGGCCTGAGGCTGGGCTTCCCTGGCAACACCCGTTCGCAAGGAAACCTGGCAACTCAGCCTACCCCAGCAGCCCGCCATCCAGCGTCCCTGCCTGCCTCAATGGCCGCCCGCGCGGCTCGTGCTTCAACAGCTGCCGGGTCGGCCGCTTCAGTAGCTGCCTTGACGGCCGGAGCTGCTCAAGCCAGCCTTAACCAATCACCAAAAAACTTTAGCCGCCAGGCAACCCGGACGGTCCGGTTCCCATCTAGCGCTTCGAAGGCCGGGACAATGGCGGGGCAGTTGCCCGTTCGTTCCCAGCGCCAGGCCTTGCGGCTGCCGGACGCGGCGGCGGCTCCGGCTTCGCTGCTGGCTCATTCCCATCGCACTACTACTGCTCCGAACTTCCCACTGCCCTCCCACCCCGTTTCGGCTGACGAGCCGGCCCCGGTGGTAGCCAGCACCACTCTCGCAACAGCCTCGGCTGCCGGCAATGCCGAGTTGCCGGCTTCGGCTCCGACCACGGCCAGTTCCATCATCTCGGTGGATGTCCGCAGCGGGGCTTCGTTCCAGCGGCCCTCGCCAGGAACGGCCGTAGCGGCCGCCTCGGCCGAGGCGGGCCAGAGCCGGGGCCTCGGGGGGCGGCTGCTGCACCAGGTAAGCCACGTGCTGCGGGGCGAGCGCATGAGCCTGGCCGAAGTAACCGGCCTGCCCCAGAACCTGACCGTGGAAGCCGGCATCGGCAACCGGCGCGTCAGCACTTCCATTCAACTTTAATCATCTCAACCGTCATGAAACGCTTGCAACTCGCTTTTTTTCTGCTTCTGACCGGCTTCGCCCACGGCGCGGCGGCCAGCCGCCTCCCGCAGCCCACCGCCCCGAAGGACACCATCGTCATTCGCTTGCCCAACCAGGCTGTCATCACCCTTATGGTGCGCGACGCCGCCCAGCTGCGTCAGCTCAAGCAATACCAGCTCGACTCACTTACCTCGCGGCTGGCCACTTACATCAACCAGGCTGAATCGGCGGCCAAAGCAGCTTCCAGCAACCAGGTCACGATGGAGTTTTACCCCGACAAAGACCAACCCGGCAAGCAGCTACCCGAGCAGATTCGCATTACCACGCACAAGTCGTCGGCCGGAACCGTGAGCACGAGCAAAATGGAGGCTTTTATGCAGAAGAACACCGGGCTGACGTTGAAAATCGGGGGCAAATCTGAAGACGAGCGCAAGGCCCGCCAGCTCAGCCGCGACTCTTCGCGCCTCAAAAACTTCGAAAGTTCGCGCACGAGAAATAATCTGGTGTTTGACCTGGGCCTGAACGCCTTCGCCAATCAGAAGCCCTACTACACCGCCGGCCCAGGGCCGCAGGCAGAAAACCTCGACCTGCGCACCGAAGGCAGCCGCTACGTCAACCTCGGCCTGAACTGGAATGCCCGCCTGGGCGGCAAGCACAGCCCTTTGCACCTCACGGTCGGCCCGGAATTCTCCTTCTACAACTTCATGCTCAGCGGCAACAACAAGTGGGTGAACACCAACGGGCGCACCGACGTGGTGCACGAAACCAGCGGCCGCCAGCTTCAGAAATCCAAGCTGTCAACTTCCACCATTTGCGTGCCGCTGTCGCTACGCCTGCAGCTGCACGACTCGCACTACCGCTCCACGTTCGTGCTGAGTGCCGGCGGCTTCGTGGGCTACCGCATCAAGTCGTGGACCAAGCTGAAGTACACCAACGAAGGCACCACCTATAAAGACAAGGAAGACGGCAGCTATAACATGGAAAATCTACTCTACGGCCTCCAGGCTACCATCGGCTACCGCGACCTGGAGTTTTTCGGCAAGTACAACCTAAACCCGCTTTTCAAAGCCGGCGCCGGGCCCGAAATGCAAGCTGTAAGCTTCGGGGTACGGATATTCGGGGCCAACTAAGCCGGTACGCAAGCTCTCCGAACATCACGAGGCCCAGCATGCTTAGCAATGCCGGGCCTCGTGTTTTTTAAGGCCTTTCGGGCTACTGATTCCGGAAGAAATTATCGAGTAGAATGGCGGCTGAGATGGCCACGTTGAGGCTTTCGGCACGTCCGGCCGGCCCGCGTGGAATGTGCAGGCGGCGTGTGAGAGCCTCCGTCACGGCCGGCGTGAGGCCGTGCGACTCGCTGCCCATTACAAGTACTCCGGCGGGTTGCAGGCGCAGGGCGTGCACGTTGTCGCCGGCCAGGTCGGCTCCGTAGATGGGCACGTCGGTGGGCAGCGTGGGCAGCCAGGCGGCCAGGTCGCGCTCCCACACCTGCACCCGGGCGAAAGCACCCATGCTGGCGGCTACGGTTTTGGGGGCATAAGCATCGGCGCAGCCCGGGCTGAGTACCACGCCGGGCAGGCCGTACCAGTCGGCCAGGCGCAGCAGCGTGCCCAGGTTACCAGGGTCGCGCACTTCATCCAGCGCCAGCAACAATCCGGTGGTGGGCAGCGTTGGGGGCAGGTCGGCGGGCGCGGGCAGGCGGGCGATGGCCAGGGCGGTGGTGTTGGTGGCCAAGGTGCCCAGCTGGGTCAGCTCCTGCTCGGTTGCTAGCGTCAGGGGCACCCGGGACGGCAGCTGGGCCTGGTATTGGGCGGCAAATTCGGGCGTGGCCAGCAGCTGTTCGGCTTCCAGGTCGGAACTTAGCAGCTCCAACACGCTCTTGCCCCCTTCCACCAGAAACGCGCCGTGCCGATTCCGGTACTTTTTTTGGTGCAGCGAGTGCACGTATTTGCCCAGTGCTTTTGAAACCATTGTCGATATCCTGTTCCTCAAAGCTACGGCGCAGCCGTGTGGTGGGGCCATTGCTGCTGCTGTTGGCATTGGCTGCCTGCTCGCCGTTTCGCCTGCTCAAGCCCGGCCAGCGCCTGCTCAGCAAAGTCAACATTGCGGGCGTGCAGCTGGCCAACAAGGACGCCCTGACCACGCTGGTGCAGCAAAAGCCCAACAACCGGTTTCCGATTCCCAAGCTGGCCATCTATCAGCTGGGTAATAATTTCTACGATTCGGTGAAGCTGAAGAACAAGCTTCGCGACAGCCAGAACACCTTCGCCGAGCGCATGAAAGCCGCCGGCACCGACTCAGCCAAGCTGGGCAAGCTCATCACCCAGCGCGAGCGCAAGACCAAGCGCAAGCAGCTCGCCCTCGACAAAGGCAACGCCATCATGCGCCTGGGTGAGGCCCCGGTCGTGTACGACACGGCTTTCACGAAGCGTACGGTGGAGCAGATGACCATCTACCTGCGCAGTCACGGCTTCTTCCGGGCCCGCGTGACAGCCACCGACACTGCCCGCTACCAGCACGGCCCGGTAATGACCGTGCTGGGGAAAATGGGCCGCCTCATCCCGGGCAAAACCGACTCGCTGGATGCCGCCAAGCGCTATCGCCGGGCCACGGTCACCTATCACATCACCGAAAACAAAATGTTCCGCTACCGCCTGCAGGCCCCGAGCATTGCCGATTCGGGGGTGGCGGCCGTGCTACGCCAGCACGCCAGCGCGAGCTTGCTGCACGAAAACGCCCGTTATAACGAAGACACCATCGGGCTGGAGCGCACGCGCCTCGAAACCACGCTGAAAAACGCCGGCTATTTCGACTTCCGCCAGCAATACATCAGCTACGAAGCCGACACGAGCTACGATAAAGGCACCGTACGCCTGCGCACCTTCATTGCCAATCCCGCCCCCGGCCAGGGCCACCGGGTGTACACTATCCGTCAGGTACGCTTCGTGACGGATGCCGGGGTGGGTCGCACCCTGCGAAGCGCCACCGGCGACACCCTGCGCCGGGCGGGTACGACCAGCGCCCTGCGCGCCCGCCCCAATCTGGGCCAGCGCACCGATACGGTTACCACCGATTCCATTCACTTTGCGGCGTACGAGCAGTTCTACAGCACCAAGTTGCTGGCCCGCAAGGTGCTGGTGCGCCCCGGCCAGCTCTACAACCTCGACCGGACCGTGCAAACCCAGCGCCTGCTCTCGGACCTTGATATGTTCCGGTTCAATACCGTGGGCTACCGCAAAATACCCGACCCAGTGGCCGCTGATAGCGCCGGACGCACTCCCACCACCGGCCAGCTCATTGCCGTCATCAACGCCTCCCCTTCGCCAAAATATTCGCAAACCACTGAGCTTGGCGGCACCTACGTGGCCAACCTGGTTGGGCCATTTGCCAACCTACGGCTGAAATCGCGCAATCCTTTCGGCGGGGCCGAAGTGCTCGAAATTGGCCTGCGGGCGGGTTTTGAAGGCCAGTTGCAGGTTATTGCCAACCCAGATGGCAGCAGCAACAACATCTCGGTGTATACCCGCCAGTTGGGGGCAACGGTAGGGCTGGTGCTGCCGCAGTTTCTGGTGCCCTTCCGCACCAACAAATTTCTCACCCGCTATAACCCCAAAACCCGCTTTCAGCTGTCCGAAACCTTCGTCGACCGGCCCGAATACACGCGTTCCAACTTGGAGGTGTCCTTCGATTATATCTGGCAGCGCTCGGTTTTTCACCAGTATGTTTTTTCCCCGTTTATCGTCACGCTGGTCAACACGCCTAATCAAAGCAAAGCCTTCCAGGACCGAGTAAACTACCTTCGTTATCAGCAGGGCTCGTCGCTGTACCGCTCGTTCAGCAAGCAGATTGAGCCCAGCTTCAGCTTCACATCGCTCTACAATTCCAACGACTTCAACCAAACGCGCAATGCGCAATACCTGCGCCTGTTCGCTGAGATAGGCGGCATTACGCGGCCCCTGTATAAGGATGCGTTGAAGAAACAGACCGACCTGGACGTTTATGACTTTGCGCGCATCAGCGTCGACTACCGGCATTACTCGAAAGTTACCCCTCAGACCTATTTTGTATGGCGGGCCAACGGCGGCCTGGTGCACGCGCTGCGCAAAAGCTACGACACCGATACCAAGAACGAGCAGTACATAGTGCCCTACGACAAGTCGTTCTTTGCCGGCGGTTCTACCAGCCTGCGCGCCTGGAAACCCCGCCGCCTCGGCCCCGGCGGCTACACGCCTACCTTGGACGGCGGCATCACGCGCGACTACATCACCGAGCAGCCCGGCGAGCTGCTGTTGGAAGGCAGCCTGGAATACCGCTTTCCGATTTATGGCTTCATTAAAGGGGCCGTTTTCACCGATTTCGGCAATTCGTGGGGCCTGCAGGAGCGCAAAGATTCCCTGGGCAACTACCGCCGGCCGGGGGCGCAGTTCCAGTTCAACACCTTCTACCGGCAAATTGCCGTCGGCTCGGGCCTGGGGGTGCGGTTCGACTTCACCTTCCTCATCCTGCGCCTCGACCTGGCCACCCGCGTGTATGACCCCAACGCCCCAGTCGCCAACCGCTGGGCCCTTCGCTATTTCGATTCCTCGGCCAACCCCATCACGTTCAACCTGGGCATCGGCTACCCCTTCTAGCTAATGGGTGAAGAGGTGATTATAAAACAAGCCCCTCTGTTTTTGTAATCACTTCCGGCAATGGGTGAACGGCTGATTACAAAACGAACCCCTCCGTTTTTGTAATTACTTCCGGCAATGGGTGAACGGGCGAATGAACCGTGGCCCCGCGTGGTGCTGAACTCAGCCCTTCACCCACTGCCTAATAAGCCAGTAGCTCGCCCAGCGCAGCCGCTACTTTGGCAGCGCTGGGTAGCATTTGCCGCTCCAGCTCCACATTCAGGGCAATGGCGGGCAGGTTGGCGGCTCCCAGCGTGAACACCGGTGCATCGAGGCGCTCGAAGCAGTGGCGCTGAATGCGGCCGGCCAGGCTTTCGGCAAAGCTATTGAGCAATGGTTCTTCGGTGAGCACCAGCACCTTACCGTGGCGGCGGGTAGCCGTAGTCACCGCCTCAAAATCGAGGGGGTTAAGGGTGCGCAGGTCGAGGATTTCAACCTGGCCGGGGAAGTCGCGGCTGGCGGCTTTGGCCCAGTGCACGCCCATGCCATAGGTTACCACCAGGGCGGTGCTGCCCAACCGCAGCTGCTCGGCATCGGCCGCCTGGGCCACCGCCGCCTGGCCCAGCGGAATAACGTAGCCGGCGGCTGGCTCTATCGTTTTGGCTTCCTCAGTGCCGGGCACCTTGCTCCAGTACAGGCCTTTGTGTTCGAGCATGATGACCGGGTTGGGGTCGAGAAACGCCGCCCGCATCAGCCCCTTCATGTCAGCCGCATTGCTCGGGTACACCACCTTGATGCCGCGAATGGTAAGTAGCGTGCTTTCGATAGAGCCGGAGTGGTACGGACCACCCCCGCCGTAAGCCCCGATTGGCACCCGAATCAGGGCCGGGATGGGGAATTTGCCCATGGTCAGGTAGCAGGATTTCGACAGCTCCTCCACCAGTTGGTTGAGCGCGGGCCAGATGTAGTCGGCAAATTGGATTTCGACGATGGGCCGCGCGCCCACGGCCGCCATGCCCGCCGTGCTGCCCACGATGTAGGCCTCCTGAATGGGCGTGTTGAATACCCGCTGGTCGCCGTACTTCTTGGCCAGCAAGGCGGCTTCTCGAAACACGCCGCCCAGCTCACCGCCCACGTCCTGCCCATAGAACAGGGCTTCGGAAAATTCGCGCAGAATGTCGTCCACGGCGTGCAGGGCGGCATCTACCATCAGCGCTTTGTCGGCCCCGGCGGGGCTGCGCTCGCCGGCTTCCGCCAGCACGGCGGGCGGGGCAAACTCGTGGTCGGCGAAGGTGGCGGGGTCGGGGTTGGGCGCGGCCAGGGCCTCGGTCCAGTCGGCGCGCACAGTGCTGCGGGCCTGGGCGCGCAGCGCCTCCAGCTCGGCGGGGGCCACGCCGGCGGCCAGCAACTGCTGGTGCAGGCGGGGCAGTGGGTCGTGCTGCTGGTGGGCAGCCAGGTCGGAGCGGTACCACTCGCGGCGCACGCCACTGGTGTGGTGGCCCAGCAGGGGGCATTTGGCGTGTACCAGCGCCGGCCCGCGCCGGGCGCGCACATGGTCAAACGCCTCGCGCAGCCTTTGGTACGAAGAGCCAAAATCGGCCCCGTCGACCTGCAGGCGACGCAGTCCGGGGAAGCCGGCGGCAAATTCGTAGGCATTCATGGCCCGCATCTCCCGGCCGGTAGCCGAGATACCCCAGTCGTTGTCCTGCACCAGGTAAATAATGGGCAGCTGGTGCAGAATGGCCATTTGCAGGGCCTCAGCTACTTCGCCTTCCGTCATGGCCCCGTCGCCAATCGAGCACAGCACCAGAGGGGCCAACGGCTCGTTGCCGGCGGCAGCGCCGGGCGCTGCGGCGCGCTTCCGGGCTTCCTCGCTGCGGGGCACGGGCAGGCCCTGGCTTTCGAAATACGCCAGCGCGTGGGCCGCCCCGGTGGCTGGAATAGCCTGCATGCCGGTGGCCGAGCTTTGGTGGGGAATAACCGGAATGCCCGCCCGCCGCAGCGAAGGGTGCGCGTAGTAGGTGCGGCCTCCACTGAAGGGGTCGTCGGCCTTGGCCAGCAGCTGCAGCATGAGCTCGTAGGGGCGCAGGCCCAGGCCCAGCAGCAGGGCATCGTCGCGGTAATAGGGCGCGGCGTAATCGGTTTCGGTGAGCAGGAAGGCTGCCGCCAGCTGCACGGCTTCGTGGCCCCGGGCAGTGGCGTGCACGTAGCGGGCGGCCACGGCTTTTTCCTCTTCGTAGAGGTCCGCCATTTCAGCGGCGGTGTTCATCAGCAGGTAGGCCTTTTTCAGCAGAGGCAGGCCGGTTTCGCGGGTTTCGGGCGCTACCGGGGCCGTGAAAGCGGCTGCTGCCGCCGCCGCGGCCGAGGCCAGCCGGGTTGACGAGACATCGAAAGCAGCAGCAGTAGTTTCAGACGCGGCGGGCGTGGCAAATTCAGGCATCGGGGTTGAGTGGGTGGGACCACAAAAGTACACCCCGGCTTGGTCCCGTATCTTTGGGCCGGGCTGGCAGAGCCGCTCCCCTCCCCTCATCAAGGTCCGCGCGGCGGCCCGGTGCCCAATTCTATTCGCCCTGGCCCCGTCCCTCGTTTTGCAATTAACGCCCTCCGTGATTTCCGATTCCTCCCCCACCATTCGCCCCGAAATCGAAGCCTGGCTGGCTGATTTTCAGCAGCGCCTCTGCCAGCAGCTCGAAACCGCCGATGCCGGCCCCGCGCATTTTCTGACCGATACCTGGCAGCGAGAAGGCGGCGGCGGCGGCCGCTCGCGGGTGCTCGAGCACGGCCGCATCCTGGAAAAAGGCGGCGTGGGTTTCTCGGCCGTGTGGGGCGAGATGAGTGAGGCCGCCGCCAGCCAACTGCATATGCCTGACCCGCACTTCTACGCCACCGGCGTGAGCGTGGTCCTGCACCCGCGCAGCCCCCGCATGCCCATTATCCACATGAACGTGCGCTATTTTGAGGCCGGCAACGGCGAAGCCTGGTTTGGCGGCGGCATCGACCTGACCCCAATTTACGTGGACGAAGCCCAAGCCCGCGACTTCCACGCCCGCCTGCGCGCCGTGTGCGACCGCCACAACCCGGCCTACTACCCCAAATTCACGCGCTGGGCCGACGACTATTTCTACCTGCCTCACCGCCAGGAAACTCGGGGCGTCGGCGGTATTTTCTACGACCGCCTTACCATTGGTCCCGACGGCAGCGCCGAGGAGCTGTTTGCCTTTATGCGCGACGTAGCCGGTTTGTTCGGCACTTTCTACACCGGCCTGATGGCTGCCAACCACGCCCTGCCCTTCGGCCCTGCCGAGGAAGCGTGGCAGAGCCTGCGCCGCGCCCGCTACGCCGAGTTCAACCTGGCCTTCGACCGGGGCACCCGCTTCGGCCTCGAAACCGGCGGCCGCACCGAATCCATCCTCATGAGCCTGCCCCCGCGCACCGGCTGGGCCTACAACCCGGCCTCGCCCGCGCCCGGCTCGCCCGAGGCCACCACGTTGGGCTGGCTGCGCAAGGGCGTCGACTGGACGACCCATGCTTGATAGCCTCAAAGCCCTTGACCGGGCCGCATTGCTGGCTGTCAACCGCGCCCACACCCCGGCGCTGGATGCGCTGATGACCCTGGCTTCGAACCGCAGCGTGTGGTTTCCGGCCTATGCAGTGCTGGTGGGCTGGCTGATTTATCTGTTCCGACGGCACGCCTGGGTACTGCTGCCCCTGCTGCTGGCGGCCGTGGGACTGGCCGATAGCATCACCAGCCGGCTGTTCAAACCTTTTTTCGCCCGCCCCCGCCCCTGCCACGATGCCCGCCTGGCAGGCTTGCTGCACCTGCCCGACGGCTGCGGTGGGCAATTTGGTTTTCTGTCGTCGCACGCGGCCAACTCGGTGGCCCTGGCAGTTTTTCTAGCCCTCGTCCTACCCCGAGCCCGTTTTCGCCCGCTGAAATGGGGCGTGGCGGCCTGGGCCCTGCTGCTTTCCTACAGCCGAATGTATCTGGGCGCCCACTACCCCACCGACGTATTGGGCGGTGCCTTAGTAGGCACGCTGCTCGGCTGGCTGGCGGCGCTGCTGTTCCAGCACTGGCGGCCGCAGCAGCACGCCAACCACCGGGCCTGATACCCGGCGGCCGGACGGCGCGCTATTGCCGGCCCAGCAGTTTGGCCACGTACTTCCCCACGATGTCGAATTCCAGGTTCACCACCTCACCTGCTTTCAGCTGCTGGAAGCTGGTATGCTCGTAAGTGTAGGGGATAATGGCCACGGTGAACCCGTCGTCGGTACTATCGAAACAAGTGAGGCTAGTGCCATTCACACATATCGAGCCCTTTTCCACCGTCAAAAAGCCGGGGCCGGCTTCGTGCTCAAAGCGGAACAGCCAGGAGCCGTTCTGGTCCTGCACACTCACGCAGCGGGCCGTGGCATCGACGTGGCCCTGCACAATATGGCCGTCGAAGCGCCCGCCAGCGGCCAGACAACGCTCCAGATTTACGAGCCGGCCGGGTTGCCACTGGCCCAAGTTGGTTACGCGCAAGGTTTCATCGATGGCGGTTACAACGTGCGTCCCGGCCACAGCATCGATGGCCACTACGGTGAGGCACACGCCATCGTGGGCCACACTCTGGTCGATTTTGAGCTCGGCCGCGAAGGGCGAAGCCACGGTGAAGTGACGGTTGGTACCCTCCTGCCCGACGGCCACGATGGTGCCGAGGGTCTCAATAATTCCGGTAAACATGCAGCACTGATTTGATGTAAATGGCCGGAATGCGCCGTTTAAACTAATTCGCGCAGCCAACCGCTTCCGACGAATGCAAAGAACGGCAGCCCCGATGGAGCTGCCGTCCTGGCCGGCGGTAAACTGCATAATTCACGCAAAGATTATTTGTCGGCTTTGTCGAGCGCTTTCCAGTCGAGCTCGCCGTTGTCGCGGCGGCGCAGGAAAACCGTCTGGTCGTCTTTCTGAGTTTTGCCAAAGGTAAGGTCACCGCGACAGTCGATGCATTTTACCGAAGTGTACTTGAATTTATCCTGTGCCACCCGGCTGGTCAGGTCGAGGTTATCGGAGCCGCACAGGCCGCAGGTCGGCACGTCGGGGAAACTCAGGCGGTCGTACTCGGCCACGGTTTCGTGGAAGTTATTGCCCTGCACGGTGAAGTGAAACGAGCGGCGCCCAATGCGCTTGGTAATCATCATCTGCAACATTTGCGCGGATAGAAAAGTGGGTGAATTGATGGTTTAAATTTACGAAACATCCCTCTCTCAAACAAGCAGATATCAAATCAGAAACAACAAAAAAAGGGACGCTGCCGGGCGTCCCTTTTTACGTTCTGATACTCTGTTTATTGCTGCTCGAAACGCACGGTGCGGGTTTGCTCGCCGGTACTTACTTCGCACACGTACTGGCCCCGCGCCAGGGTGGGCAGGCGCAGCTGCGCCTCGGGGCCGGCCGCAGCGGAAAGCTGTTGGATGGCTACCACCGCGCCGCGCACATCACGCACCAGCACCCGTAGGGCCCGGCCGCGCAGGTCGGCGGGCAGCACCAGCGTGAGCAGGCCGGCCGTTGGGTTGGGGTACAGCGCCAGCATTTCGTCGGCCACGTCGGGGCGCACGGCCAGGGGGTTGTTGGGGTGCAGGGCATTGTAAGCGCGCACGAAGCTGGGGATGCCGTAGCCCAGGGTGTTGTCGGGTGCCGTGGCCTGGCTGGCGGTGCTGCGCAGCGCCGCAATCACCTGCTGGGCCGTGAGCGTGGGGTTGGCCTGCCAGAAGCCCGCCACCATACCCGCCAGAATGGGGCAGGCGTAAGACGTACCGTTGCCTCGGAAAACGGAGCCACTCGGGCTCATCACGGCCGAGGCCAGCCCCATCGACGACAAGGTGGGCTTGATGCGGCCATCCGCGGAGGGACCGTAGGAGCTGAAAGAAGCGTGGTTACCCAGCGAGTCGACCGCTCCGACCGACATAATCGAATCAGCATCGGCCGGGGCCGAGATGAAGTGCCAGGGGCTCGTGCCTTCGTTGCCGGCGGCATTCACGACCACCATGCCCACCCGGGCCGCAATGGTAGCGGCCCGTGAGCTGATGGCGGTACGGCCATTCATGTTAGCGTAGGTGTAGGCCGGCGAAGGCGCATCGAAATCAGTGTAGCCCAATGAGGAGCTGATAACGTCGACGCCCGAGGAGTCGGCATACTCAGCGGCGGCCAGCCAGTTGGCTTCTTCGATTGGGTGCTCGGAGTTCACATCCTCAGTGATGCACAAATGATACGTCGCCTTAGGGGCCGTGCCAATGAAATAGCCGCTCTGGTTAGCGGCCATCGTTGACAGGCAGTTGGTGCCGTGGCTATTGCGGGTGAATACACTGGTTCCACCATCCACGAAGTTGCGGGTGCCGGCCAGGCGCTGCTCATTGAACATGGGCTGGAGCGCGCCGATGGTGTTCACGCCCGGGAAGCCGGCATCGAACACGGCAATCTGCATGCCCTCACCCCGGTAGCCGGCATCGTGCATAGCCAGGGCTCCAATCTGCAGGTTCTGGCGGTAAGCCTTGCCGTATTGCGCGCGGGTGGCCGTGGTGCGCTGGGCCGTGGTAGCTGCGGCGGGCTCTACCGGATACGGCGCGGCAGCCTTGAAGCTGCGGTTGAGCGTAACGGCGCTGCGCACCGGCCCCAATGCCGTGATACGCCCCAGCGTAACCGAATCGCAGGAAACCACGGCGGCATTAAACCAACGCGAAGTATAAACCACCTGCGGGCCACCGGCCACAGCGTGTACCTGCGCCACGTAAGCGGGGTTCACTGGCAGGTCGCGGGGCAGCACCGGAATGCTTTGGCGCGTGCGCCGGGCCAGGGAGCGGGCCGACAGGAACGCCTGCGGCTGCGACACCGAAAACGGCGTACCGGTTTTGTCGCGGAAATAGATGAGATGACGCCGCACCGTGCCCTGCGTGGCTGATTGGGCAATAGCCGGAACCGATGACAAGCCAAAAAGCAGGCCGGCCAACGCTGGAGCCAGCAGCCGAGGAGTAAGTATTCGCAGGTGCAGCATGCGCAACAAAGTGGGATGGTGGGAAATTATTTTTCGAGGTGGTAGTCGATGAGCGTTTCGCGCCGGGTGAAGCCGCTGGTGTACGCACCCGGCGGAAATACCTGCGGCGAACCCGGCTGACTGGTATCGGGATAATTGAGAAACGCGAAGTTTACCCGCCGCCGGAACACCGGGCCAATACCTTGCGCATAAACCTGCCGGTAGCTTACGCGCCGCAGCTGACTGGTTTCCGAAGCGGCGTTGGTATTGGCCGTGGTCAGGGTGACGGGATACGTCACGGCCGGAATTGTCGAATTTCCACTCCCTGTAATAAATGGCTTGCCAACCACCGTAAACTGGCGGGTTTCTGCCTTCAGCGTATCGTTGTAGTTGTTGTTGAAAGCATTGAAATTCCAGGTACGGCCTTCCCTGGGCGGAAAAATCAGTTCCACGGTGCGGGTATTGCCGCGATTGAGCACCAACGCGCTGGGCAATACGCTCAGCGTGAACACGCTATCGTTGACCCAGGCAGCCGTTGCGCTGGCTCGCTTGGCCCGCACCAGCCGGTAAGCCGACTGGCCGGCTGCATCGGTAAAGGTTTCGGTAATGGTTTCGCGCAGCTGATAGCTGCTGTCGCGCGGGATGCTGCGGGGGTTGGCCTGCGTGGCAGATGACCAGATGGTATCGCGCACGGCAAACACCCAATAGTTGCCCACGGCCACCGGATAATAGTCGCGGCCCATATCGGGCACGGCTTCGGTGGTGTTTTGGCAGCTACCGGCTGCCAGCCCCACCGCCAGCAGGGCCGGCAGCCCCAGCGCACGCCAACGTCCGGCAAAGTATTCAGAGAGAGGTAGTAAAATAGCCATCGAAAGGAATATGCAATGCCCGGGGAAACGAACCTAGTAAGCAGCCGTTGCCGGGGCGGCAAAAGGTACGGGGAATTCGCCGATTACGTGGCGCTCAATCCAGCCACCGGCCAGCACGTCGGCCCCGTCGTAGAACACGGCCGCCTGCCCGGGGGTGATGGCGTGCACGGGCTCCTCGAAGTAGACCCGGATTTTGCCGTCGACTTCTTCCAGAAACGCGGGCGCGCCGTCGTGGTTGTAGCGCACTTTCACCACGGCCGGCACCAGGCCCCGGCCGGCCAGGCTGGCTTCCTTGCCCATGTTGAGCTTGCCCACCACGGTGGCCGTACTAGCCAGCTCGTTGTAGTTGCCCAGCACCACCTCGTTGGTATCGGGGCGAATTTCAAGCACGAAAGCCGGGTAGCCCAGGGCCACGCCCAGCCCCTTGCGCTGCCCGATAGTATAGAACGGGTAGCCCTCGTGCTTGCCGATAACGCGGCCGGTTTTGGTGATAAAGTTACCCCCGGCCACGCGTGCCTCCAGGCCCGGCACGCGGCGGCGCAGGAAATTCCGATAGTCGTTGTCGGGAATAAAGCAGATTTCGTAGCTTTCGGGCTTGTTCACCAGCTCGGTGAAACCGCGCTGGCGGGCCTCGTCATATATTTCGGTTTTGCGCATGCCGCCCAGCGGGAACAGCGTCCGGCTCAGGCTGGCCTGGCTCACGCCCCAGATGGCGTAGCTTTGGTCTTTGTGCTCGTCGAGTCCCTTGCTTACCACATAGCGGCCGGTGTCTACATCGCGGCGAATGTTGGCGTAGTGGCCGGTGGCGATGAACTCGCAGCCCAGCTGGTCGGCCCGACGCAGCAGGGCATCCCACTTGATGTGGGTGTTGCAGAGTACGCAGGGGTTGGGCGTGCGTCCGGCCAGGTACTCGTCGGTGAAATTATCAATGACAAAATCCCCGAACTCGTCGCGGATATCGATGATGTAATGCGGAAAGCCCAGTTGCACGGCAATGTTGCGGGCATCGTTTATACTATCGAGTGAGCAGCAGCCGGTTTCCTTTTTCGAGCCACCGGCGCTGGCATAATCCCAGGTTTTCATGGTCATCCCGACCACTTCGTAGCCTTGCTCGTGCAGCAGCACGGCGGCCACGCTCGAATCGATGCCGCCGCTCATGGCGACGAGTACCCGTCCTTTTCCTTCAGTATTCATGTGGTGCTGCAATTCACCCGGAGCTTGAATGGTTCCGGCCGGCAACTACAAAGGTACCTTACGCTTCGCTTAATGAGGAATGGAGAATGAGGAATGAAGAATTGTAATCTTATTCGAATTCTTTATTCCTCATTCTCAGTTCCTCATTAAGCAAAGCGCCTACTTCCCCCGTCCTTCCACAATAATTTTGAGGGTGTAGAGCAGCACCCGGAAATCCATGGCAATGCTCATGTTTTCGATGTAAAGAATATCGAATTTAAGCCGCTCTACCATCTGCTCCACGGTTTCGGCGTAGCCGTACTTCACCTGGCCCAGGGAGGTGAGGCCGGGCCGGACGCGGTGCAGGTGGCGATAGTGCGGCGCGACCCGCACAATCTGGTCGATGAAAAACTGCCGTTCAGGGCGCGGCCCCACAATGCTCATGTCGCCCCGCAACACGTTCCAGAACTGCGGCAGTTCGTCGAGGCGCACCTTGCGCATGAAACGGCCCCAGGATGTGATGCGTGGGTCATTATCGGAGCTGAGGGCGGGGCCCTGTTTCTCGGCGTCGACGTACATCGAGCGGAACTTGATGATGCGGAACGGATGGCCGTTGCGCCCGATGCGCTCCTGCCGGTAGAACACCGGCCCCGACGACGAAAGCTTCACCATGACAGCCGTGAAGGCATATACCCACCAGGCCAGCAGCATGAACAACACCGACCCCACCACGTCGATGACTCGCTTGAGCACCACCTGCCACACCGGCAGCAGGTCCTGCTTGATTTCGATGAGGGGCGTGCCGAACAGGTGGTTCACCTTCACCGAGCCCAGCAGCATCTGGTAGAGGTCGGGCAGGATGCTAATGCGGGTGGGGCTGCCGTCGAGCAGGGTGAGAATGTCCTGAATGAGGCGGTGCTCGCTGGGCTCGATGGCAATCACGACCTGCTCGATTTTGAGGGCGCGCACCAGGGCCGGCAGGCGCTGGTAGCTGCCTTTTGCGGGCAGCTCGTCCGCCAGGCCCGGGTCGACGGTGTCGCCTACCGCGGCAAAGCCCACCAGGCGCAGGCCCAAGTGCCGGCTGGTGCGGGCCAGCTCATGAAAGGTTTGCAGGGCCAGGGCATTAGCTCCCACCAGCAAAGTTGGAAAGTAGATGCGGCCCTTGCGAATCTGACGCTGCATGCTGGTTACGGCCAGCGTGCGGAGCAGAGCCGTGATAAAAAAGTGCAGCAGCAGGTAGGCTGTGAAGGTTTTATAGTAAGCCCGGTAGTTCATCACGCCCTGGTCGTCGAGCAGCAGGGTGAAGAAAATAACCACCGTACCCAGCAGCGAAGCCCGGGCCAGACTCAGAATCTCGGCCAGGCGCGACTTACGAAATATGTCACGGTACTCTCCTATTAAGGTGTAGAGCACGGCCCAGAAAGCCGCAATGACCACGGCCGAGCCGGTCAGGTCAAATAAGGCGCCTTCGGTGAAGTGGTAGCCCGTCAGTTCGTTCAGCAGGTGCTTGCGCAACAGGTAGAAGCACATCCACGCGACGAGAGCCGCGCCATAATCGGCCGCGACCAGCTTGATGTATTGAAAACGACGGATTAGCTGCAAAGCGGCGGTTTAGGTAGTATTTTCGCAGCCAGCGGAAAGGCCTGGCACCGGGCAAAGGTAGGGACTACCACTGCTAGTCGGCTTTTGGGGTCCCGCGCTATTCGGCTCCGGCCGCCGTCACTCAGTATCATGAACCAGCTTACGCCTCCCCTGCCCGATACGTACCGACATCAGGGCCAGCGCCGGGCCCTGGCCCGCGAGTTGCGCCAGCGCGGCATTCACGATGAGCGAGTGCTGGCGGCCATGGCCGCCGTGCCGCGCCACCTGTTTTTCGACCCGGCCTTTGAAAACCATGCCTACCAGGAAAAAGCCTTCCCCATTGGCGAAGGCCAGACCATTTCGCAGCCCTACACCGTGGCGTACCAGTCGCAGTTGCTCAAAATCCAGCCCAGCCACCGCATTCTCGAAATCGGCACTGGCTCGGGCTACCAGTGCGCCGTACTGCTGCAGCTGACAGATGACGTGTATAGCATGGAGTATAACCCGGTGCTGTTTGCCCGCTCCCGTCAGCATTTAGCCGCGCTGGGGGCCACCAGGGCCGAGCTGCACTGCGGCGATGGTTCGCTGGGCTGGCCAGCCGCCGCCCCCTACGACGGCATTCTGGTAACGGCCGGTTCGCCCGGCCTGCCCCCGGCTTTGCTGCGCCAACTGCGCATCGGCGGCCGGCTGGTGATTCCCGTGGGCGATGCCAGCACCCAGCGCATGGTGCGCGTGACCCGTGAAGGCCCCGATGCTTTCGTACGCGAAGAATTCGATACGTTTCGGTTCGTGCCCCTGCGCGGAGCCGGCGGCTGGGACAATCAGTAGGTGGCCCCCATGCGCGGGCTGCCCTGCGCGCTGGTAGAGCGCTGTCGGATGGAATATGAACCGCGGCGATTTTAGGATGAGGGCATAGGTAGCTCGCTGGGTTGGG
>JANXMN010000575.1 GCA_025354605.1 Hymenobacter sp. | reverse complement strand
GCTGAAACAGCTGGCCGGCAAAAGCGTCGACCAGGGCCTCACCATTATCCCGCTGCGCCTGTTCGTGACCGACCGCGGCTTCGCCAAAATCGAAATTGCCCTCGCCCAGGGCAAAAAGCTCTACGACAAGCGCAACGACCTCAAGGAGAAAGCCCAGAAGCGCGACATGGAAAGAATGTAACAGCGCGGCCTGTCATTGCGAGTGGAGCGTAGCGCAACGCGGCAATCTTTCCTCTCGATACGACCAGCCAGATAATAGACATGTTGCACCGCCCCATTTGCTGCTTTGGCCATTTCAGCTTTTGAAAGAATGCCTCCAGACGCAGGAAATGAATAGCAGAGTCTGATGAAGCAAAAGAAGCAAGGAGCGCCAGCCTTAACACATTTGCCAACAGTAGATTAGCAGGTGATTCGGTGCAACAAGTCTAATGTAGCAAGCCCTGATTTCACGCAGTATTAGGAGTTTTCGTTTTAACGAATAAAGCTTCTCACAATATCAGGCTGGTTGCTGAGAAAGGAAGGATTGCCACGTTGCGCTGCGCTCCACTCGCAATGACAGGCGGCGTTGCCGTTCTTTGCATCCACTCATTCACTCATTCACCCATTCACCCATTGAATCCCGGCCTCTGCGCGCTCAGCGCCGTCCCCGTTCGCGCCGAGCCCAACGACCGGGCCGAACTGGTTACCCAGTTGCTCTTCGGCGAGTGCTACCAGATTCTGGTCACGCAGGAGCCCTGGGTGCAGGTGCAGCTCGCCGCCGACGACTACGTGGGCTGGATTGACAGCAAGCAGCACACGCCCGTGTCGGCGGAGTACTACGTGGCCTGGTGCGCCCAAGACCATCCCCGTGCCCTCGATGTGGTGCAGGCCGTGAGCGACGCCACCACCAAAATCCCGCTTACGCTGGGCTGCCGGCTGCCGTTTTTCGATGGCATGAACGTGCGCATGGGCGACAAGTTCTACTTCTTTAACGGCACCGCCACCAACCCCGCTGCCGCCCCCGATGCCAGCCGCCAGGCCGCCCTGCTGCGCAAAATTGCCCTCATGTACCTGAAAGCCCCCTACGTGTGGGGCGGCAAAAGCATCTTCGGCCTCGACTGCTCCGGCCTCTGCCAGCAGCTCTACGGACTGGTGGGTATTCAGCTCCCGCGCGATGCCCGCCAGCAGATTGACCACGGCCGCCCGGTGCATTTCGTGGCCCAAGCCCGCCCCGGCGACCTCGCTTTTTTCGACAACGCTGAAGGCCGAATCGTGCATGTGGGCATGGTGATGGACGAAGGCCGGATTCTGCACGCCCACGGCGAAGTCCGCCTCGACCCGCTCGACCACAACGGCATCTTCAACCGCGAGCGCCAGCGCTACTCGCACAAGCTGCGCCTGATAAAGCGCCTACTGCCCGAGTAGGGCAAGGAAGTCTGTCATTGCGAGTGCAGCATTCCGCGCATCAAGCGGCGACGCAACGCGGCAATCCGTCCTCTCAGCCGCTACCAGCCTCAAAGAACCCACACAGCCCCAGCGCGGCGCCGGCGGCAATGGGCCCAGTCACATTACGGAGCTGGTCGCGCATGAGAGGACGGATTGCTTCGTCGTACCTCCTCGCAATGACAATCGGGGCTGAACTTAACATCCCCACGCTTGTTTATCTGGCCGGAAACCCCTAGCTTTCGGCGGGTTATCCGACCCCAAAAGCGTGTATGGACCAAAAAGTGTTAGTGCTGAATGGCGACTATACCGCCATCACCCTGTGCAGCGTGCAGAAAGCGTTTGTACTCCTGTTTCTAGATAAGGCAGAAATGGTGGCGAAGTCGGAATACGGCACGCTGCGCACCATTTCGCACGCCTACCCCAAGCCCAGCATCATCCGCCTGCAGCGCTTCGTGCGCGTGCCCTACAAAGGCATCGCCCTGAGCCGCCACAACATTTTCAAGCGCGACCATTTCGAGTGCCAGTACTGCGGCTCGCCCAAAAACCTGACCCTCGACCACGTGCTGCCCCGCTCGCGCGGCGGCGAATCGAGCTGGACGAACCTGCTTACGGCCTGCGCCCGCTGCAACCATGCCAAAGGCCACCACACCCCCAGTGAGGCCGGCCTAACTATTCGGCAGCAGCCCAAAAAGCCCACCCCGGCGGGCTTCCTGCGCCTGTCGGCGGGCACAATTGACCAGAACTGGCACGCGTACCTGAATTAACTTTCGGGCCTAGACCAACTATGTTGGCATGAATGGTGTTGCAAAGGGGTATCTTTACCGCTCACCATTCCCATCTCTCCGCCTATGGCCCTTCCCCGTTTTGCTGCTAGTCGCTCGTTTCATACCGAGCTTAAAACCCGAATCAATCAATACTTCGAAGAGTCGGGGCAGCGAATGACGGGCAACTTCAGCCTCCTGTTCAAGGCGGTGCTGTTGGTCGGTATTCTGATTGCGCTTTACGTTCATCTGGTGTTTTTCACGCCACCTACCGGTTGGGCGTTACTGGAGTGCGCGCTGGTGGGCCTCGATATTGCCGCCATTGGCTTCAATGTAATGCACGACGGTGCCCACGGCAGCTTCTCACGTTTCGCTTGGGTGAACCGACTGGCTGCCTACACGCTAGGTGTGCTTGGTGGTAGCCCGTCCATGTGGAATTCCAAGCACAATCTCATCCACCACACCTACACCAACATCGAGGGTCACGACGACGATATCAACATCCAGCCTTGGATGCGCATGACGCCCGACCAGCCCAAGCACTCGCTGCACCGCTTCCAGCATTTCTACTTCTGGGCCTTGTATTG
>JANXMN010000546.1 GCA_025354605.1 Hymenobacter sp. | reverse complement strand
CCTCTGGCCCGCAGGCGTCCGCGCCGGTTGGGGAAGAACTGCTACTATTGTTCAACGCTTGCAGGCCGGAGGCCTGCGAATAGTCGGCACGAGCCGCAGGCCCGCGCCATCTGAGCGGCTTTATCAATTGAAAGACGCTCGGAATTCCAGCGGCGACAGGTTGGTCTTGGTCTTGAACAGCTTGCTGAACGACTGCAGGTGCTCGAACCCCAGCCCGTAGGCAATTTCACTCACGGTCAGGGTGGTGGTGGTTAGCTTTTCCTTGGCTTTGGCAATCAGCCGGGCGTGGATGTGCTGCTGAGTGTTTTGCCCGGTCAGGACGCGGAGCAGGTTGCTGAGGTACTTCGGCGATAGGTGCAGGCGCTCGGCCACGTAGTGCACGGTAGGCAGGCCGATTTCCAGTAAATCGTCGCGGTCGAAATACGCGTGCAGCAGGGTTTCGAGGCGTTCGAGGACCTCGTGGTTGGCCTTTTCGCGGGTGATGAACTGGCGTTGGTAAAACCGGTCGGCGTAATGCAGCAGGCTTTCCAGGTGGGACCCGATAATCTGCTTGCTGAACCGGTCAATCGGAGAATCATATTCCTGCTGGATGGCGGCGATGAGACTCAGCATGGCCGCCTCCTCCTTCGCCGATAAAAACAGGCCCTCCCGGAGCGAGTAATCCCAGAAATCGTACTGCTGGATGGTTTTGGCCAGCGGTGTATTCCACAGAAAATCGGGGTGGATGTAAATCACCCACCCCGATTTTTCCACTTCCTCGCCATGGCCGGCATCGGCCATGCTGAACACCTGGTTGGGCGCCATGAAGGACATAATGCCTTCGTTGAAATCGAACGAATGCTGCCCGTACCGCATGTGCACATTCTTCATGCGCTTCACGGAAATACAGTAGAAATCGAACACCATTACTGTCGGTTCCGGGCCGTACCGGTGCGGCACGGTGCCCACGTCCACCACACTCAGGAGCGGATGCTGGGGCCGGGGCAGCTGCACAAACTCGTGGAACTCGCTTATCGTGGTGAAGCGTCTCATGCCGGCTCGTCGTTGGGGCGGATTTGGAGCACCAACTTGCCTTGTACGTGCCAGGTCTGGCTTTCGCGGTGGGCATCGGCCACCTCCGTCATTGGGTACACCTTGCTGATGACCACCTTCACCTGGCCCGCGTCAATCAGCTGGGCCATTTCCTGGAGCCACTCCTGCCGGGGCTGGTTGTTCGACAGCTCGCCCGTGGCCTGCTTTGCGGCGAGAGCCGCCTGCACGGTCTCATCAAAGGGAAAATCGACGTTGACACTGACGAAAATGCCGCCGGGCTTCAGCGTGCTCACGGCTTTCACCCGCGCCGCGTTGTCGCGCACCGGCGAGGCTTCCAGTACCACGTTCACGTCGCGCACCAAGTCCTCCACTGGCTGGCCCCGGTAGTCAAACACCTCATCGGCCCCCAGCTGCCGGAGGTAGTCCAGGTTGCCCGCCGATGCGGTGCCGATGACGTAGGCCCCTTTGGCCTTGGCAAACTGTACGGCGAAACCTCCCACGCCACCCGAGGCCCCCTGAATCAGGACGCGCTGGCCGGCTTGCACCTTGCCGTGCTCGAAGAGGGCCGTCCAGGCCGTGAGGCCGGCCAGCGGCACCCCGGCCGCCTCGGTGAAGCTGAGGCTCTTTGGCTTCAGAGCAAACTGGCTGGCTTTGGCCGCGCAGTATTCGGCGTAGCTGCCATCGCCGGGGAAGTTGGGCTCGCCGTACACGGCATCGCCTTTCCCGAAGCCGGTGACGGCGCTGCCCACCTCTTCCACCACGCCGGCCGCATCCCAGCCCAGCGTCATGGGTAGCGTCAGGTAGGCCCGCAGCGCGTCGTTGCCGCCTTCCCGCACCACCCAGTCGACCGGGTTTACGCCGCTGGCATACATTTTAATGAGGATTTCGTCGGCCGCTGGCACCGGCCGCGCTACGTCTTCCAGTTGCAGGACCTCCGGCCCCCCAAATGCGTGAATTCTTACTGCTTTCATCAGGAAATTAGGTTCGGTTAGTTGATGATAACAAAGGTCCTCACCACCGAAGCCAGGCGTTTAACCAAAATGCCTTTTGTTTCAATCGAAATGCCGGGCGGGAGAGACTATCCGGGAATCGGTTCGACATAATGGCGCTGTTCCGGCAGTTTCTGCCGCAGCTCACGAAGCTGTTCGCGCAGCACTCGTACCTAGAATTGCCGCGCACGCTAACGGCCTGTCACCAACGCAAACAGCTTACTTAGCGAAGTAGTGGCCCTGCTCCAGGTCGGCCAGCAGGCTGGGGTGGATGGGGTGCCAGTCCAGTCGCTGCTGGGTGAGGGTGCTCGAAGCCGCCATATCCAGGCCCGCGAAGCTGGCCATCCAGCCGAAATGCCCGGCGGCTTCCTCCGTCGATTTCGACACCACGGGCACGTGGAGGTGGCGGCCGATAACGGCCGCCAGGTCGCGGAAGGCAATGCCTTCGTCGCCCACGCCGTGGTAGCGGGCACCGGCCGGGCCGTTTTCCAGCGCCAGCCGAAACAAGCGGGCCGCATCGAGCCGGTGCACCGCCGGCCAGCGGTTCAGCCCCTCACCAATGTAGGCCGCCTCGCCCTTTTGGCGCGCCACCTCAATCAGGTAGGGCACGAAGCCGTGGTCGCCGGCGTCGTGTACCGACGGGGCCAGCCGCACCACCAGCGCCCGCACGCCCTGCGGCACCAGGGCCAGCGCCGTGCGCTCCGACAAGCGCGCGAACGCGGCGGGCACGTCGTCCTCCGTGGCCAGGCGGCCCGGTTCAAAGCCCGCCAGGCCCGCCGTCACCACCAGGGGCCGGTCGGAGCCGGCCAGCACGCTGCCCAGCGCCTCGATGGCGTGTTGGTCGGTAGCCGCGGCCGCCTGATACTGCGAGAAGTCGTGGTTGAAAGCGAGGTGAATGACGCCATCGGCGGCGGCGGCGCCGCGCTTCAGGCTGTCGAGGTCGCCGAGGTCGCCGCGCAGCACCTCGGCGCCGGCGGCAGTCAGGGCCTGCGCCGAGGCTTCGGAGCGGGCCAGGCCGAGCACCTGGTGGCCGGCCTGCCGCAATTCCTGCACCACGGCCGCGCCCACAAAGCCCGAGGCGCCGGTTACAAAGACTTTCATAGAATGGTCTGCTTTACGTTGAAGGAAAATTCCTGCGCAAAGGTCCGGCCGTGGGCCTGGATGCGCATTGCGCGAGGCAAACCATCTGCTGTAAAAATCAAACCACGGTGGCGGTCCGGAAATCACCGGGTGCCACGCCCGTCTGGCGCTTGAAGAAGTGGCAGAAGTGGGCCGTATCGGTAAAGCCCAGGCTGTCGGCAATCTCGGCCACGGTCCAGCTCGATTGTTTCAGCAGCTGCCGGGCTTCCTGGGCCACGCGGCTCGCCAGCAGGGCAGTGGTGGTGCGGCCGGTGGCCTCTTTCAGCACCCGGTTGAGGTGGTTGACGTGCACCGCCAGGGCATCGGCGTAGTCGCGGGCGGTGCGCAGCGGCAGTGGCTGCCGCGGGGCCGCCAGCGGAAACTGCCGTTCCAGCAGCTCGGCAAACTGGGTGGCTAGCCGGCCCGCGGCGGTGGGGTGCGGCAGGGGCACCAGGTCGGGCCGCAGCTTCTGGCCGTAGTATATCAGTTCGAGCAGGTAGGCGCGCAGCAGCTCGTAGCTGTAGGCATAGCCGGAGCCGCTTTCCCGCTGCATCTTCTCAAAAATGGCCGCGATGGCCGCATACTCGCCCTCGCTCAGCTCCAGGACCGGGCAGGCCGCCGGGCCGAACACTGGCAGCTCCTCCAGCGCAATGCCGCCCTTCACCGGCAGCAGAAACTCGTCGGTAAACAGGCAGAGGTAGCCGCGCTGGTCGGCGTTGTGGGGGTGCCAGCGGTAGGGCACCCGCGAGGTGGCAAACCACAGCGCCCGCCCATCCAGGTCCACTGCCCGGTCGGCGTACTCCACCCGGCTTCGCCCGTGCACCAGGCTAATCTTGTAGAATGGCCGGCGGTCGAAGCCCATCGGCGGCCGGTTTTCAAAGTCGGCCATCAAATCGGCGATGTCAAACACCTTGAACTGCCCGGTTTCGCGCAAGGGCCTGGAGCCGGGCGTTACGGGGGAATAGAATTCCTGAAAGAGCGTGCTGGCCATGCGGGTCAGGATGTATAAATCAAAGATAAGGCGAAAGCCTCTGGCCAAATCAGGAACCCGGATGTTGCAGGTTACGGCGCAGCATCTGCGCCGCCGCTGCCCACGGTCGCGGCGGGGTTAGGGTTGGGGACGGCCCAACCATTCCGGAAAGCAACACGCGGCGGCCCCCGAAGTCGAGAGCCGCCGCGTGGGCAGGGGCTTGGCAAGGCCCGTACTACCGGGCTCTTGTATCGGGGCCGCCGGGCCTTAGTCGGGCGTGAGGCGCGGGCCGGCCGGAATCATGCTGTGCTTGCGCAGCAGGGCTTCGCGCTCGGCCTGGGTGGGGTTTTGCAGCTGGCGGGCCTCGGCAAAGTAGGCTTCCATGGTACCGGCCGGGGCGTGCATGATGACCAGCCGGCCGGGCTCCTCGCTGGTTTTGACGAAGGCGTGGGGCACGTTGCGGGGGCCAAACATGGAGTCGCCGGCTTTGAGGTGAAACGTTTCGGTGCCGACCTGAAACTTGAAGGTGCCCGCCGTCACGAAAAACTACTCGTCGAGGTTGGTGTGGGTGTGCAGGGAAGGGCCCGTCTTCTCGAAGCGCGTGGTGTCGTAGATGCTCAGGGCCCCGTTGCTGTCCTGGCCCGATACTTTCAGGTCGAAGCGGGCCCCGAGGTACTCGAAGCTTTTGCCGAACCGGTCCTGGCCGGCGGCCACCAGCAGGCCGGTGGCCGGGCCTTCGGCCGGTTCCTCACCAGTGAGCAAAGCGGCCAGGGAAGGCACCGCCGGCAGGGCCAGCGGCAAGGCGAAAAAGGCGCGACGTTTCATGTGGAAAACTGCTAAGTGAACGATGCGGCAAATAGGAGCATGCAAATTAATCAATGTTATTAATACCGGGATGCCCCGGAATAGAGCCGCAAGACAAAAATGTCTTCTGAGAAAAGCCAACGGCCGCCTCCCTCACACCGGGAGCGGCGGGGGTCGGGATGGCGCTTTCGCATCTGCGGATGGCTGCGGATGGCACGGGGCGAAGCCCCGCGCCATCGGGAGTCCTGCCCACATCGTTGATTTGGTTACAACAATGGGAGATTGCGCTACAGGGCCCGGGGGGGCGGGGCGGAGCTTTGTATCCTCAACTAACCCCACCGGAAATATGAAACTCATCGTCACCGGCTCGCTGGGCAATATCAGCGCGCCCCTCACCCAGGAACTGGTGCGGCAAGGCCACGCCGTCACCGTCATCAGCAGCAAGGCCGGGAAGCGCGCGGCCATCGAGGCGCTGGGCGCGACGGCCGCCATCGGCACCATCGAAGACGTACCGTTTCTGGCCGCCACCTTTGCCGGGGCCGATGCCGTGTACTGTATGCTGCCGCCCTTCGATTACTTCGACCCTACTATTGAGGTGATGACCGAGGCCCGCAAGCTGGCCACGGCCTACGCCGACGCCATCCGGCAATCGGGGGTGCAGCGGGTCGTGCATTTGAGCAGCGTGGGGGCGCACCTGGCGCAGGGCAACGGCGTGCTGGCGTTTCATCACCTCGCCGAGGGCATTCTGCGGAAGCTGTCGGCCCCCGTTTCCATTACCCACCTGCGGCCCGTCGGGTTCTACACCAATTTGTTCAGCTATACCGACATGATAAAAGGCCAGGGCCTGCTCGGCCGCTTCCTGACCCTGCGCTACTCGGGCCTGTGGCCCATGCTGACCGGAAAAACGGGCGTGATTGCCGCCAACTACGGGGCCGATGATAAATTGCCCTGGGTATCGCCGCGCGATATTGCCGCCGCCGCCGCCGAAGAGCTGACCACGCCGCTGGTGGGCCGCAGCGTGCGCTACGTGGCCAGCGACGAGCTGACCTGCAACCAAATTGCCAGCGCCCTGGGCCAGGCCATTGGCAAGCCATACCTGAAATGGGCCCTGATGAGCGACAAACAAATGCAAAGCGGCCTGGAGATGTTTAAGATTCCGAAAGCCCGTGCCGAAGGCATCGTGGAAATGAACGCCGCCATGCACAGCGGGCTCATCGACGAAGACTACTACCGCCACCGGCCCGTGCTGGGCAAGGTGAAGCTGGCCGATTTCGCCTGGGAATTCGCGGCGGCTTACAACAACGGGTAATCCCTCGCAGCTCATGGCCACCAAGCAGCCGTATCGATTCAAAACCATCACGGAGTATTGCCGGCTGGCGCAGTTCCCGAGGCCCGCGCACCCGCTCATCAGCGTGATAAACTTGGAAGGCATCGGGCCGCTGCCCGACTACGAGCCGACGAGCATGGTAGCCGATTTCTACTTCATCTCGCTGAAGCGGGGGTTTACCGGCAAGGTGCGCTACGGGCAGCAGGCCTATGATTTTGACGAAGGCGTGCTCTCCTTTATTGCCCCCAACCAGGTGTTCAGCATCGAGCTGGCCGAGGGGGGCGAGCGCACCCAGTCGGGCTGGCTGCTGGCGCTGCACCCCGATTTCCTGTGGCACACGCCGCTGGCCGATAAAATCAAGCAGTACGAGTACTTCCGCTACGCCGCCAACGAGGCCCTGTACCTCTCGGAGCAGGAAGAGCGGAAGGTGAGCACGGTTATCCAGCACATTGAGCAGGAATACCAAGGCAATATGGACCAGTTCAGCCAGGACGTCATTATTGCCCAACTGGAGGTATTGCTCACCTACTCGGAGCGGTTCTATCACCGGCAGTTCCTGACCCGGAAAATAGCCAACCACCAGCTCCTCCAGCGGCTGGAAGCGGTGCTGGCCGCCTATTTCGACCGCGAGGCCCACCTGAAAACCGGCCTGCCCACCGTGCAGTACGTGGCCGATAAGCTACACGTGTCGCCCAACTACCTGAGCGGCATGCTCAAGGTGCTCACCGGCCAAAGCACCCAGCAGCACATCCACGACAAGCTGATTGAAAAAGCCAAGGTGCAGCTCTCCACCACCAGCCTGTCGGTGAGTGAAATTGCCTACGCGCTGGGCTTCGAGCATTCGCAGTCCTTCAGCCGCCTTTTCAAGACCAAAACCAACCGCTCACCGCTGGAATTCCGGCAGTCGTTCAACTAATGATAGGTGATTTTCTGGCTACGCTGGCGCTGCGCAATGCGCCGCTCTACTACTTCGGCTGGGTTTGCCTGGCCGGGGCGCTGGGGTGCGCGCTGCTCACCCAGCTCAGCCGCAGGCAGGTAATGGGCGTCAATGCCTGGGTGAAGCCGTTCAAGTTCTTCGCCTCCATTGCCCTGTTCGTCTGGACGATGGGCTGGTACCTGGGCTACCTCGGCCCGCGGCCGGCCGTGGCGGCCTATACCTGGGTGGTGGTGGGCGCGCTGGCTTTCGAGCTGCTCTGCATTGCCGGGCAGGCCGCCCGAGGCCAACGCTCGCACTTCAACGTCGACTCGGCTTTCGGCACGGCGCTATCGGTGGCCATGGGCGTGGCCATCGTGGTGATGACCTTGTGGACGGCCTACATCGGGCTGGTGTTTGGCCAAACGCCGCTGCCGGGCCTGCCGCCCGCCTACGCCTGGGCCATCCGGCTGAGCATCGGGCTGTTCGTGGTTTTCGCCCTGCAAGGCGGGCTGATGGTGTCGCGGCAGGCCCACACCGTAGGCAGCCCCGACGGCGGCCCCGGCCTGCCCGTACTGGGCTGGAGCACCCGCCACGGCGACTTGCGCGTGGCCCACTTCATTGGGATGCATGCCTTGCAGGTGCTGCCGTTGCTGGCCTGGTACGGCCGGCTCAGCGTGTGGGGCACGGGATTGGTCGCGCTGCTCTACGGCGGGCTGGCCGTGGCCGTGCTGGTGTGGGCGCTGCAAGGCCGGGCGCTGGGCCGGCGTGCAGAAGTCGTTGCGTATACCCACCCCGCGTCCTGATTTTCAACCTGGCCTACAGCACCGTGAACGAGGACATCGGCCAGGCCCAGCAAAGCCTGCTGAAAGCGGCAGCCTTCGATTTCGACCAGGCCGTTTGAGGGCGGCGCTAAAGGGCGGCGCAGCCGCGCTACGGGGCGCGGCCAATCAGCGGGTTGCCGATGGGCACGGCCGGCTGGCGGTAGCGCTGCCGTACCGCCCGCGCTTTGTTGGCGGATGGCTCCGGAACCAGCTCGGATGATTGGGCATCGGCCAGGTTGTTGAGCCAGACACAGGCCCCGGCCACATCCTCAAACGCCACCACGTGGGGGTGCTGGCCGGGCGGCTGCACTATCAGGCCAATGTTGTTGTAGCAGCTCAGATGCCGTCCGGATACCCAGGCCATGTACTCGCCCCCGGCCCGGCCCACCTCGGGCAGAAACTCCTGGGCTACCCAGTTCACCGTTTTCAGGGGCAGGTAGGTCACGTGGGTGCTGTCGTTGAGCAGCTTGCTGATGCCGGTCTGGGCGATGAGACCCAGCAGCAGCTGGCCGGCGCGTTGCACGTCGACCAGTTTCTGCGGGCCTTTCCAGTCCAGATACAGCCAGTTATTTGCTTGGTCGTGGTGCACGTCGAGCGTGGCGGAGGTGAGCAGCGAAACAAGAGGCATGAGCAGGACCAGCAGGTGAGTAATGGTCCTATGAATATAATTTATTCTTTGCCGAATCCCAACTATTTCTCGGTTAATCAGTGCTTTCGCTGTCCGAACAGTTCGCCGGACCGGGCCGCGCTACCGCCGCTGCGACGACTCGCGCACCAGCAGCTTGGGCTTGAGCACGATGGGCTTGGGCGGCCCTACGCGGTTGGGGCCGCTTTTCAGCATCTTTTGCAGCAGCTGCACGGCCGTTTTGCCCATCTGCTCGCAGCGCTGGTCCACGCTGCTGAGCATGGGCTCGGTGAGGGTGGTAAATACTTCGTTGCTGAAGCCCACGATGGCCACATCCTGCGGACAGCGCAGGCGGTGGGCCTTCACGGCCTGCAGGGCACCCACGGCCGCCAGGTCGTTGCTCGAGAACACGGCATCGGGGCGCTGGGCGGCGGGCAGGCGCAGCAGGTGGCGCATGGCGGCCAGGCCGCCCTTCTGGCTCATCTCGCAGTGCTGGGTCAGGTCGGGGTCGGCCAGCAGGCCGTGGGCGGCCAGGGCATCGAGGTAGCCCTGGTGGCGGTTTTTGTGGATGCTCAGGTGTAGCGGGCCGGTGAAGTGCGCAATGCGGATGCAGCCCTGCTCGATGAGGTGCGTCACCACCTGGTAGGCCCCCTGGTAGTCGTCAATCACCACGGCGCTCACGTTGCTGCCCTCGAAGTCCTCCACCTGACGGTCGAAGAACACCAGCGGAATATTCTGCTGGCGCACGGCTTCGAAGTGGCCGAAGCTCTGGGTGGTGTTGGCCAGCGACACGAGGATGCCCTCCACCTGCGAGTTCATCAGCAGGTCGATGTTCTTCTGCTCCTGCTTGGCGTCCTCGTTCGACTGGCAAATCATCACGTTGAAGCCCAGCTTGGCAGCCTCGGTGGCGATGCCGTGCACCACCAGCGGAAAGAAGTGGCCCGTGATGTGGGGCACCAGCACCCCCAGCGTGTTGCTGCGGCCCTTGCGCAAGCCAGCGGCCAGCTGGTTGGGCTGGTAGTGCAACTCCTCGGCCAGTTGGCGCACGCGGGCCTTGGTGGCTTCGCTCACGTCGTCGTGGTCGCTGAGGGCCCGCGAAATCGTGGACGGCGACAGGCCCAGCGTGCGGGCCAGGTCGGTAATGGAAGCGCGGCGGTTAGCCATCGGAGGTGGTTGGCGAAGTGAACAAATTCCCGGGCCGGCCGCGCGCGGCAGCCGGGGGCAGGGCCAGACGGGTAGCCGAAGAAGAGGGTAGGCCGCCCGCGCACGGGGCGGCCGCTTTCAGCCGGGGGGGAATTCATTCGCAATCTACACCGGGGCGCGAATCTGCCCGCTTCGGGCGGCCCCAACCTTAGCCCCTGCCCTACTCCACCACCAGCTGATACCGGGACACTACGCCTAGCAGGCCCGCCAGCGTGAAGTGCGCGCCCGTAATCGTGTTGCCCTCCGGGTCGATGACGAAGCCGGTGGCGGTGCGGAAGTCGGCCCCCACCAGCCGGGTGTTCTGGAACACGGCCCCGGCCAGCTGGCAGTCGTCGAACACGGCCCCGCTCAGGTCGGCATCGGCCAGGTCGGCCTCGTCGAGCTGGCAGCCCACGAAGCGGGTATTCGGCATTACGCGGCCCGCGAACGAGGCGTAGCGCAGTTGGCACTGGTCGAAATGCACGCCGAACAGCATGTCACGGCAGGCCGTGAACTGCAGGCCCAGCAGCTTGCAGTCGGCGAAGGCCACGTTCTGCAGGGCCGTGCCAGCTAGCTGGGCCGTGCTCAGATTGCAGTGCTCGAACAGGCAGTCGGTGAAGCGCAGCTTGCGCAAGTCGGCCCCGCCGAAATCGCAGCTCACAAAGCGAAACTCGTCGAACTCGGTGTGGCCCAGCAGGTGGCGGGCATTCCAGCGCTCGGCAATATTTTCGTCGGGGAAGTAGGACGGCTTGCGCGGGGCGGCGGCGGGCTTGCGGCGGGGCGGCATGGGCGGGGCAGGAGGGGTGGTGTTAGGGGGGCGTTGAACCTACAAGAACGGTCATGCTGAGCGTAGCCGAAGCATCTCTACCGCAATAGTAAATGATTACTTCGGCGGTAGAGATGCTTCGGCTACGCTCAGCATGACGTGCTGCTACTTCT
>JANXMN010000540.1 GCA_025354605.1 Hymenobacter sp. | reverse complement strand
GTGCAGCCCGTCGTCGTTCACCACCAGCGCGCCCATCACGGTATCGGAGTGGCCGGCCATGTACTTGGTGAGCGAGTACATCACGATGTCGGCCCCGAGGTCCATCGGGGTTTGCAGGTAGGGCGTGCTGAAGGTGTTATCCACAGCCAGCAGCGCGCCAGCTTCCTTTGCCACGGCGGCGGCGGCGGCAATATCGATGATGTTGAGCAGCGGGTTGGTGGGGGTTTCCACCCAGATGAGCTTGGTTTTCTCGCTCACCACGGCGCGCACGGCCGTCATGTCGTGCATGGGCACGAAGTGGAATTTGATGCCAAACGGCTCGTACACTTTCGTGAAGAGGCGGTAGCTGCCACCGTAGAGGTCATCGGTGGAAATGACTTCGTCGCCGGGCTTGAGCAGCTTCATCACGCAGTCGATGGCAGCCATGCCCGAAGCGAAGGCGATGCCGTGCTGGCCGTTGTCGAGGGCGGCCACGGCGGCCTGCAGCTGCGAGCGGGTGGGGTTGTGGGTGCGTGAGTACTCAAAGCCCATGTTTTTGCCGGGCGAGGACTGCACGTAGGTCGAGGTCTGATAGATGGGCGTCATGATGGCCCCGGTGGCGGGGTCCGGGTGCACGCCGGCGTGAATGGCTTTGGTGGCGAATTTCATAGAAACCAGGGTGGGAATTGAGGAAAACCGAAGGCCCGGTGCGGCCGGCACCCGGCGCAACGGGGCAGCAAGTTACGGCGGCTATCAGCGGCCGGCCTACAATGCGTCCGCTTCAGTACATTCGCCATTTCACTTTATCCCGTTCAATTATCTTCCAAAATTCATCCCTTTTGTATGAAGCATTTTCTACTGTTCATAATGGCCCTGCTGCTGAACGGGGCCGTTTTAGCCAAGCCCCGGCCCCGGGCCCAGCCAAAAACGCAAACGCTGATACTCGACTCGACCCTGCTGCTGCAAATGGCCAGGCAGGCATTTATCGACTCCGTCGACCAGACGCTGCACTACCAGCAGGGCCATGTGGTGCTGCCCGGTGGCGGGGCCGAGCTCACCGTACCCCGCGGCTTTCGCTACCTCGACTCGACTCAGGCCGTGCGGGTACTCACCAAGCTATGGGGCAACCCGCACAGCGAGTGCCTGGGCATGCTGCTGCCCGAAAAGAGCAGCCCGGCCAGCGCCGAAGCCTGGGCCTACGTCATCCGCTACGACCCCATGGGCTACGTGAAAGACGACGATGCCGAAGACATCAAGTACGATGAGCTGCTGGAGGAAATGCAGGCCGACACGCAGACCGAAAACAAGGACCGCGAAGCCGCCGGCTACGACCCGGTGTACTTGCTGGGCTGGGCCGCCAACCCCTATTACGACAAGGCCAAAAATACCCTGCATTGGGCCAAGGCCATTCGCTTCGGCAACAGCCCCGACACCACCCTCAACTACAACGTGCGGCTGCTGGGCCGCCGGGGCGTGCTGGTGCTGAATGCCGTGGGCGAGCCTTCGCAGCTGGCCGAAATCAAAGCCAGCATTCCCAACCTGCTGGCCAACGTCACCTTCGCCCAGGGCCAGCGCTACGCCGATTTTAACCCCGGCCTCGACGAAGTGGCGGCCTACACCATCGGCGGGCTGGTGGCCGGCAAGGTCCTGGCCAAAATAGGCTTGTTTGCCGTCATCGTCAAGTTCTGGAAGCTGGGCATGCTGGCCCTGGCCGGCATTTGGGCCGCCGTGAAGCGGTTTTTCGGGGTCGGCACCAAAGTATCCTGAGTTAGTGCCTGCCGCTGGCACCAAGCCGGTACCAGCCCGGCGGGGAGCGGGCTTACCGGCGAGTTGGCACCTGGCTCCTACCTTAGCAAGCTATGAGATTCCTTCGCGAACTGTTCCAGCAAAACTTCTCCACCCTGCTCACCATGTTCCTGTTGGTGGCCGTGCCGCTGCTGGGCTCAGCCACGCTGCTGGGGCTGCTGTACCGGAACCAAGAGCTGCTGCATCACCTCAGCGCCGGGCAGGTGCTGCTGTACTTCGTGCTTATCGCCTTCACGATGGCCTTCGCCCTCACGCCCACCACGTTCGTGGCCATCGTGACGGGCTACTACTTTGGCTGGACCGGGCTGGCGGGCATGGTACTGGCCTACGCGCTGGCCGCCGCCATCGGCTACGAGCTGGCCCTGCGCCTCGACCACGGCAAGCTGCGCCACTTCCTGCACCTCTTCCCCAAGGCCGAAGCCGTGCTAGGCGAGCTGCAGAACCAGAGCTGGCAGCTCATCTTGCTCACGCGCCTTTCGCCGGTGCTGCCCTTTGCGCTCATGACGTTTGTGCTGGCTATCGTGGGGGTGCCGCGCCAGCGGTTTCTGCTGGCCTCGGTGCTGGGCATGCTGCCGCGCAGCCTGTTTTTTTACTGGCTGGGCACCGAAGCGTCTGATGTGTTGGCCCTGCTGCGCGACCCCGACGAGGGCACTCTCAGCAAGCTGGTGCTGGTAGGCCTGGTAGCGGCCTCGCTGTTCGGCCTTTACTACGTCTTCAACCGGGCGCTGCAACGCGTGCTGCGCCAGAATACGCCCCCAGCCGGGTAAAAAATCCTTCCCTGAAAATGAATTAGTTGTCCCGGACAAGGGCCAGTTCCAGCAAGGAATTACGCCCCGGGCTTGCAAAGCCGGTTTTTTCCATCTTACCTTTGCAGTCCCAACCGGGAAAATGGTTGTGTAGCTCAATTGGATAGAGCATCTGACTACGAATCAGAAGGTTTAAGGTTCGACTCCTTACACGACCACCAGAAAGCCCCTCAGCATAGCGCGGAGGGGCTTTTTTCGTTTGGTGGTAAAACATTGGTAAAACACTTGCTTCAAACCAGTGCCATGAGTTTCAGTTGCTGCACTATCTTTCGGGCATTAACTACCAACCCTTCCGAAAATGAAAAAGCTTCTACTCATGGCTGGCATGGTGCTGGCCTATGGTACCGTACAGGCCCAGATTACGCCAGAGGTCGTCTACCAAGGCAACGGCCAAATGATTAAACTATCAAACGGCGACGTGAAATATCAGCTAAAGCGTAGCCTTGCCAATCAAGTAACGCTCTATAATCTTAACCACAGCATCTACAAGCAATTCACTCCACCTTTGCTTAGTGGCTCCCAGGCCAGCATTTCCTACATCTCCGATGCCCTTTTCGATACCAATCCAGCTACTATTGAATACTTGGCTAAGTATTATGATTCGAACAACGGTACGCCATTGAAAAGCATTGTTTACTCAGAAACTGGTAATCAAATAGCTGTATTTGATTCGGCTTATGACACCTTTATTTACAATACGCCGGTTGGTGCTAAAATGCTTGTGAATAAAGGAAATCCTAATCCAAATGGTCCTGTAAAAGAATATACTCGGGTTTATTCCTTGCCTGGGCAATTGGCGCTTCGGGCTGCAACTGCCCAATCAGCCGAAGTGGTAGGGGCCTCACCCAACCCTGCTCATGAATTGATTACGCTACATTATGCGGTACCACAGGGCGAAAACGGGACGTTGCGCGTTTACAACTTGAGCGGTCAACTGATAGCTTCCTACAAAGTAGACGACCACGTAGGGGGTTTGGAGATGGGAGCACAAGACTTGCGCCCAGGCATCTACGTGTTCAACGTAACAACCAAAGCCGGCACTACGGCGGGCAAGCGATTTGTAATTGAATAATCAATAGCACCACAATAAAAAAGCCCTACATCATGTGGGGCTTTTTTATTGTGGCAACTCACATTAGTATCCAACCCATTGCAGCATTGCAAGCACGTAGAATGGGGGCATGTTGTTATGAGCTTGTGCGCTGCCATTTACGCCGCCAGTGCTGTTAGTGGAAGCAGTTCGTTGCCGTTGGCTGCCACCTTTTCCGTTTTGTAACGCGCCAAATACTGCATAATTGGCACTAGGGTCATTCCCAGGTCCATCTACAGTGGCGGTATGCGCGTGGGACGGCATTTCCAGCAAACTCAGCGGGTGCGTTTCTTCGCCTCCGCCTTCGCCGACCGCGTTCATCGAAAGATTGTTGCCGTGCCCGTCGTTGCCCCGGTCAGGATTGTAACTCAGAATAAACATACCCCGCAGGTCGGCCGTGGTGTTCTGCCCATTGCACACCGCCCAGCCCCAGGCAGCACTACCTGGCATGCCAAGCCCTGTTGCGTCATAATTGGCCGTGTTGAGGTTGGCCGACTGCTTTATATCGCCCAAGTCGTATGCACCAGCCCTTACCAGGTGCCAAAATGTGAGTGCGCCCCAGGTGTCGATTACCAGGTTCGGGGCCCCCGCCACCACCGGTATCAGGTCCATGCGCTGGCCTTTGATGGCCGTTTTCGTGCCGCCCGTCTGGTAGGCCCGCTCATCGACGACGACCACCGCACCGGGCGCGAACATCATCGGCAGGGCCACATTGCTGCGGCCGGAAAAATCGAGCAGCTGGCTGCCGTCCCAGACCATGCCCGCGCCGACGTTGTACTGGCTGCCGGTCTGCGAGAGCCGGCACCCGCTTACCACGCACGGGGCGAGCCCGCTGAGCAGCGCCGGCAGGCCCAGCAGCGCATCGCGGTCCTGGAGTGTTTGAAAATCATCGTTGGCGACCGGCCGGCCGCCGGTGTCGAGCTGTAAGCTGTTCATATCAAAAGAAGACTAAGAGGTACTGTTTGTTGGCCAGTTTCAGCCGGCGAATCGCGGCGTTCAGTTGGCTGATGGTTTGGGGCGTGCGCAGCACCGCCGGGGCGTGTACCACGAAATCGGCCTGCTGGCTGAACTCCACCCACCGGAAGAGGTACACCGGGGCCTGGCCTTCCGAACGGAAATAGGCCGCCGGGTTGGGCTGCTGCTCGGCCACGAAATTCACGTACACCGGGCTTAGCTCCACGTCGGAGTTGGTGAGGTAGATGCGCCGCACGGCCGGGTCGAAGCGGTCATTCAGCGCTGCTTCGAACAGCAGCACCTGGCTGTTATAGCTCAGCTCGCGACGCACCTGGGCTTCGTAGGCCACGAAGCGGGCATAGAGGCTGCGCACGGGCGTGGTGAGCCACTGTAGCAAAGCGGTCTGGCGCGGGCGGCGCAGCAAGCCGGGCAGCAGCAGCACCACCAGGCGGCGGAAGTCTACCCGGTAGCGGGTGGGCACGGGCACGGCCATGGCCGGGCCGGTTGGAATCGGGTTATTGGCCATTGGGGACGAATTGCAGGGTGTCGAGCAGGCCCGCGCCGGGGGTATCCTCCAGCACGATGTAGCCAGCAGCCGTCTCGTACACGCGGTCGAAGGCCAGCGGGGCGGCCGTGCCCACGCGGGCGGCCAGGGCCAGCGGGGCCACGTCGCGCACGCCCGCCACGGCCTGCAGGTAGTCCGTGAACCGGCTCACGTACACCTGCCCGTCGAAGTCGAGCGCGGCCAGGTAGGTCCGGGCGGCGGTCCCGACGGCGGCCTGCACGGCGGTTAGGTCCAGCAGCGGGTCGTAGTACACAATGCCGCTCACCTGCAGCCGGTCAGCGTCACGGCTCACCACTTCCAGCCGGGTGCCGGCGAAGCGGATGCGGTCGAAATAGCCCCGCACCTCCACCAGCTCCGCGTTGCTCAGGGCGGCCAAGGTGCCGGCTGTGGTTCCGGCCTTCGCCCCTTTGATAAAGAGCTTGCCGGTTTGGGCATTTTCCTTGGCCGTGGCCTGGGTGATGATGCGGGCGGCCGGGTTCAGGGTCGCGTAGCCGATGGCCCCGCTGGGCTGCACGGCCAGGGTGCCATCGTCCTTTTGCCACTCCTTGGCCCGGTCGGCATACCAGCCGGGCGTACCCACGGCGGCGCGGGCCACGATGGCATCCACGTCTACCCGGTGCCGGTCCCAAAGGATTTCGAGCATCTGGGCACAGGTGGCCACGACGAAGCGCCACAGGCGGTGCAGGGCCGTCGCGCTGGGGCTGGTGAGCGCGGCCAACTCGGGGTAGCCGGCTTGTGCGGCGGCTAATTCAGCGTCAATTTCTAGGGTCGTGCGGGCCATAGCGGACAGGGATTAAACGGAAATGAGGCCCAATACTTTGAAGGGCAACGGGGCCAGGGAGCCAATGCGGGCGGGCAATTCGGAATTCAGGTCCGTAAACGCGTGGCCGCCGAAGCCACTGCTGTCCTCCATGGCGCTCGGGGAGTGGGCGCTGTAGGTGGCCGGCGGCGTTGGCCGAATGGTTTCGCACCCGAGCGCGAACCCCAGGCCGGTGCGGTCCCCCAGGTTGTTGAAATAGATGCTTTGGCCCATGCTGTCTTGAATTTGCTGCGCGGTGCGGGCCACGCTCCAAATGCGAAACTCATCCACCTGCCCGCCGAAGCGGCGGGCACCGTCTCCCGACAGCCCGCCCAGGGTGCAGCGGCCAGCCGGGTTGATGATGCCGTTGCTCGTCAGGAAGGGCAGGTCGCCCACCGCCGTGGCCGTGCCCGTGAGTTGGGCGTCCTGGTAAAGGCGCAAGTTGTCGGGGCCGGCGTCGCGGTCGTAGGTGGCGGCCAGGTGTACCCAGCGGCGCGGTGTAACCGGAGTGCCGCTGATGTACTGCTGCCCCTGGGGGCCGCCCCAAAAAAACTCCGGCTTCCAGTTGGCGTACTCGGCCAGCCAGAAGTAGCAGCTGAAGCCGTTGCCGGCCGTGGTGTTCCACAAGTCCTGGCGCACGGTGTAGCCGGGGCCGATGCGGGACGGGAAAAACCAGCCTTCCAGCGTGATGCGGCCCGTGTCAATCACCGGCTGGTACGCCGCTTGGGGCGTTTCGTGGTAGAGGATGGCCTGCGTGCCATCGAAGAGGGCGGCGCGGCCCCGGTCGGCGTTGCCCACCAGGTATTGGCCGGCGGCGCTTAGAATCTGGCTCATGGCAGCAAGGGGTTAAGCCCGCGCCAACCGGATGGGGTTGTCGGGCGCGATATTGATGTAGAAGTAGGTATTATCGACGTGGGTATCAAACTTGCGGGAGCCGGTCAGCTCCTGGCTGCCGATACCATTCCAGTTGACCCCGCTCCAGTTGCCCGCCGTTTCGAGCTTGGTTTTGTTGGCCGCTGAAAACACGCCGTCCGACACAAACAGCGGGGAGAAATGGCTGGCATCCAACGAGGCCGGGCGCACGCCATACTGCAACGTCAGGGCGGCCAGGTTAAAAACCGGGGCAATGGTGGTCGACTGCATGGCCATGCTGCCGGCGGCGGCTTTGGCCTGATTGTCGGTGTAGCCGGCGGGCACCATCTGCCAACTGGTGGCGGACCCATCGGTTTGCAGGAATTTGCCTGCCTGCCCGGTCTGGCTGGGTAGGGCAGCGCCGCCCCCGCCACTGCCCACGCCGACGGCCGTTAGCTCCAGCTTGCCCCCGACCACGGCGAAGCTCACGGAGGCGGTGGCGCGCAAGACGTCCGCCACTGCCTGTGCCGTCACACCGACGCCGCCCGCGCCGGTTGTCTGCTCGGGCGTGGTGAAGCGCTGCCGCCAGGGATTGCCGCCCGCGTCCCCCAGCGCCAGGTGGTCGTAAATGGCGTAGGTACTGGCGCTGCTGTGGTAGTAATAGGTATCGCCGGCCTTGCCCACGTACCCCGCATCCGGTGCGAAAGACTCGTGGAACACGCTGCCGCCCGCCGCCCCGGGGTCACCCGGTGCTCCTTTGAGCGAGGCCAGCCAGGCGGCGGTGTTGCCCACGAAGCCAGCCGCCACGGCCACCTGGTACGCACTCTGGCCAGCGGCACCGGCCCGGCCGAGGCTGGCCAGCCATTGGTCGAGGCTGCCGCTGAAGCCCTGCTGCTGGGCCAGCTGGTAGGCGCTCAGGCCCGCCGCGCCCTGGCCGGTATCGCCCTTGTCGCCTTTGAGCCGGAACAGGAACTCCCAGGCCCCGGCATCTTTGGCGTAGAGGTCGGTAGTGAGCGAATTCAGGCCCAAGTCCCCATCTTCCCCATCGGCGGCGTTGTCGGGCACGCCGGCCACGCGCACGATGCGCGCCCCCCGGCTGAGCAACTCCAGCGCGGCAACCGCAGCTTCCACCTGGGCGAACACACCCAGCAGCTGCGGGCCGGTGAGCAGGTCGGCGGGGTCGGTGACGGGCGCGGCCGGAATGCGGGCAGCGGCCTCGTCGTGAATCGCAAGGGCTAATTGTCCCATGAATTAAGCGAAGTAGTCAGGGTTGAAAAACGAAGAAGAGAAGTAGCGGCCAGCAGGCGCGGCGGGCGCGGGCGCCGCCTCGTCCCCGGTATTGATGCGCTGGCCACGGTTCCGGAAGTAGCTCACCAGCTCCGGCCGGGCCAGCGCGGAAGCAGGCACCTCCAGCACCTGACCCGGCGTGAGCACGTCGGTGATGGCCAGGCCGGCCGCGTCGGCCAGGTCGAAGGCGGCGCCAACGCTGCCCAGCTCTTGAATGGCCACGTCGACGAGTGACTGGCCGGCGGTGATAAGGGCCTGGCTCATGGGCGCACGGCGTTGAGGCGGGCGGCCGCCAGGTTAGAGAGGTCGTTTTCGAGCACCTGGTAGCCGTCGCGCTCCAGCTGCACGGCCACCACGCGCTGCAGGGCCGCTGTCTCGGCGGGCCCGAGCGGGCCGCTTTGGTACTGGCGCAGGCCCACGCCCACCAGCGGGTCGGCGCGCCACTCGCCGGGATTGGTCAGCAGCAGCAGGCTCAGGTGCTGGCCGTCGCTTTCGCCCACGGCCAGGTCGCCGGCGCTGGTGAAGGCCAGGTCGTAATCGGCATCGAGCAGGATATCGGTGGCGTTCATTACTGGATGCGGCTGGTGGTGATGGAGCCGGTTTGGGCGGTGGCGCTGCCGGCGGTGGTGACCGTGCCCGTCACGGTGCCGGTGCGGATGAGCCCCGCCACGGCCGCGACGAGCGCGCGGGCAAAATCACGCCGGGCCTGGGCGGGGTTGTCGGTGCGGGTGGCCATCTCGTCGAGCAGGGCCAGCACCTGGGTTTCAGCGGTTGCGGTATCGAGCATGCTCAGGAAGTAAAAAAGGTGGCAGCGCGCTGGGCCAGCGCCTGGAAAGCCGGCAGGTTAATCGGGGGGCCGCTGGGCCCGGTGCCCGTGGTGACGGTGAGCTGGCCCAGGGTCGTGAACAGGTCGGCCAGCAGCTTGCCGGCGCTATCGGTGGCAGTGCTCAGCGTGAACTGCTCCACCTCCGACACCAGGGCCACGTAGCAGTGGTTGGGGTCGTTGTCGACGAGGGCCACCACGACGAAGGAGCCGCGTTTGGGCCACAGCACGAAGCCGCCCATCCCCTCCACGGCCCGCAGCGCCACATCGAGGAGTGCGGGCGCGCCGGCTTCGGCCGGCTGCACGTCGCACACGCCCTTGGCCCGGTCCACCGACAGCACGGTGCCGAGCAGGGCCTGGGTGGGTACCTGTTCGCGTATCAGGCGCTGAATTTCTTCGCGGACGGTGCTCATGCTTTCGGGCCCAGTTTGAGTTTGCGCCGGCTGCCATTCACCCCGAAGGTTTTGCTCACGCTGTCGATGTAGTAGGACCCGGCCCGCTCGGGGTAGTCGGGGTCGCTGATGGTGCCGGCGGCCGAGGGCGCG
>JANXMN010000536.1 GCA_025354605.1 Hymenobacter sp. | reverse complement strand
CACCATCAGGGCGCGAATGTTGGCCATGAAAGCATCCGGGTCGCCGGCGGCTTTGCGGATGGTGAGGTAGCGCTCCAGCATGATGTAGAGCGATACTATTGAAAGAATCACCAGCGGAATCATTATCCAGCCGCCGCGCATCAGCAGGTCGATTACCGGAACATCGGTTGACATGATTGGTGCGGCGGCAGCGGCATTGGCAACAGTATCAGCAGCAGCGGGCGCCACTTGCAAGAGGAATACGGACATGCGGGCGATTAATATTTCAACGTAACATAGTCGGCATGCGTGGTCTGACGCAGGCGCTGGGCTTCGCGCTGGGCAGCGGCCTGGCCGGCAAAGTCGCCGGCCGTGAGGCGGAAGTAGCGGGTACCATAGTGCGGCAGAATGATGCGCGCCGGGTGGCCGGAACGAAGCAGGTTGCGGCGACCTTCCTCGGCACAGGCCAGGGAGCTATAAGCGCCAGCTACCACGTAGAAACGGCCGGTGGCCATTTTAATTGTAACACCGCTAGAGGCGGCCGCTTTGCGCGGAGCCTTTGCAGCCAGCGTTTTGGCAGGCACGGCCCGGACGACGCTGGCCACGGCAGCCGGCTCGGCTACTTCAGCAACCTCGTCTGCCCAAGCTACCGCGACGGTAGAGCCAGCAGCCGACGGCGTGGGCGTGGCATCGGAGCGCACAATGGGCATTTTCTTTTTGGCAGTGTCCCGGAAGTCCTCCTGCGCGGGCGCATCGACTTCCGGAACCGCCAGCGACGACTCGGCAATCGGCGTGAGGCCCTCGGTCGCATCGGAGACCGGGCGGCCGAAATCGTGCTGGCCCAGGGCAGCCTGCTGCGGCTCGTTGGCCGGGGCCGGGGTTGCCGGGCGCGTTGCCCAATCCCACGTTGGCAGGCTGGTTTTCAGGGCTGTTGGCAGGTAGCCGGCTTTCAGCGCTACTTGGTAGTTGACTAATAGCAGCAGGCTTAAGGCCACGGCAATAACGCCGGCCGGCACGAACCGGCCCAGCCGGAAACGGCGGGCCGTGGCGCTGCGCAACAGCGGCTGCGGCAGTTTGGCGCGGCTGTCGGCTACACGAACCGGGCGCGCAGCCAACTCCGGCAAGCCGAAGGAGGCAGCCAGCAGGTTATCGGTACCCGTGTATTCAAAAGCCAGCCCCCGGCCGGCGGCCCGGCGGAAAATGCCGATACCCGGCAGCTCGGTGCGGTTGTTGTCGGCAAGTTCCTGGTGCAACCCAGCTACTGCGGCGCGTACTTGCTCGCGGGCTTCGGCGATGGGCAGGCCCAAGTACTGGCTCAGGGCATCCACGAGCAGGCCATCGTTACGAGTAAGAGCCTGGTTGAAGGCTATCAGCTTGGTGGGCGGGCTCAGAGACTGGCGGCCGGGCTGGGCGCGGGCGGGCGAGATATCGGCCACAAGGCCCCCAAAATCCGGAATAATCACGCAATCGTGGTCACGGAGCAAAGGGCGAATGTGGTCGGCAAGTTGCATATGGGGGACTCGGGTACTTGGGGTCTTGGCGACTTGGTTAGTTGAGAGCGGGCAGTTGAAAGCCACGGCCTCAAAACTCCAAGTACCTAAGTCCCAAAACTTAGAACGTGTAGGTAGCCCCGCCCAACGCGTTGATGCCCTTTACGGGATAGCCGTAGAAGCGCTGATACTGCCGGTTGACGAGGTTGTTACCCATTACAAAGATGGATATTTTTGGCGTAATGCGATAGTCTGCGCGCAGGTTCAGGTCGATAACCGGGTCGGTGGCGCGGTAAAAATCGGCCGTCCGGACGCCGCCCGGGGTGGTGGCCGCCCGATAGCTGATGCCGTAGCTGGCCGAGTAGAAATAGCCTTCCACCCCAATCAGCAGTTTATCGAACACGTTGTACGTGCCGAATACCGAGCCCTGAAACTCGGGACGATGGAACGGCTCGTCCAGATTTTTCAAGGCGTACTTATTATAGTCGAGCCGGGTACCGAGCCGGAATTTTTCGGCCGCATTGTAGAGCAGCTCACCGTGAATATTGAGCACGCCGGTGGCGTTGCGGTCGTACACGAGGTCGAAGCGGGTGGGGTCGAGGGGGTTGTTGAGGTAGAAGTACAGGTTGCGGTCGCGGGCGTAAGTGGCGCGGGCATTGAACTCCAGCCCCCGGGCCGGCGTGGAAGTGAAGCCGGCATACAGGGTGGGGCCGCGATGGGTGTCAGCCACGTTCAGGCCGCGGTTCAGCCAGGGGTTTTCAGTGCTCAGGTCGTAGCGCGTTACCCGCTGCAAAGCGCCGCCGAGTCCGGCGTATACCATAAATTTCTCGGGCTCGATGGTATACCCCAGCCGGATAGCCGGGTACAACACGCCCTTACTCACGCTGGTAGCCGTGTCGCCGGAATAACCCAGCGTGGCACCCACTGATATGGCAATGTTGTTTCTCGAAAACTCGTAGGCCGGCGTGGCCTGCACAAATACCCGGCTCCGGGTGAGCAAAGAAGGATTTTGCGTGGCCAGTGAGGGGGCCGCCTGGTCCTTATCCGTGATGAAGGAGGCATCGGCCGCCACGGTAATGCGGCTGGCTTCCCCCAGGGCGTAGCCTACTTTGGCGTTCAGGCGCACGTCGTTTTCGGAAGCGACGTAGCTATCGGCCCAGTAGCGGTAGCCGATGCCGGCATCGTAGGTGAGCACCTGTGCGGGGTCGCGGTTGTGGGCGTAGGCTTTGACCGCGAAACGGTTGAAGGTCTGCTTGATGCCGCCGGATTCGGGCGTGGCAAAGACACTGCCATTGGCGGCCTTTTCGTAGCCGTAGAAGTTGTAGCGCTCGTGGCCAAAATCGAGGGTGGCCCCCAGCGCCCCGGTGCCCCGGTACAATTCGCCCATGAGGTGGGCGCTGGACTCCGACATGCGCGAGTTCTTGCCGTCGACCGGCCCGTTAATGGAGCTGACGTGTTTGACATCAAGGCCGTAGGCATGGTCGGTGTTGCGGGTGCTGTGGAAGTAGCCGCGCCCGTAAAAGGTGCCGTAGTTGCCAGCGGCCGCTTTCACGAAATTGCCGGTCAGGGGAGTTGGCTCCTCGGCCCGGATGGTGAGCACCTTCACGGACGGGGTCAGTCTATCCGGCGGCAGCCGGAAATCTGGGTAGGTGTAGGTGACTTTTCGTTCGACCCGTACAGGCGCGGGCAGCTTGATTTTCTCGAAATTGCGGGTGGCCTCGGGCAGCTGGTTCACCCGCTCCTTCACAATCTCAATCTCGGCCTCTTCAATCTTGCCGGTGTTCTTCTTGGTGGGCTGTCCCTGGGCGGCCGCCGGCAGCGCCAGGCAACCGGCCAGCGCCAGCCCGGCGGCGAAACCACCGGAATACCGACGATGGGTGGCAGCTTTGAGTATCAACAAACGCTTCATCAGCAATTGGTTTTCTTATGGATGAACGGCCCGGGCGGCCTTTTTCAGCCGCGCCCGCCGGTAGCAGCTAGCGCTGGGTGGTGTCGGCGGGAGCTGCCAGGTTGCCGCGCAAAGTGGTGCGCGGGGAAGTTGGCTTGCCCTTAGCCGGGGCGGGCGGCGTTTTCACAGGGGGTTTTGCCGGCGCCTTGGCGGGAGCCTTGGTTGGGGCTTTGGGCGTGGTCGATTTGGTGGTTGCTGGGTCGGGCGCGTCTTCCGGCTGGTCGGCTCCGAGGGTTTTCAGGCGGGCCTTGGCGGCGGCCAGCACTTCCGGTTCGGGGAAGTTGTTGTCGATAAGCGAGTTCAGCGTGCCGCGCGCCTGGAAGTTGTCGCCTTCCGAAGCGTAGATTTCGGCAATCAGCAGGAAAGCCCGGCCCAGCCACAGCGGGTAGCGGCTGAAATCGGCGTTTAGCCGGAGCGCGGCGGCCTTGGCATCTTCCGTTTTCTTCTGCTTGAACAGGGTTTCGGCGAAGTAATACTGGGCTTCGGCCCCGTTCACGTCGCTGGGCGCGGCGGCCACAGCGGCTTTCAGCTCGGTTACGGCCTGGTCGAGCTGGTCGGTGCGCAGGCTGGCCTTGCCCAGGTAGAGCATGGCGGCGTTGGTGGCGTTGGCCGTGGCCCCAGCCTGAGCGCGCAGGTCTTCGGCCACGCGGCGGGTGCCGGCGTAGTCGGCAGTTTCAAACAGACTGCGCATCTGGCCCAGGGTGGCGTTGGCTACTTCGCGGCGGTTGGTGCTGGCCCCACGCAGGCGCTCGTAGAGCTTGGCGGCAGCAGGGTAGCTTTTGTTTTCAAACTCAAGGTCGGCCAGCCGGCCCACGGCGCGGTTCAGGAACTGGCTTTTGCCCTCCTCCACCACGGCCCGCAGGCGGGTGAGACCCTGCTGCCGGTCGCCGCTTTTCAGGTACGAGTCGGCCAGGAAAAAGCGGGCATCGGCTCCCAGGGCCGACTGCGGGTACTGGCTCAGGTAAGACTCCAGCCGCAGAATGGCAGGTTTATATTTCTCAGCCAGGTAAAGCGACTTGGCGGCTTCAAACTCCACGCTTTCGGTAGCCTTGCTGTCGGGGTTCTGCAGCTTGAAGGCGGCCAGAGCGGCATCGAACTCTTCGGTGCGGCCCAGCGCGGCGAGGCTTTCCTGCAGGCTGTAGATAGACTGCGTGGCCGCTTCGCTGCGCGGATATTCCGTTAGCACGCGCTGAAAATCAAGCACGGCCTTGTCCTGCTGGTCGAGGTTGGCATAGGCCACGCCGCGCTTTTGCAGGGCCTGGGGCAGCAGCGCGCTATTGGGCCGGTTGGCAATCAGTTTGCTGAAATTGGCCACGGCCGGCTGGTAGTCGCCGGCCTCGAACGAGAGCTGGGCCTGCTGGTACACGGCCACTTCGGCATAGCGCGAGTTCGGGCTGGTTTGGAGCAGGGCCGAGAGCGTGCTGGCGGCTTCGTCGCGCCGGCCCATCAGGCCGAGGGTGCGGCCCTTCTGGTAATAGGCGTAGTCCTTGTCGGCGGCGTTGGCCTGAATGACTTTTTCATACAGGGTCAGCGCCTGCGGGTAGGTTTTGGCGATGTAGTAGGTGTCGGCCAAGCGCAAGGTGGCATCGTAATAGTTCGGGTCCGTGGGCTTGGCATCGGCATCGTTCAGGAAAGCTTGGAACTGGGGCCGGGCGCGCTCATACTGTTTGGTGTTGTAGTAGGCGTAGCCAAGGCCGTAGCGGGCCTGCTGCTCATAGCCGGCCTCCTCGGGGCTCACGCCGCCCTGCCGCGCCGAGCGGGCCGCGGCCCCGTAGGCCGTAATGGCATCGGGGTACTGTTGGCCCACGCTGAAAATCTCGCCCCGCAGCACCTGGGCCGCCACGCGCAGGCCGTCGTCGGCCGGGAACTGCAGCGACTTGTCGAGCAGTGGCAGGGCCTGGCCGTAGTCGGCGTTGTTGTAGAGCGTAGCCGCCTGGGCGTAGGCCACGCGCTGGTAGGTGGCGTTCAGCTTGTCGCCGCGGTCGTCGAGGCCTTCCAGGTAAGCCAGCGCCTGGGCGTAGTCGGTACTCGACAAAAAGCTGCCACTCAGCAGGTCGTCGACCGTGGGCTGGTTTTTCGAGCGCGGAAAGCGCTTGCGGAAATCGCGCAGCACGGCGATGGTTTCGGGCAGGTTGCCCAGCTCGTACTGCACCTGGCCTAGCTTCAGGGTGGCGTTTTCAGCCACGGGGCGCTGCTGGGTGTTCTGGCGGGCAGCTTCGAAAGCGGTGATGGCCTCGCGCTTCTGGTTGTTTTGCAGGTAGCTCAGGCCCAGATGGTAAGCTGCATTCTGGCCCAGCGAGTCACGGCGGCCGGCCACGCTTTTCAGGCTGGCAATAGCCCCTTTGAAGTCGCCCATCTTGTAGTTGGCAAACCCAATCTTGTACTGCAGCGACGGCTCGATACGGCCCTTGTGCAGCACCGCGTACTTATCAAAGTTGTCGGCCGCCAGCTTATATTCCTCTTTTTGATAGTAGGCATCGCCGAGCAGGAGCTGAATCTCGTCGGCGTTCTGGGGCGGCGGAGTTTGCTGCAGGGCTTTGGCGGCATAGGCAATCAGGCCGTCGTAGTTGCCTTCCTTGTAGTAAATCTGGGTCATGATGGCCGGCACCACGGGCCGGTAGGCATCGTTTTGCTCGGCCACGGCCAAATCGGTGCGCGCCGCCGGGTAGTCGCCCGCGCGGTAGGCCAGGTAGCCGGCGTAGTAGGCGCTGGCGTACTTGTACTGGCTCTGGTCCTTCTTGGTACGGTCGAAAAGCAGCCGCGCCTTTTCGTAATCCTTCTGCTCGAAGTAGCTGTACGCCAGCTTGAAGTCGGACTCGGCCCGCTGGTCGTTGCTCAGGTTGTCGGGGGCTACTTTCTGGAAGTAGCGGATGGCCGTTTCGTAGTTCTTCTGGTCAAAATAGAACTTGCCCAGCTCGAAATAGGCCACGGCGGCACGCGGGTGGGCCGGGTGATGGGCCGCGAAATCCAGAATCAGCCCCTCGGCGTCGGGGTGCGAAAGGTAAAGGCCGCTGACGGCGTAGTAATACTCGGCATCGGCGGTGCGGTCGGAGGCGGCGGGGCCCGCCATGCTGGTGTGCACCGGCTCAATGGCCAGGTACTGCCGAAAGGCCTCCTGGGCCGCACCGTACTGCCCACGGTCGAACAGCTCTAGTCCTTCCTGAAAATGCCGTTCATCGGAAGCAAACACCTGGGTTTGCTGGGCCAGAGCGGCCACGGGGGCGGCCACGCTCAGGGCGGCGGCCAGTGCCAGCCGGGGAAATAGCTTCATGTAAAATCCTTGCGTGGGAGGCCGCGCACGGCCCGGGAATCGGCCAAAAGTAGCGATAAACGGCCGTAGGTTGCCCCCGACAACGCGGAAACAAGGGTTTCATTGCCCGGCCCGGCAGCGACTGAAAGCCATTGCGGCGGGTGAGGTTAAAGTTTGTTACGCCGAATGCAAGCAGCAAAAAAGTCCCGTTAGCCTTCGCCAACGGGACCTTTTTATCATTGGTAACGGGACTGGGCCAGTGTATTTCTACTGATTGGCCGCCTTACCGGGTATGGTTAACCGGCCGTCTTTGTACCGCTTGTACAGGTAAGCCGCGCCGGCTGCCAGCAGGGCTCCGCCCAGCATTTTGCCCGACGACGAATTGCCGGTTCGGGTTCCATCTTCGTTGGTTCGGCTACCAAACAGGCCGCCAATAAGGCCGCCGAGGGTGCCGCTCAGTTGGTTGTCGCTCATGGTTGAAATCAGCTTTAGGTGAATGCTGGCTTTTACGGCTCGACAGCCGCCGCCGTTACGGCCTGCCCACCCCTAAAGTCAAGTCGCGCTGCCGGCTCGCTTTCTTAAAAATTGCAGTAGTCTTCGCTACCCGTCATCTCGGCCCAGCGCGCCGACAGGAACTTGGCGTAAGCCAGGGGCATCAGCCCATAAGCGCCCAGCGAATGCCCGTCGTTCACCTCCACTACCACGGTTTTACCAGCGGCCGTCACCCCCACGTCCAGCGAAAAAGCGGCCGGCGCTTCGGGCAGGTAGGCCTGCAGGGCGGCCTCTACCACAACCGGGTCGAAGTGCGCGCGCCAGTCGCCTTTGTAGGGGCGGGCATCCAGAATCTGGCCGTAGCGCACGAAACAGCGCCATTCGGCCACAAACTGCAGGGGTTCGGCGCACCAGACTGGCGTGTCCTGGTATTGGTCGCCGCAGCCCATCAAGTCACGCGGATTCCGCACCAGCACACCCGTAAATTTCTTGGCATCGTGCATAGGCTTGACGAAAACCGGCCACTGGCGGGCATCGGCCGCAACCGCGTTGATGGTGCTTTGCCACAAGCGCCGCCCCAGAAACGGCAGCAGCACCGTCGGATAGCCCAATTCAGCGGGTACCGGTAGCCCTAAACTGCGCAGGCCGGCCCGTACGGCGGCAATGTGCCCCACAACTACTTCATCCAGGGCGTGGTCGCGCACGGGGGCTTCGTCGGTATATGGCACAATTTCCCAGCCCATCTGCTGGAAGCCGTCCATTGCCAGGTAATTATTGACGCTTTGCGGGATGCCGTGGTGGTAATGAATGTGGGCGCGCATGAGAGCAAGGGAATTAGGGAGCACGATATTACCCATCACCAGCAAAATCGGCGTGTTCTTCCTCCTATCCCAGCACCCCCGCCGGCACGTTGTGCAGAATCAGCCACACCAGCTCCCGCAAAATCTCCGCCTCATCCATCGAGCCGCTTTCGATGCCCTTGCTCTGCGCGTCGGCTCTTCTAATGCTGTGAATAAGCCCCACCACGCGCTCGGGCGGAAACACCCGCTGGGCCTGCTGATATTCTTTCTGGGCGAAGCTATTCATTATGCCCAGGCTTTTGAACACGCCATCGGGCGGGTTGGGGCCGGCCTGATGCAGCACCAGCAGCTTACTGAAAAAGTTGAATAGCAGCGTCAGATTTGGAATAAGCGGGTTAGCCTTAGGGTTGGCGGCGAAGTAGCCCAGAATGCGGTTGGCCTTCAGCACGTCGCGCTGCACTAGGGCCTTTTGCAGCTCGAAAATGTTGTAATCCTTGCTGATGCCCACCATTCGCTGCACCAGCTCCTCGTCGATGGGCTGGCCGGGCTTCAGGTTCAGGGCCAGCTTATCAACTTCGTTGGCCAGGCGCCCCAGGTCGGCCCCGATGTACTCGGCCAGCATGGCGGTGGCCTGCCCAGTAATCTGCAGGCCGCGGTTGCGCACGTTGGCCGTCAGCCACTGGGGTACCTGGTTGTCGTAAAGCTTCTTGCTGGTCATCATCACGGCCGGCGAGTCTTTGCCGCTCAGCAGCTTGCCCAGCTTCTTGCGCGAGTCCAGCGTCTTGTGCTTGTAGCAGAACACCAGCACGGTACTGAGCAGCGGGTTCTTCAGGTAGGCTTCCAGGAAGGCCCAGCTCCGCTCCTGCTCTAGGTCGGCCACGGCCTGAGCCTCTTTCACCATGACGACGCTACGCTCAGCCATCATCGGAAACCGCTTGGCCTGGCCCAGAATGGCGGCCACGTCCACATCCTTGCCATACACGACCATCTGATTGAAGCTGCGCTCGTGCTCGGCCAGCGCCGTTTTCTCAATCAGCTCGGCCACCGCGTCGATGTAGAACGGCTCCTCGCCCTGCAAAAAATAGACGGGCTGAAACTGCCGCTGCTGCAGCTGCTTAAGTATCGCGTCGGCCTCGAGAATCAATTATGAGTTATGAGTTATGAGTTATGAGTTGCTCAGCGT
>JANXMN010000524.1 GCA_025354605.1 Hymenobacter sp. | reverse complement strand
CAGGTCGTCGCGGCTCATGCCGGGCTTGCGGGGTAGGCCCGAAGTAATCACGACCACCTCCGAACCTGCCGTGCGAGCGTAGTCGTTGGTCACGCCCACGGTGCGCGAGTCGTAGCCGATAATCGGGGCTTTCTGCCAGATGTCGAGGGCTTTGCCTTCGGCGATGCCTTCCTTGATGTCAACGAGCACGATTTCGTTGGCGATTTCACGGGTGGCGAGCACGTCGGCGCAGGTTGCGCCCACGTTGCCGGCTCCGACTACGGTAACTTTCATAGAGAGAGAGGTTGGGGTTGGGAGATTACGGCCGCAAAAGTACGGCCGGGCGGCGCTTGCACCCGCAGCCGGGCAAACGTTTTTGCTAAAAGCCGCCGCTGATGCCGTTTTGGCCTTTGCCGCTAAGTGCTGACTTCGTCCAGCAGCCGGCTCAGGACCCGGACATCGTCCATGATGGCGGCGGGGAAGCCGGCGCGGGCCAGCAGGCAGATGCCGTTGCGGAAAAGTGAAGAGCGGACCAGGCCGCGGTAGGTGGGCAAAGGTAGAGGCGGGGCCAGGTTCGGCGGTTGGGGCGTTCTTTGCGTACAGGCCGCAAATTCAACCCCGACCGATGCTCTCACTGCTTCAAAAACTGGCCCGCTTCGGCGGTTATTTCCTCGTTGGCTTTTTTATTTTCCTTATTCTCTGGGTGCTGGCCGCTTGGCTCATTCCCAAAATTCCCGTCGCCAAAGCCGACCCCAACGCCTCGGCCGACGTAACCGTGTACCTGCACACCAACGGCGTGCACACCGACATCGTGCTGCCCGTGGTATGCCCCGAGTACGACTGGCGACCACTGCTACCCTACGCCAACCTGCCCTCGCAGGACAGCAGCCTGCCCTACGTGGGCTTCGGCTGGGGCGACAAGGGCTTCTACCTCGACACGCCCACCTGGGCCGACCTCAAGTTCAGCACGGCCTTCGTGGCGGCTTTCTGGCTGGGCACGGCGGCCATGCACACCACCTACTTCCGCCAACTGACGCCCGGCCCGCAGACCATTGCCCTGCACCTGAGCCGTGCCGAATACGCCCGCTTGGTCGACTACATCCGCAGCAGCTTCCGCCGCGATGCGGCCGGCGGCTTCGAGCACATTCCCGGCCACACCTACGGCCCCAACGATGCCTTCTACGAGGCGCCCCGCGTCTACAGCTTCCTCTATACCTGCAACACCTGGACAAATAATGCCCTGAAAGCCGCCGGCCAGCGCGCCTGCCTCTGGACCCCGACGGATAAGGGCATTTTTCACGTCTACGGGCGATAAGGGATAGGACTACCTGCCCTGCGTTCAGGATGACAGTCTCACCAACCCAAAAAAACCGGCCCCGCCGGCTGCTACGCCAACGGGGCTATGAAGGGTGAAACCATCGGGCCGGAACTTGTGGGCCTTAATTGAGCCACACATCAGCCACGCGCTCGAAGCGATGGGCGGCGAAGGCCCCGTAGGGCCGCTCGGCATAGAAGCCGAGCACGTGTACCTGCGGTTGGCCGGTGCGCACGTGCGGCAGAATGCGCACGGGGTACACCCGGCCGGCCTGCGGCCAATCGCCAACGTAGTCGGCCGGGCGTTGCGCGTCGTTCACGCAACGGGCAAATTGCTGCAAGGGCAGCGGCGTAGGAAGCTTGACGTTTGACATGCCCAAAGATACCGTTTGTTTAGTAAAACTAAAATTTTTGGTAGAAATATTTTTGCGCGCTCGAAGCTTCTGAATGCGCCTTGGCCAATAAATCAAGCGCAATTATTGGTTGCCTGAGTGGATGTACGACGACAGCGCGCCAGCGGATTGGCAGCAGGGAAAAGAAACAAATAGCTAACTTATTTAGCAAATAGCAGTCCCGTTGCTATCCCATAGACGCGCGGGTTGCCTTATGCTTGCATCCCTCCACGATTTTATTTCGACCGCCTACCTAAGTCCCCACGAGGTGCCGTTGTTCGGTTGCCCGATTCCGGCTGGCTTCCCCTCCCCGGCCGACGACCACCTCGACCCGCCGCTCGACCTCACGCGCTTTTTGTTTCGCAACCCGGCCTCCACGTTTCTGGCCCGCGTCAGCGGCGACTCCATGATAGGGGCCGGCATCCATCCCGGCGACCTCGTGGCCGTCGACCGCGCCCTGCGGCCGGGCCACGGCAGCATCGTGGTGGCCGTGGTCGAAGGCGAGCATACCATCAAGCGGCTACAGCTGCGGGCCGGCCAGCCCTGGCTCGTGGCCGAGAACCCGGGCTACGCCCCGCTACCTGTGAACCCGGAAGCCGGGCTGGTGGTGTGGGGCGTGGTCACGCACGTCATTCACTCGCTGAGCAGCAAGCAGGTTTTCGGGGTGCAGTGAGGGTAGCCGGAGGAACGCCGGGCCGGGAGCTGCCCGTGCTCAACCAAGGTGCTGGCAGCGGTTGCCGCCGACGGCTCCTAGTTCTCAGTACGTGCGGCTGGGTTTTCGAAGCCGGTGCAGGCCACAGTCCCGCGCGTTAGTAGAACCGCTCGCGGCGGCCTTCCCAGTATTTCACCACGAAGAAGCCGATGAGCAGGCCGCCGAGGTGAGCGAAGTGGGCCACGTTGTCGCCGGGCGTGCGGTGCACGCCATTATACAGCTCGTACACCGCGTAGAGGAATACGAAGTACTTGGCCTTGATGGGGAACGGAAAAAAGAGCAGCATCAGCTCGGTGTTTGGAAAGAGGTAGGCGAAGGCAAACAGCAGCCCGAACAATGCCCCCGAGGCCCCCAGCATGCCGCTGTTGCGCGAGTTCATCGTATCAGCCACCGCCCCATCCACGGCCTGGGTGGCCGAGCTGATGTACTCCTGGTTCTGCGGGTTGCGCTCCATGGCCCCGGCCAGGGTTTCGTAGCCGGTGGCATCGGGGAAATAAGTACGGAAAAACTGGTCGAACTCGGCTCCCGTCGGGTTGCGGTGAAACTCCTGGCGCGACAGCTCCATTTTGTGCTGCTCGTAGCCGCGCACGCCTTCGTAGAGCAGGCCTGCCCCCACCCCGCAAATCAGCCAGAAGGTGAGAAAGCGCGTGGCTCCCCAGCGCTGCTCCAGCAGCGGCCCGAAGGAAATCAGGCCAAACATATTGGAAATTAAATGCCCCCAGCCGGCGTGCAGGAACATGTAGGTAAAAAACTGCCACGGAAAGAAGTACGGCGAACCAATCGGATACAGGCTGCCCACCTGGGTGAGCAGCGGCAGCAGGCTGTTCTGGGCGACGAGAAACAGCACATTCGCGATAAGCAGGTTGCGAACGGTGGGCGTGAGGTTGAACATTCGGGGAAAACGGCCTTGGATGTAAGGCGAACAAATGAGAATAACAAGCGCAAAGCTAGCGCGACCAATTGTAGCGCGGACTTTAGCTTCGCTGACCTTCGGTTGTAGTCCGCGCTACGTTACTTACGGAAGAAATCCGCTAGCTGCTGCCCATCCAGCAGCACCAGGGTTTTTCGGCCGTCGGGCGTGTAGCCCGGCGTCTGGCAGGCGAAGAGGCGGTCGGCCAGGGCATTGAGTTCGGTATCGGGCAGGCGGGCGTTGGCCGTGTTGGCGGCTACGCGCCGGGCCAGGGCGCGGGCCAGGCCCTCGCGCTGGTCGAGCTTGAGCGGGCCGGCGGTATTGCGAAACTGCTCGATGAGGCTTTCGAGCAGCTCTTTCTCATCCTGCGCGGGCATGCCGGCCGGGATGGCTTCCACGGCAATAGTACTGGGGCCGAACTCGTTGAAGATGAAACCCAAGGCGTGCAGCGGCTCGGTGAGCTCGCGCAGTACGGCAAAATCGGCCGGCGAAAACGTGACGGTGCGCGGAAACAGCAGCGTCTGCGAGGTGCCCACGGCCCGCTCCAGCTCCTGGCGGTACTGCTCGTAGAGAATGCGCTCGCGGGCCGCTGCCTGGTCAATCAACAGCACGCCCGACTTCACCGGCACCAACACGAAGCGCTGCTGCACCTGCACGGCGCGGCTACCGCCCCCGCCCTCGCGGGCCGCCGCCGGGCGCGGCGCGTGCGGGTCGGGCATGGTGAGGCCCAGCGGGAAATCGGCCGGCCCGATTTCGTCAGGGCCGCTGCTAGCCGCCTTGCCCGCGCTGCCGTCCGAGCCCGACCCGGGCGCATCGGCCATTTCGAAGCTGCGGACGGTGACCGGGTCGAGGCCGGGCGTGTCGCGCACGGGCTGGCCCAGCTCACGGTAAAAGGCCTCGAGCTCGCGGCGGGCCTGTTCGGTGGGGCGCGGGGCGAGCGGGCGCTCGAAGCCGTCGCGGCGGGTATCGGGGTGGAAGTTGGTGAAACCGGAGCTGCTGCCGTTGCTGGCAGGGCGGGGTGCGATGGTGGATTGCTCGGGCCGGAACGCGTCGCCACTAGCGGCTGCGCGGTCGGCGGGGGTGAGCGCGGGCAGAGCGGCAGGCTCGTTGGCCGGGCCTCGGCCGGCGCGCAGCGGGCGGATGGGCGCGAAATTCACGTCGCCATCAAAATCCAGCGAGGGGGCGATGTTGTGAATGCCCAGGCTCTGCTTCACGGCGGCGCGCACCACGGCGTACACGGTTTTCTCATCCTCGAACTTGATTTCCGTTTTGGTGGGGTGCACGTTGATGTCGATGGCCTTAGGGTCGAGTTCCAAAAACAGCACGTAGAAGGGGTACGTGTCGCGGGCCAGCAGGCCCTCGTAGGCGGCCAGTACGGCGTGGTTCAGATAAGCCGAGCGGATGAAGCGGTTATTCACGAAGAAAAACTGGTCGCCCCGGCTCTTCTTGCTCGACTCGGGCTTGCCCACGAAGCCGCGCACCGAGATGGAATGCGTCACTTCCTCGCAGGCGGCCAGTTGCTCCTTGTAGCCGTTGCCGAGTAGCGCCACAATGCGTTGGCTGAGCTTGCCAGCCGGCAGGCTGAACACCTCCAAGTCGTTCTGATACAGCGAGAAGGTGATTTGGGGGTTGGCCAGGGCCACGTGCTGAAACTCGTCGAGAATGTGGCGCATCTCCACGGCGTTGCTTTTAAGGAAGTTGCGCCGGGCGGGCACGTTGAAGAACAGGTTCTTCACGGCGATGCTGGTGCCGTCGGGGCAGGCAGTGCGCTGCTGGCTGGTAATCTGCGAGCCCTCCACCAGCAGCAGGGTGCCGGTGTCGTGCTCGCGCTGCTTGGTACGGATTTCGACCTGGGCCACCGCCGCGATGCTGGCCAGGGCCTCGCCCCGGAAGCCCAGCGTGCGAATGCGGAATAAATCTTCGGTGCTGCGAATTTTGCTGGTGGCGTGGCGCTCCAGGCTCATGCGGGCATCGGTGGGGCTCATCCCGGCTCCGTTGTCGACCACCTGCACCAGTTGCCTGCCGGCCTCTTTCACAATGAGTTGCACCTGGGTAGCCCCGGCATCGACGGCATTTTCCAGCAGCTCCTTCACCGCCGAGGCGGGGCGCTGTACCACCTCGCCGGCCGCAATCTGGTTGGCGAGGTATTCGGGAAGCAGGTGAATGATATCGGGCATAGCAATAGCGCGGGATGCAGCCCACACGGCAAGTAACAAAGTGAGCTAACCAGCAAGTAAACAGGCTGGAAGCGGCAGCACAATAAGCAAAAAAACACTACGTTATCAACCCGCGCGGCGGTTTCCTGCGTACATTTGCGGCCGGAATCGTCGTCAGAACCAGGTAGTGCGGAGCGAACGAGCAGCTTGCTTTCGCTTCCCAACCTTGCCAGTTTTGCGATAACGCCCGACCACTGCGGAACCCCGGGACCCGGCCGGCGGGTTCCGCAGTACCTCACGACAAAAGTACGGCCTACGCGGCCCGTTCCCCCCTTGACTCAACCCACCAACCTTACGGGGCTGATGCGCATCGTTTTCCAACTCAGCGTGGCTGCCGTCGTGTTGGTGGCGGGCCTGCTGCTTTCGGCAGCCGACGGCAACAAGAAACTGCCCGCCGACCCGCTGCCCAAAGGCCCGGTCGAAACAGCTTGGGTCGACAGCGTTTTCAACTCGCTTACCCCCGACCAGCGCCTGGGGCAGCTGTTCATGGTGGCGGCTTACTCCAATAAAGACCGTAGCCACGTCGAGCGCATCGAGCGGCTGGTGCGCAACTACAACATTGGAGGCGTGATGTTTATGCAGGGCGGCCCGCGCCGACAGGCCCTGATGGCCAACCGCCTGCAGGCCGCTGCCAAGGTGCCCCTGCTGATGGCCATGGACGCCGAATGGGGTCTCGATATGCGTCTCGACTCGTCGGCCCACTTCGCCAAGCAGATGACGCTCGGCGCAATGGACGACCCGCGGTACGTGTACCAGATGGGCCGCGACATTGCCCGCAAAATGCGCAACCTGGGCGTGCACGTCGATTTCGCCCCGGTGCTCGACGTGAACTCCAATCCCGGCAACCCGGTCATCGGCAACCGCTCGTTCGGCGAAAACCAGAACCGGGTGGCCGCCTTGGGCATTCAGTACATCAAGGGCCTGCAGGACAACCGGGTGATGGCCGTGGCCAAGCACTTCCCCGGCCACGGCGATACCGATACCGACTCACACGTGTCGCTGCCGGTCATCAACACCGACCTGGCCCGCCTCACCCAAGTCGACCTGGTGCCTTTTCAGCAGTCGTTCGAGGCCGGGGTGATGGGCGTGATTGTGGCCCACCTCTATATGCCGCTGTTCGATACGACGGATGCCAAAACCACTACGCTCTCGCACGCCCTCGTGACGGATTTGCTGAAGGACAAAATGGGGTTCAAGGGCCTGGTCTTCACCGACGCGCTCAACATGAAGAGCGTGAGCAAGCTGTACAAGGACGGCGAGTTGGATGCCCTGGCCCTGGCGGCCGGCAACGACGTGCTGCTGTTTTCGGAAAACGTACCCTCGGCCCTGTTGCGCATCCGCGAGGCGGTAGCGGCGGGCAAGCTCACCCAGGACGACCTGGACTTCCGCATCAAAAAGATTCTGCGGGCCAAGTACTGGGCCGGGCTGCACCATTACGAGCCCGTGAACATGCGCACCCTGCGCGATAGCCTGAACCAGCCCAAATCGAAGGTGCTGGCCCAGGAGATTTTCGAGCACGCCGTCACCATCGCCAAGGACGACGACCACCTCCTCCCCTTCCAGCGCATCGATACGCTGCGCATCGCGGCCATCACCATCGGCACCCAGGCCGAGGGGCCGTACGCCACTATTTTCAATAAGTACCAGCCCGGCCCAGTGTACGCCGTGCCCGACCGCTACGCCCCCGACTCAACTTTCGCCCGCATTGCCGGCCGTCTCAACGCCTACAACGTGGTGGTGGTGAGCCTGCACAGCATGAACAACACGCCCAGCCACAACTACGGCCTGGGCGACGGGGCGCTGAAGTTCCTCAAGCAGCTCGAAGCCAATCCAAAATTTAAAACCGTGGTAGTCGCCATGGGCAACCCCTATGCCCTGAAGTTTCTGGAGGGCGCGCGCACGCTGGTCTGCGGCTACGAAGACCACTACGCCGCCCAGTTGGTGGTGCCGCAGGTGCTGTTTGGCGCGGTGCCGGCGCGGGGCAAGCTGCCCGTGACGGTGTCGCCCACCATGCGCATCAATACCGGCATCGCTACCCTGGGCCTGAACCGCCTGCGCTACGGCACGCCCGAAAGCCAGGGCCTCGACTCGCGCGTGCTGGCTCAGATTGACAACATCGCCCTCGAAAGCCAGACTTATGCCGCCGCCCCCGGCTGCCAGGTGCTGGTGGCCAAAAACGGCACCGTCGTCTTCGACCAGAGCTACGGCTACTGCACCTACGACCAGACCCAGCCCGTGACCAGCAGCACGCTTTACGACCTGGCCTCGGTGACCAAAGTGGCCGGCACGCTACAGGCCGTGATGTACCTGAAAGACCAGGGCAAGCTGACGCTCGACGAAAAGGTGGCTACCTACCTGCCCGAGCTGGCCCGCACCAATAAGCGCGACATGACCGTGCGCGACGTGCTGCTGCACCAGGCCGGCCTCAAGCCCGGCATCCCGACCTGGGAGCGCACCCTGCGCGACGGCCGCTTCAAGCCCACCTTCTATGCCAGCACTCGCTCCGACGACTTCCCTAACGAGGTAGCGCCCGGCGAGTTCAGCACTAAGGCCGCCGACGACTCGGTATGGGCCTGGACCATGCGCTCCAGCCTGCTGCCCAAAATCAAGGGCCGCTACCCCACCGAGTATTCCGACCTCAGCTTCATGGTCATGAAGCGGGTGTGTGAGAAGATTCTGCAGCAGCCACTCGAATCTTTTCTGGAAGACAATTTCTACCGCCCCCTGGGCCTTGGCAGCATGACCTATAACCCCTTACAGCGCTTCCCCAAAAGCTGCATCGCGCCCACCGAAAACGACACCTACTACCGCCGCGAGCAGCTGCAGGGCACCGTGCACGACCAAACGGCGGCTCTCGTGGGCGGCGTGGGCGGCCACGCCGGCCTCTTTGCCACCGCCAACGACCTGGCCGTGCTCATGCAGATGAACTTGCAGAACGGCAAGTACGGCGGCTCGCAGTTCTTCGCCTCGCCCGTCGTCACGGAGTTTGCGCGGCCGCAGGAGGGCGGCGGCCGGCGCGGCCTGGGCTGGGACCACGGCGACCCCAGCAAGCCCGAAGGCCCCACCAGCAACCTCTCGCCGGCCAGTACCTTCGGCCACACCGGCTTCACGGGCACCTGCGTGTGGATGGACCCGGAAAACGGCATCCTCTACGTCTTCCTCTCCAACCGCGTGTACCCCGATGCCGGCAACAACAAGCTGCGCCAGTACAACATCCGCACGCGCATTCACGAGGTAATTTACAAGGCCCTGGCAGCGGGTAAGGCGAAGGAGTAGCTAGCGCCGTTTGGGCAGTGCTGCTAGCTCAATGTGCAGGTAGGCTCCGGCCCCAAATTCGGCAGCAGTCGTATTAATCGTTTGATAGCTGGCGGCGTGAATGGATAATGGGCGGTTAGCCCCGGGACCATTGCACCCCACCCAGCCCAGCCGGAAAAAGCCCGCTGCGTTGGTGATGGAAGTTTTTAGCCCGCAGTCCTCCCGACAGGTATACTGAGTTTGAATAAGGGCTCCTTTGATGGGTTTACCAGTAGTGATATCAACAACGCGGCCTTGAGCATAGGTGGCAATAGTATCGAAAACAAACATTGTAACTGGGGTGATTCGACCACTGCCAACTCTAACTGGCTTCTCATCACCTCGCCCCAACACACACTTATCGCACGGCTCCATTCCCACTTCCCGCGCTACTTCAGCTGTGTACCATTTCTGGGCCTGGGTATTGCCGGCTGCCAGTAGCAGCAGGAAAAATATTGCGTGGGCGGTGTATCGACGCATAATCGGAATTACGTAGGGAAGCCAGAGGCGCTAAAGCTACGGGTCGTGCATCATTTGGCCCGCTCATACGTCGTTGCAACAAACCCCGCGCTGGGCGGTTGGCTAAGCGCAAACGCATTTCCCTATGAACATCGGTATTGTCTGTTATCCCACGTTTGGCGGCTCGGGCGTCGTGGCCACGGAGCTGGGAAAGGCCCTGGCCCAGCGCGGGCACCGCGTGCACTTCATCACCTACAGCCAGCCGGTGCGGCTCGACTTCTTCAACGAGAACCTCTTCTACCACGAGGTGTACGTGCCGGCCTACCCGCTCTTCCAGTTTCCGCCCTACGAGTTGGCCCTTACCAGCAAGATGGTCGACATCGTGCAGAACGAGAAACTCGACGTGCTGCACGTGCACTACGCCATTCCGCACGCCTCGGCGGCCTACATGGCCAAGCAGATTCTGCGCTCGCGCGGCATCCAGATTCCGGTGGTGACGACCCTGCACGGCACGGATATTACCCTTGTGGGCAAGGATGCGAGCTTCGAGCCGGTGGTCACGTTCAGCATCAACCAGAGCGACGGCGTAACCTCCGTGTCGGCTGATTTGCGGCGCGAAACCTACCAGTATTTCGCCATCGAAAAGGACATCACCGTCATCCCCAACTTCATCGACCTGCACCGCTTCAAGAAGCAGGAAAAAAGCCACTTCCGGGCCGCCATCGCGCCCGAAGGCGAGAAGCTGCTCATCCACACCAGCAACTTCCGCACCGTGAAGCGGGTGGAAGACGTGCTGCGGATTTTCGTGGGCGTGCGGGAGCAGATTCCGGCCAAGCTGCTGCTCGTGGGCGATGGGCCCGACCGTAACCGCATGGAAAAGCTGGCCCGCGACCTCGACGTGCACCGCGACCTGCGCTTCTTGGGCAAGCTCGAAGCCGTGGAGGAAGTACTGAGCGTGGGCGACCTGTTCCTGATGCCCTCCGAAAACGAGAGCTTCGGCCTCGCCGCCCTCGAAGCCATGGCCTGCGAAGTGCCCGTGGTGAGCACCAACGCCGGCGGCATTCCCGAGCTGAACGTGCACGGCGTAACGGGCATGCTTAGCGAAATCGGTGACGTGGAAGACATGGTTAAAAATGCCCTCTTCGTACTGGCCGATGAGAACCTGCCCCGCTTCAAAGCCGCCGCGCGCGCCCGCGCCGAGGAA
>JANXMN010000502.1 GCA_025354605.1 Hymenobacter sp. | reverse complement strand
GGGCGGGCCTCCCCTCTCCTCCACCGAAAGAGACGGGAGTTTGCCGGAATTGCTCGAAAGAGGCAAGGAGCTTCATGAGTTTCAATTGCGCTTCTGGTCTCAATTTACAACACTGGCGGTGAGTTCCGGGGCGGGGCGCTGGGCGATGTCGGGGCGGAAGTAGGCATCCTGGAACGTGACGCGGGCGCAGGCTTCGTAGGCGCGGGCGGTGGCTTCTTCCAAATTGGGGCCGTGGGCGGTGAGAACGAGGACCCGGCCGCCGTTGGTGACCAGCTCGCCGGCCTCGTTGCGCCGGGTCGCGCCGTGGTAGGCCCGCACGTTGGCCGGCAGGTTATCCAGGCCCGTGACGGGGAAACCCGTCGGGAAACCGGCGGTCGGGTAGCCGCCCGAGGCCAGCACCACGCCCACGAACGCGCCGGGGCGCTGCCGTACGCCTTGTTTGGCGAGGGTGCCGTCGAGGGTGGCTTCAATCAAGTCGAGCAGGCTGCTATCCAGCGCGGGCAGCAGCACTTCGGCTTCGGGGTCGCCGAGGCGGGCGTTATATTCCAGCAGCTTAGGGCCGCTGGGCGTGAGCATGATGCCGAAGTAGAGGAAGCCCCGGAACTCGAACTGCTCTTTTTGCAGGCCGCCCAAGGTGGGGTCCACGATGTCGCGGCGGATGGCGGCCAGCACATTGGCATCGGCGAAGGGCACGGGGCAGTAGGCACCCATGCCGCCGGTGTTAGGGCCGAGGTCGCCGGCTAGCAGCTGCTTATGGTCCTGCGAAGTGGCCAGCAGGCGGATGGTGCGGCCATCCGTCAGGCCGATGATGCTTATTTCGGGGCCGATGAGCTTTTCTTCGAGCAGGAAACTGAACCAGCCCGAATAGCTCGTTTGCAGGTCGTCGAAAGCCGCCTCGGCTTCTGCCGGCGATGAGCACACGTACACGCCCTTGCCAGCGGCCAGGCCGTCGTACTTCACCACCCCATGCCCGCCCAGCTCGGCGGCTTTGACGCGGGCAGCAGCAATGTTGTCGCTCCGGAACGGCCAGGCCTGGGCCGTGGCCACGCCGTGGCGGCGCATGAATTCCTTACTCCACACCTTCGAGCTTTCGAGCCGCGCCGCCGAGCGGGTGGGGCCGAAAACCTGAATATCGGAACCGGCAAAAAAGTCGGTGATACCGGCCGCCAGTGGGGCTTCGGGGCCCACCACAATCAACTTGGAGTCGTGGGCCTGGGCGAAGGATTTCACCGCCTCAAAGTCCAGCGGGTTCACCTCGGGGTGGCTGTTGGGGATGCCGGCGTTGCCGGGCAACACATGCACCGTGGCCCCGTCGCGGGTCAGCTTTTCGGCCAGGGCGTGCTCGCGCGCACCAGAGCCGAGGAGGAGAAGGGTTTTATTCAATGCGTTCATACTAGGTCAGACCAGCGCTTAGCTGATGTCTTGAATAGAGGCAATAAGGCTGTCGCGGAAGGTAAAAATGGATTGACCCGTGAGTTGCAGGATAGTGCCCGCTTTCACACCATTAGGCCAGTCAATGGCCGTAATTGCGAAATATTCAATGCCAACTTCCGCGCGGTCATCCTCGAAGTGGAAAGACTGCATCTGCTGATTCCTTTCCATGGAAAACTCGATTGCTTGAGCTGCTTGCGCTTCGAAAGCAGCCTTTCCATCGGTCCGAAGTGTCACGCTGCCATCCGCAATATTTTCAAATACGACCGCTGGGTGCAAGCACGAGAGCATACTACCTACGTCGAACAGATTATATCCTTCGAGGTAGTTTTCGATAAGCTCTCGTGCTTGCGGCTCCGTCATCGTACTTGCTACAGTGTTTTCAATTCCTCGTCGGCCGCTTTCAGCAGACCGGCCGCCGCGAGGTTGGCCAGCAGGCGGGCGCGCACATCCTCACTGTCGGCGGTGGGCAGGGCCTCGCCCACGATGCGCTCGTAGATGTCGAGGTAGCGGCGGCTGGCTTCCTGGGCCACCTCCGGGGTGAGGGCGCGGGGGTACTGGTCGTCCTTTTTGTTGGCAATGAGCCACTGGCGGATGTACTCTTTGTCCATCTGCTCGGCCGTTTCGGGGTTCCGGGCGTAGTCCTCGGCGCTCCAGAAGCGCGACGAATCGGGCGTGTGCATCTCGTCGATGAGAATCAGCTCGCCGTTCAGCAGGCCGAACTCATACTTGGTATCAACCAGGATAATGCCCTTTTCGGCCAGCAGCTCGGCCCCGACTTTGAACAGGGCCAGGGATTTCACCGCCATCTGGTCGTACAGCTCCTGGCTCACCCAGCCCTCGCTCACGAGGTTTTCGGGGGTGATTTCGCGGTCCGATTCCTCCTTGGTAGTCGGCGTCACAATCGGCTCGGCGAACCGCTGGTGCTTGGTGAGGCCATCCGGCACCGTCACGCCCGAGAACGTGCGCTGGCCGGCCTGGTAGCCGCGCAGCATCGAGCCGGTGATGTAGTTGCGCACCACCATTTCTACCCGAATGGGCTCGGCCTCCTTCACCAGCATAGCGTTGGCATCGACGAGCTTGATGACGTGGTTAGGGATGATGTGCGCGGTTTTGGCAAACCAGAAGTTGGCCAGGCCGTTCAGCACCGCGCCCTTGTGCGGGATGGCCGTTTCAAGCACCGAGTCGAAGGCCGAGAGGCGGTCCGTCACGATGATGAGGCGGTCGCCGCCGGGTGCCCGCAGGCTGTCGCGGACTTTGCCACGGTGCAGCAGCGGAAGCTGCGGAGAATCGAAGTGCGTGAGGGTGTTCATTGGCTACGTTTCTGGGAGGCTAGTTTTGGTTGGCGAGTTGCAAAGCCGGAGCCGTAGCGCTGTTTTTTTGGGTAATGTGGGCGACGATATTCTGGAAGATTTTCAGCCCCTCCCCTTCCTCGCTGGCGCTGGGATTCTGCCGCCGCCGCCGCGCCCAGTCCGGGTGGTTGTAGGCCGAGAGAAACGCCTCCGGAT
>JANXMN010000475.1 GCA_025354605.1 Hymenobacter sp. | reverse complement strand
CGCGCCGACGGGACGCGGCGGCGCTGCACCTGCGACCGGGAGCTTGGGCTCCGAGCTCGGAACGGCCGGTGCGGCCGCGGGAAGCTTGGGCTCCGAGCGCGGAATGGCAGGCGCAGGACCGGGGGACGTCGGACGCGGGCCGGCGAGCGTTCCGCTACCGACGGGGGCCTTGGCGGGCGGGGGCGGTCCGGCGGGAGCCGCTAGCACCAGCGCGTGCAGGGCCCGCAGGCGCAGGCCGGCAGCGTAGGGCAAGGGGCGGCGGCCCATCTCGGCGTGGTTGACGCGGGCTTGGATGGTGCCCAGCAGGTGGGCGGCTGCGCGCTGGCTCAGGCCGAAGTGGGTGCGGGTGGCGGTCAGCCGCTCGTCGGGAGCGAAGGGGGACTCAGACATCGGAAGCAAGTAGGGGGGACTCAAAAATACAAGCTTTTTTTTTTGAGTCCCCCCTGAATGGGGACTCAATTTTTAACCGGCATTTTTTTGAGTTCCCCCTTGGGCTGTGGGTTGGCTACCGGCCCGAGGGTCAGCCCGCGTACCCCAACCAGAGCCCTGCGCCCCCGCCCCAGCCATAAACTCCCGCCGTGGGAGAAAAAAAGAGCTCCGCCAGTTGCTGACTTGCCTTACCCAAATTTTTTCCGGCTTCCCCGAGGCGATGTAAAGGCCCATTTTTGCGGGCTGACCCCGCTTGAAAAGCGGCAAACAGGACAGGCAATCGCGCAAAAACGCCCTTCCAGTTACATGGCCGGAAGGGCGTTTGAGTTTTGGGTAAGGACAAGCATTTTAACGGTGGGCTTTTCTGTTGTGAGCCGCCTGTCGGACTTATTACCTGGCTCGCCACACGAAGCAGAGTCCCGGCCCGCCGGCCGGCGACCAGGTTGGCAGCCAGCTGGTATCCCCGATTCCCCGACCGGTAGGCTTGTGGCCCCAGCGGTTGCGGTGGGTGAGGTAGGCCAGGTGCGCCGACATAATGCCGAAGCCAGCCCCGGCAATTACGTCCGATTCCCAGTGCTTGTTGTTTATCATTCGAAATGCGGCCACGCTGGTGGCCAGGGTGTAGGCGCCCACCCCATACCATTGGCTTTTATCGCGTAGCTCGGCGTGCACGATGCTGGCGGCCAAAAATGCCTGGGCCGTATGCCCGGAGGGAAAAGACAAGTAGTCGGATTCGTCGGGTCGCTGAATATGAGTCAGGGTCTTTACCACGTACACAGACCCTAACATTATCAGCTCGCTTTTAACTAGCACCAGACCCAGATTCAGACGGTCGCTGCGCGTTTCGACGCCTGCCAGCAATACCACCGGCAGTTCCAGGTAAGGAGCCCACTGCAGGAAGTCATCAATGTGGCTGCGGTAGGTGCCAAACAGATTTCGAACATCCGTGTGCACGCTGTAGGAGCTGTACAGGCCGTGGCCGTTAATGGTGCTGGCACCATAGCCAATCAGGACGGCCGGTACAATGCTGGCCCGAAAAACCTTGCTTTTGAAAAAAGGGTGGTGGTTACCAGTGGACTCACCGGACGCGTTTTCGTACTTGTGGGTAGTATCGGCGGCGGGTACGCTTTGCGCTTGTAACGGGCCGGTAATCGCTAATGCCAGCAGCAGCAGGTATATTGTTTTCATGAGTTGAATAGGGGAGTGGGGAGCGAATTAACGGCTAACTGTCCGAATATTCTGTGTAGGGAGTTGTTTAACCGTCTAATACCACTGTGCCTACGTACCTAGCTGCTGCGGTGCCATCCGGACCGCGTTTAATTTTAAATTCATTCTTACATGATTCGTGCTGCACGGTTTTCTTTCAGTATTCTGCTGGTGCTGCTAATCAGTTTTAGCTTTACAGGCTGCGGATATATCAAGTACCTTATTCCGCTCAATCCAACATCCAGCTCGCCCACCACGCCGCCCACCCACGAAGGATGGAATACGCTCCTCAAAAAGTACGTCAATGACCAGGGCCTCGTCAACTATCGCGGCATCCGCGCCGACAGCCTGGCCCTGAATTCCTATTTGCAGGACCTTAGTACGCACCTTCCCAGCTCGGGCTGGACTGAAAACGACCGCCTCGCCTTCTGGCTCAATGCCTACAATGCGGCCACCGTGCAGCTCATCATTCGTCACTATCCGGTGAAGAGTATCAAAGACCTCGGGGGTGATAAAATCTTTGTCAACACCCCCTGGGATGAGCCTTTTATTCGACTCGGCGGCAAGGCCTACACGCTGAACGATATTGAGCACCGCATTATTCGCAAGCAATTCAAGGACAACCGCATTCACCTGGCGTTGGTGTGCGCGGCCATGTCCTGCCCACGGCTGCGGAACGAAGCTTATACCGGCTCGCGCGTCAATGCCCAGCTCGATGACCAGGGCCGCGATTTCGTGAACAACCCCGCTAAAAACCAGCTTTCTCCGGCTGATAAGCCGCAGGTATCGTCCATATTTAATTTCTATCCCAAGGACTTCACCAAAAACGGCAGCCATTCGGTGCAGGAGTTCATCAATCGCTACGGCAGTACCAAAATTAACCCCGATGCCTCGCTCTCCTTTATGACCTACAACTGGGCACTTAATGAGCAACGATAGGGATTACGGCGTATTTTTGCCCCGGCAGGCGGCTGTTGCTTCGGCAGCAGCCGCCTGATTCTTGTTTAGCCCAATGATAACCCTGCTGCTTCGAGCGGCAGACACCTTTACTGCTTGCCCATGTTTGATAATTCCGATAGCCTTATTGCTGCTACTGCCCAACATATGGAATCGCTTTTTGCTGGCGAAGGCAGTGGGCACGACTGGGCGCATATCCGGCGGGTGTGGCTGATGGCGCGCCGCCTAGCTACCGCACATCCCGAAGCCGACGCCACGGTGACGGAGTTGGCCGCGCTGCTACATGACATCGCGGACTGGAAATTTCATGGCGGCGACTATGAAGCCGGTCCCCGTGCTGCCCGCGCCTGGCTCGCCAGCCAGGGCGCTACCGAAGTTTTGATTTGCCGAGTTGAAACGGTTATTCGGGAAGTTTCTTTCAAAGGGCTGGGAGTCGATACGCCGGTTTCCTCCATCGAAGGCGCTCTGGTGCAGGATGCCGACCGGCTCGACGCCATTGGGGCCGTCGGCATTGCCCGCGCGTTTGCGTACGGCGGCCATAAGGGCCGGCCCCTGCACGACCCGGCCGTAGCGCCTGTCGCGCACGACAGCTTTGCCAGTTACCAGCAGAATACTGCTCCCACCCTCAACCACTTCTACGAGAAGCTGCTCCACCTCAAAGACCGTCTGCACACGGCCGCTGCCCGCGAGGTTGCCGAGCGCCGCCACGCCTACATGGAAACCTACGTGGCCCGGTTTCTGTCTGAATGGGATGGTGTCGACTAGTATCTCCTTCCCGGCGGTTTTCTACTCGTCATCAACTTTACTTTTGCTTCATGAAGCTGTTTCTCCGCTTATTTCCACTGCTGCTGTTGCTGGGTAGCTGCCGTACCTGTCCCATTGAGTCGTGCCATGTCCGTAAGGTGCATTTCCACACCGGTATTAAGTACCGGGGCCAGCCGCTCTGGAAAAAGCAGAACCCCGCAATCGGTGAGAAAATCAAGGCAAACAGCGATAAGAGTTTTAAGCCCAACAACAACAAAGCCCGCACCTTGAAGTAAGCATGAGAAGGTTTCCAAATGCTGGTTCCGGCAGCTTTGTCCAAGCTTTATTTTTATCTGATTTTGCTCTGACTCTTTCACGGGAAATGCCTTAAAAAAGGCCGCTACGCTTGTCGTTGCGGCCTTTTTGTCGTATCTTCGGGCGCATACAACGAACCATTCACCGTGCGGCCGTAAAGACTCTTTTTTAGAGGGTTTAACGGCTGCCTATCAACCCCCTCAATGGCGGAAGGCGAAAAAATCATTCCGATTAACATCGAAGACGAAATGCGCGGCGCGTATATCGACTACTCGATGTCGGTTATCATCTCCCGGGCCTTGCCCGACGTGCGCGACGGCCTGAAGCCCGTGCACCGGCGCGTGCTCTACGGCATGAGTGAGCTGGGCGTCGGCTACAATAAATCGTATAAAAAGTCGGCCCGTATAGTGGGCGAGGTGTTGGGTAAATATCACCCCCACGGCGACAGCTCGGTGTATGATACTATGGTACGTATGGCCCAGGACTGGAGCCTGCGTTACCCACTGGTCGACGGGCAGGGCAATTTTGGCTCAGTCGACGGCGACTCGCCGGCTGCTATGCGCTACACCGAGGCCCGGCTCAAGCGCATCGCCGATGAGATGCTCAACGACCTCGATAAGGACACGGTCGACTTTCAGCCCAACTTCGACGATTCGCTCGAAGAGCCTAGTGTGATGCCCGCCAAGTTCCCCAACCTGTTGGTGAATGGCACCTCGGGCATTGCCGTAGGCATGGCTACCAATATGGCTCCGCACAACATGACGGAAGTCGTGAATGGCATCATTGCCTACCTCGACAACCCCGACATCACGGTGGCCGAGCTCATGCAGTACGTCACGGCTCCCGACTTTCCGACCGGTGGCATCATCTACGGCTACGAGGGCGTGAAGCAGGCTTTCGAAACTGGCCGGGGTCGCGTCATCATGCGTGCCAAAGCCACCTTCGAAACGTCGAAAACCGGCAAAGAGCAAATCATCGTTACCGAAATTCCCTACATGGTGAACAAGGCGTCGATGATTGAAAAGACGGCCGCGCTCATCAACGACAAGAAGATTGAGGGCATTTCGGACATGCGCGACGAGTCGGACCGCGACGGTATGCGCATCGTTTACGACCTCAAGCGCGACGCGATGCCCAGCGTCGTGCTCAACAACCTCTACAAATACACGCAGCTGCAAAGCTCGTTCGGCGTTAACAACGTCTGCCTCGTCAAAGGCCGGCCGATGACGCTGAACCTGCAGCAGCTTATTCACTACTTCGTCGAACACCGGGCCGAAATCATCGTCCGTCGCACCAAGTACGAGCTGGCCGAAGCCCAGAAACGAGCACACATCCTCGAAGGCCTGCTTATCGCCCTCGACCACCTCGACGAGGTTATCAAGCTCATTCGCGGCTCGCGCGACCCCGAAGTAGCTCGTGGCCAGCTCATCGAGCGCTTTGCGCTGAGCGAGGTGCAGGCCCGCGCCATTCTCGACATGCGCCTGCAGCGCCTCACCGGCCTGGAGCGCGACAAGATTGTTGCTGAGTACAATGAGCTGATGAAGCTCATCGATTATCTGAAATCGGTACTGGATTCGGACGTGCTTCAGCGCGGTATCATCAAAACTGAGCTCGAAGACATCCGCGAACGTTACGGCGATGCCCGCCGCACTGAAATCAACTATCAGGGCGGCGACTTTTCGACCGAAGACATGATTGCCGACGAGGCCATGGTCATCACCATCTCGCGCGAAGGCTACATCAAGCGTACCAACCTTGACGAGTACCGCGCTCAGGGTCGCGGCGGTCTGGGCTCGCGGGGGGCTATTTCCAAAAAGGATGATTTCACCGAGCACCTTTTTGTCGCTACCACGCACGAATACCTGCTGTTCTTTACTGAGCTTGGTCGGGTGTTCTGGCTAAAGGTGTACGAAGTGCCGGAAGGAGGGAAAGCGACCAAGGGCCTGCCCATCCAGAACCTCATCGAGATTCCGCGCGAGGACAAAGTCCGCTCCGTAGTGAACGTGCGCGGTTTGAAAGACCCGGACTACCTCGAAAACACCTTTCTGATGTTCTGTACTGAACAGGGCACGGTGAAGAAAACTCCGCTTGAAGCCTACTCGCGTCCCCGTACGGCCGGTATCAATGCCATTACCATCAATGAGGGTGACCGGATTCTTGACGTACAGCTTCTAGCACCTAATGCCGAGGTAATTTTAGCCTCGCGCACGGGCCGTACTGTTCGTTTCAACGAGAGCGAAGCCCGTTCGATGGGTCGTTCGGCCGCCGGGGTTCGCGGCATTCGCCTCGAAGATGTACCTGGCAACCGGGTCGTGGGCATGGTTTGCGTATCCGACCCTACGCAGGAACTGCTTGTAGTGAGCGAAAACGGCTTTGGCAAGCGTAGTCAACTTGAAGAATACCGCATCACTAAGCGCGGTGGCAAGGGCGTGCGTGCTATGAAGATTACGGAGAAAACTGGTAATCTGGTCGCTATTAAGGACGTAAACGACACCGACGACCTGATGATTATCAATAAGTCGGGCATCACCATCCGCCTCCGGATGAGCGACCTACGCACTATCGGCCGGGCCACTCAGGGAGTACGCCTGATTAAAATCAGCGGCAATGACGAGATTTCGTCGGTGGCTAAAGTGGCCGCCGAAGAAAAAGAAGAAACTGAAACGGAGGCGATGCTGATGGAAGTAGCAGGGGAGGGCGATGGTTCTGGAGTTCTTTCTTCCGGGCTTGTTACTACTAATTCTGCTACGGAACTATCAGACGATGAAGCTGATGCTATTGACGACGATGACGACGACGTGAATGACGAAGATGATGAAGAAGAGGAGGAAAATGACGACGCAGATAGCGACGAGCTATAGTTGGCATAGTTGCTGAGAAGGAGCGGGGCGGTCCATTTGGGCCGTCCCGTTTATTTTTGGCGAGTTAAGGATTGTCAGCTCATCTGTGGCGGGCATTTCATTTTTTTCAAACCAATAGTCATTGTGTGCTGATACCGCATTTGCTGGATTAGTCGCAGTAGGCACCAATTCCCATTCCCATGAAAAAAACTTTTTTAACCCTGGCCGCTGCCGCATTCATCAGTTCGTTGAATCCAATTGTGGTTTCTGCGCAGAACAGTGCCGTCACCAATGCCATTCTCAACCAACGCTCAGGTTTGCTGGACAAAGCCCGTACTGATATTGACAACGCAATTGTCAACGAGAAAACCAGTGGTAAAGCAAAAACCTGGTTTACGCGTGGTCAGGTTTACGAGGGTATGTTGGAAAGCCCCATCTACGTCAAGCTGCTCCAGCCCGGTGAAGGTGTTCAGAAAGCTTTTGAGTCTTACAAAAAAACAATTGAGCTTGACACGAAGGATGGTGAATTTGGCAAGCAGGCTGTTCCCCGTTTAGATAACCTGTATGGTCGGGCATTCAACGACGCCGTTAACAGCTATAATGGCAAGGATTATGACAAAGCTATCGCAAGCTACAATCTAGCCTCTCGGATTAAGCCACAAGACACAACCGCCGTTCTTTATTCGGCTTACGCCTATGAAGCTAAGCAGGATTTAAATGGTGCAAAAGCTGCCTATAATAACCTTTTAGGCATGAATTACAAGTCCGCAACAGTCTATTCCCGTCTGTTGCAGATTGCTCGTAGCCAGAACGATAATGCTGAAGCAGCAAAAATTTTGCAACAGGCGTTGGCGGTCTACCCCAACAACAAGGGCTTTATGCTGGAAGACCTTAATGCATCACTGAGTTCAGGGAAGGGTGAAGATGCAATTGCGAAAATCAACAAGAATATTCTGGCTGACCCGAGCAATTCAAATCTCTATGCCGTTCGGGGGTCGCTTTACGACCAGCAAAAGAAAACGGAATTGGCCGTTGCGGATTACCGTAAAGCAATAGAACTCGACCCCAAGAACTTTGATGCTCAGTTCAACCTAGGTGTTTACAACTATAATAAGGCTGCTGATTCATACACTAAGGCTAGTAAAATGGACCTGAAGACCTACCAGGTCTCGGGCCGTAAGTTTGAAGCGGAAGGCAAGAAATCTTTTGAAGTCGCAGTGCCATTTTTCGAGAAGGCCTTAGAAATTCAGCCTACAGACCGCAACACCTTAACCTCACTGAAGAAAATCTATTTCCGTCTGGGGCGTAACGCCGACTCCGAACGTCTCCAGGCGCGGCTTGATGCGCTTGATAAGAAATAGACGTGCATGGTTTATCACCAAAGGGGAGGCCCGGATTTGTTCCGGGCCTTTCCTTTACGTTTTTCTATTTAACATAATATAAATTATAGGACAGAAATATCCGGATTGGCTTCAGGGCATTGTTGTGTCATATTCCCGCAAAGTTGGTCAGGTAATTTGGCCCTGGCCGGCTTCACCGAACGCCAGCCTCTTGGTCGAGTTGACGGTCTACTATAAACTGGCTCCTGCTTAAATCGCGCGCTCCAAGCTACATCTGCTTTAGCAAGTGCCCCAAGTCTTTGGTTGCTGCGGTGCCCGTCGTCGAGTCACTTTACGCTGCCTTATGCCGACTATAAATGGAGAACGTGCTGCTAAAAAAACGTTGAGGCAATACGTGTAACCCAGCAACTTGCCCTGTTTCAAGTAGTGACCCGGCCACTGGCTCGGTTGCCGCCCGCTGCTAGACGTTGGTTCGCAGCAGTTTCTATCGCCAGCCTCGCAGCGAATGCGCCAATGTAGCTACTCGGCACAAGTGTACTTTATTTACTACTCCCACTGTTGTTCTAACCAATTACTTCATTTTTTAATGGCCGCTAACCTGTTCAGGTTTTGTGTAGTAGTACACAATTTGACATAAGCTATTTAGGCTTTGAGGTTCTTTTAAATAAAAGTAAAAAAAAGTTTATTTAGCTGTTTGGTTTATACTTTATTGTACTTTGATTTGTAGTTTAAAATAAAATAATCACGGTTTGTAATTTATTGGCCAGCAATGTTTGAAACTTAAGGTTCTCAAGTTTCCAAAGTAATAAATCCGGTAATGTATATTTGCTATTCCAGTCTGATGTAAATAGTCTGATGTGAATCTTAAGTAATGCAGTACACTAAAGTACAAAAATAGTTCCAATTTTTTACCAAAATAAACTCTAAAAAATGCCGAAACTCATTGATTACCCAAGGACCAGCTATACCGGAGCATGGGAGCTCGCTGAGATAGTCGACGAAACCGGAGGAAAGTGTAGCATAGAAAATGCCGCTACCAAGATGGGTCGCAAAGTGAGTGGCTCATTCAAAGCAATTATTGGTTCAGCTGTGAAGTTTGGTCTTATGACAAGCAAACGCGATTTGCTTTCTAATACAACCCTCTTTAAACGAATTAAGCACGCCTACGACAAACAGGAAGAAATGCAGTTTCATCGAGAAGCATTCTTGGCTCCTCCCCTTTTTACCCAAATCTGCCGCAGATTTCGTAACCGCGAACTGCCAGTTCAAATGCTCGACGTTATGCTAATGCGGGAATTTGGCGTTGAAGAAATTAACGCCCTCGGAGTAACCAAAGTGTTTGTTGACGGCTGTCGCATGTGTGGTCTCATTTCCGAAAATAATATTGTGGCTGATATTGACCATCTGTTAACAACACAAGGTCCCAAGAGGAGTTTATCAGCCCCGGTACCACATCTAAGCGAATTCACACCACAATCAGCAACAGTTGCTGAACTCCGAGAAAATAAACTAAAAGACTCACTACCGTCAAACTCAAACTCTATCTATCAGACAACCAACCTAAGCTTATTTGATAATACCGCCGCCATATTAACAGATGCAGATAATCAGATTTCAATGAACGAAACGGATGCCGTGGCAGCACTGTTTGAAATCTCCCCTGCCTCAACATTTTCTAATCCTGAAGTTGAGAAGAATAAAAAGTCTGAAACAACTTCAACTGAAATTATTGGCAACGCAATAACTGCTGAGCCAGTAAAAACTGACCATCTATCAGTTGCCTCGCTAAAGCCACCAAAATCAGAATCCTATCCTGAATCGCTGATTTATCAAATTTCTGTTTCCGGACCAGGCATTAATACTTCACTCGAAGTAAATGATGAAGCTGATGTAGAAATTGCAATGGCGCTGTTAGAAAAAATCCGTCGGCGCTTTCAGAAAAGCTGAAGAAACTAAATGTCACTTTCAGTTCGAAAGTAGCAGACGCCATTAACAATAGCACTAACCAAGGTGACGGGTATTAGGTAAACGGTGCCTCTCTTGTAAGACAGCGATTACTTCTTCAAGAGAAACATCGGTTACAGCTAAGAGCACCAATAAATGGTACAAAAGGTCAGCTACTTCACCCGGCAAGGTGGTCCGATGGCCCGCAACAGCATCAATAACGGTTTCAACGGCCTCCTCTCCTACTTTCTGAGCAATTTTTGCAAGACCTTTCTCAAACAACGAAACAGTGTAGGAAGTAGGCGAAAACTCAGGATGTGCCTGACGCTCAAGAATCAGCCGGTCCAAAGCAGCCAGGAAACCAACAGGGGCCTGCGGCTCAACAAGTTGCCCGGGCTGATCAAAACAGCTAACACTACCGCGGTGACAAGTGGGGCCAGCAGGAACGGCCCGAATTAACACCGTGTCAGCATCACAATCGACGTGCAAACTGATTACCTCTAAATAGTTTCCACTGCTTTCTCCCTTGGTCCAGAGTCGCTGTTTTGAGCGCGAGAAAAAGGTGACGCGCCTCTCCTGTTGCGTCAACTGCCAAGCCTCAGCATTGAAATAACCTAACATGAGCACCTGCCCAGTAGCGGCATCCTGAACAATGGCAGGAGCTAAACCGGTGGTCGGGTCAAAACGTAATTCGGGATTGGTCGAGTGATTATTCATATAGTATTATAATAATACTTATTGCGTATAAGTACAGATTAACGACGAACGGAAATACCGTGTGCAAAAAGGTATTCTTTGAGCGCTGGCAATGCAGTTTCGTTGAAGTGAAAGATACTAGCCGCTAAAGCTGCATCGGCACCGGACTTCTCGAATACCTCGATAAAATCCGCCGCCTGGCCAGCTCCACCGGACGCGATGACCGGTACGGTGACGGCCTTACACACTGCCCGGGTCAAGTCGATGGCAAAACCTGACTTTGTACCATCATGGCTCATTGAGGTTAGTAGAATTTCGCCAGCTCCTAAAGCCGCCACCTCGCGGCACCAGGCTACGGCTTCCCGGCCCGTAGGTGTGGTGCCGGCCCGGGTCATCACTTGCCATTCTCCTTCAACCAGTCGGGCATCAACAGCCACTACAACGCACTGGGAACCAAAACGACGAGCCAGCTCCGAAATAAATTCGGGACGTGCTAGAGCAGCCGAATTAATGGACACCTTATCGGCCCCATTCAGCAGCAGCGCCTCAACGTCGGCCACGGTGCTGATGCCCCCACCTACTGTGAAAGGAATGTCGAGCACCCGGGCGATGTCTCGCACCAGTTCGGTAAGTGGCTGGCGGCGTTGATTGGTGGCCGTAATGTCAAGAAACACCAATTCATCAGCACCTTCCCGGGCATAGCGGGCAGCCAACTCGACGGGGTCGCCCGCATCACGAAGCCCTTCGAACTGAATGCCCTTTACGGTTCGGCCATCCCGAACATCAAGGCAGGGAATAAGACGCTTCTTAACCACGGAAAAGTATTTAGTGATGAAAATATTAAGGAGAGACGATGGGCTAGCTATAGGAAACGGTGGAGGTCTGGAAGGTGGATAGCGCCTTCGTAGAGCGCTTTACCAATGATTGCCCCATACATGCCCGCCTCCGCCAACTCTTCTACATCGGCCAGGGTGCTAACGCCGCCGCTGGCAATGAAGCGGGCAGTGGGAAACTCCTGCATCAGCTGCTTATAGGTGGCTATTGCCGGCCCTTGCAGCAATCCATCCTTGCTCACATCGGTGCAGATGAACGTGCTTGCCCCCGCTGCCAGTTTATCAGCCAGGAAAGCGCGGAGGGTCAATTCACTTTGCTCGGCCCAGGCACTGATTAAAATATGCTCGCCCTTAAAATCAGCTCCGATATAAATAGCCCCGGGACCATGCACCTGAATCCAGCTACGCACCAGGGCAGGCTGGCGGACGGCAACACTACCGGCCGTCGCATGACGGGCTCCAGCGTTAAAAATCCGGGCCAGCGACTCCTCTGATTGGATGCCTCCCCCAGCATCAATGTCCAGACTCGTTTGCGAGGCGATGGCTTCCAGAACTGCCAGGTTCATGGGGTGGCCAGCGCGCGCACCGTCCAGGTCGACCAAATGCAGCTTACGCAAGCCGGCATCGGCAAAGCGTCTGGCGACGGCCACTGGGTCAGAGTCGTAAGTGGTTTGTCGGCTAAAGTCGCCGGCACTGAGCCGGACGCATTGGCCGTTAATCAAGTCGATGGCGGGGATTATTTCCACTTACTGCTTTGATGATGATTAAAGAGCCAGAAAATTGGCCAGGATACGTGTGCCAACCGAGCCGCTCTTTTCCGTGTGAAACTGCACGCCATGAAAATTACCATGCTGCACCGCAGCACTGAAAGGCGCCGGATGAGCAGCCAGCGCAGTAGTATATGCGCCAACGGGTGCATAATAGCTATGTACGAAGTACACGTGGTCGGCTTCAGTCAGACCCTTAAAGAGCGGGCCTTGCAGATTAAGCAGGTTGTTCCAACCCATGTGCGGCACCTTATGCTGCGCATCAGGCTCGAAGCGACGGACGTGAAATGGCAGCAGCCCCATCATGGCGGTATCCTGTTCGTCGCTGTGCATACCCAGCAACTGCATGCCCAGGCAGATACCCAGAAACGGTTGCTGCAACGTAGGCAGAACTTTGTCCAGCCCCACCTCGCGTAAGGCCCGCATGGCCGAAGATGCTTCGCCTTCGCCCGGAAAAAGCACCTTATCGGCGCTGCGCAATACTTCAGCATCGGCGGTTAACACTGGAGAGGCACCCAGTCGCTCCAATGCAAAGAGCACAGATTGGACATTGCCGCCCTTATAGTTTACTACCGCGATTTTCATAATCGTATATTACCCAAATGAATAATAACAAACAAAACCAAATGTGTAATGTATTTACAGAATGCCTTTTGTGCTAGGAATGGCCGCCGACTCGTCGCGCTGCAAAGCCATTTTGATAGCCTTGGCTACAGCCTTGAAAATAGCTTCGATTTTATGGTGCTCGTTATCGCCCTGGCAACTGATGTTCAGGGTAGCCCGGGCGTTATCGGTGAACGACTTGAAGAAGTGGAAAAACAGCTCAGTAGGTAAATCGCCCACTTTTTCGCGTGCAAACGCAGCGTCCCAAACCAACCATGGCCGGCCCGAAAAGTCAATGGCAGCCTGCGCCAGGGCTTCATCCATGGGCAGCAGGAAACCGTAGCGGGCAAGGCCGCGCTTGTCACCGAGGGCTTGAGCGAAGGCGCTACCCAATGCCAGTGCGGTATCTTCTACCGTGTGATGCTCATCAATATGTAAGTCACCTTTTACACTTATGTGTAAATCAACCCCGCTGTGCCGGCCTAGCTGTTCGAGCATATGGTCAAAAAACCCAAGGCCCGTGTGAATGTCGCAAATACCGCTGCCGTCGAGGTTGAGGCGAATTTCAATCTGCGTTTCGTTGGTATTGCGCTCGATATGGGCCACGCGGGAAGGGTAGCGCAGGAAGCGGTAAATGTCGGCCCAACTGGTGGTGGTGAGGGCGGCGGCGGGGTTCGGCTCCTCTCCTATCAGGATTGCCAAGGAGCCGAGATTAGCGGCCAGCTGAACATCGGTGAGTCGGTCGCCGATGACGTAGCTATTTGCTAAGTCGTAACCATTGACCGGGTTGAGGTAGTGGCCCAGTAGGGCAATACCCGGCTTGCGGGTAGGCTGGTTGTCACGGGCAAACGTGCGGTCGATGAGTTCAGCTGCGAAATGCACGCCTTCAGCGGCTAGAATATCACGCATGAGCTGGTGTGCGGGCCAAAAAGTGACTTCGGGAAAACTTTCGGTGCCGAGGCCATCCTGATTGGTTACGAGAACCAGTTCGAATTCGGGCAGCTCACGGGCAATGCGGGCCAGATTGCTGATGGCCCCGGGCAGGAATTGAAATTTGTCCGGGGTGAGGCCATCAATCTGCTGGCTGGGTTGCGGCTCAATAAGGATAGTACCGTCGCGGTCAATAAACAGAGCCTTCTTTAATGCAGTTTGCATGTTTAATCTTTAATAAGGGAGTAGCTCTGGTTAGCGGGTTACGGTTGGCATGGTAGCGAAATGCTTGGCTTCATAGGCCTGACCGATAGTAGTGAGCGCCTGCACCAACTGGCGGTTTTCATCGATGGTACCCACCGTCAGGCGCAGGCAGCCGGCGCACCCGGGCTGGGTTGTACGGTTGCGAACCACGATGCCATTACGGCTTAACTCGTCGTAAATCTGGGTGGCATCAGCGCGAAAGCGAACCAGCAGGAAGTTGGCAGCGGAAGGAAAAACGTGCTCAACAATGGGAATATCCAGCAGCTTCTCATGCAACCAGGCACGGCCTAACAGCAGGGCATCGCGCATCTCCGGCAGTTGGGGAGCATTGTTAAGCGCGGCCAGAGCCAGCTGTTGCGTGGCGGCCGAGATATTATAGGGCGGTTTGATTTTGTTGAGGTAACCGATGAGAACCGGCGCAGCGTAGGCGACGCCGAGTCGAAGGCCGGCCAGTCCCCAAGCCTTGGAAAAGGTCTGTAGCACCACCAGACGCGGGAACTCGGCCAGCCGAGTTGTCCAGCTAGGTGCCGGCGCGAAGTCGGCATAAGCTTCATCGACCACTACCAGACCCCGGAAATGGCGGAGGATTTCCTCGACGGCCTGCTGGGCGAGCAGATTGCCGGTCGGGTTGTTAGGCGAGCAAAGAAAAATCAGCTGGGCCGTCGAGTTTTTCAGAATTTCGACGGCCTGGGGCGGAAATTGAAAGTCGGCGGTGAGCGGCAAGCGCTCCACGCGCACATCGTTGAGGTTGGCAGCCACCTCGTACATTCCATAAGTGGGCGGGCAGATGACAATGCTATCCTGCCCCGGCGTACAGGTAAGCCGCACCAACAGGTCGATGGCCTCATCGGAACCGTTACCGAGGAAAATCTGGTCAGGGCTCAGGTTTTTAAGGGGAGCCAGGCGGGCTTTGATGGCACGCTGGTGCGGGTCGGGATAGCGGCTGTAATCTTCGGGGCCGACTGAGCCCAGGCTGTTTTCATTGGCATCGAGCATCACCGCGGCCAAGCCCTCGAATTCGTCGCGGGCCGACGAATAGGGTTGCATGCGCGCTACGTTGGGCCGAATCAGCCCGGTGTAGGGATTGTCGGGGAGAGCCGTTGGAACTGCAATTTCAGCCGCAGCAGTAGTCGCCGTCGAAGCAGCACGGTCGAGCATTTCGCGCCGGATGGCCACGGCCCGGGCGTGCGCAACCAGCCCTTCGGCTTCAGCCATCGTTTCAACCACCGGCGCGATGGTT
>JANXMN010000183.1 GCA_025354605.1 Hymenobacter sp. | reverse complement strand
GGTGTTTGCCGTGCAGCTGGCCACCGAGTACCGCCAGCAGTTCCACGCCGACATCTTTATCGATATGGTGTGCTACCGTCGCCACGGCCACAACGAGTCGGACGAGCCCAAGTTCACCCAGCCCACGCTCTATAACCTCATTTCGAAGCACCAGAACCCGCGCGAGGTGTACAACGCCATGCTGGTGGCCCGCGGCGACGTAGATGCCGAGCTGGCCGCCCAGATGGACAAGGACTTCCGCGACACCCTGCAGGCCCGGCTGGACCTGGTGAAGCAGAAGCCGCTGCCTTACAAGTACCAGGCCCTCGAAAACGAGTGGCGCAGCCTGCGCCGCAGCACGCCGGCGGACTTTGAGCAGTCGCCCGAAACCGGCATTTCGGCCGAAACGGTGGAGAAAGTAGCCAAGGCGCTGACCACGATTCCCGACGGCTTCAAGCCCATCAAGCAGATTGATAACCTGCTGAAGGAGCGCCGCAAGATGTTCTACGAAACGCGCGTGCTGAACTGGGCCGCCGGCGAGTTGCTGGCCTACGGCTCGCTCCTCACCGAAAACCACACGGTGCGCGTGAGCGGGCAGGACGTGCAGCGCGGCACATTCTCGCACCGCCACGCGGTGTTGCATGATGCCGAAACCTCGGCCCCGTACAACTCGCTGAACAACATTGAGGGCGAAAATGAAAAGCTGAGCATTTTCAACTCGCTGCTGAGCGAGTACGCGGTGCTGGGCTTCGAATTTGGCTACGGCATGGCCAACCCGACGGCCCTGGTGGTGTGGGAAGCGCAGTTCGGCGACTTTGCCAACGGCGCGCAAACCATGATTGACCAATTCGTGGTGAGTTCCGAGAGCAAGTGGCAGCGCATGAACGGGCTGGTGATGCTGCTGCCCCACGGCTACGAAGGCCAGGGCCCCGAGCACTCCAATGCCCGGCCCGAGCGCTTCTTGCAGCTCGCGGCCGAGAATAACATCGTGGTGACCAACATCACCACGCCGGCTAACTTCTTCCACGCCCTGCGCCGGCAGTTGACGTGGAGCTTCCGCAAGCCGCTGGTCGTGATGTCGCCGAAGTCGATGCTGCGCCACCCGCTGTGCGTGTCGCCGCTGGAGGAGTTCACCGGCGGGCACTTTCGCGAGGTGCTGGGCGACGACTTTGCCGAAGCCAAGAAGGTGAAGCGCGTGCTGCTGTGCTCGGGCAAGGTGTACTACGACCTGCTGGAGGAGCAGCGCACCTCCGACCGCAAGGACGTAGCCATCGTGCGCCTGGAGCAGTTGCACCCTTTCCCCAAAAAGCAGCTTGATACCGAGCTGGCCAAGTACGGCAAAGCCAAAATTTACTGGGTGCAGGAAGAGCCCGAAAACATGGGCTACTGGAACTTCATGCTGCGCTACATGCGCCGCGAGCTCGAAGACGTGGTGGCCCGCAAGCCCTCGGCTTCGCCGGCCACCGGCTACAACAAAATCCACGTGAAGGAGCAGAAGGACCTCGTGGCCCGCGCCTTCGACAAGCCCAAAGAAGCCGTGGCCGATGCCAACATCAAAGCAACGGTGGAAACAGCCAAGAAAGAAGAGTAGGCGAGCTTTGGCTGACAGCTCTCATTCAACAAATAAAGGCTAACTGCTAGTAACTGCCAGCTACGTAGCTAAAAGACCATGATAACCGAAGCTCAAATCCAGGCTGTGGTGCAGCGCATCGTTGAAGGCTACGCGCCCGACCGGATTATTCTGTTCGGCTCTTACGCCTACGGCACGCCCACGGAGGATTCGGATTTGGACTTACTGGTCATCAAAGCCGGAATTGGTGCCGAGCGAGCGGAGCGGGCAATAGCCGTGCGCCGGCTGTTGCGCGGCACGGGCACGCCACTGGATATTCTGGTCCGTACGCCGGCCGAGGTGGCGGCGGCAGCTGCCGTGCGTTTCACCGTGGAGGCGCAAGCCATTACCGAGGGCCGACTTCTGTATGCAGCCGCTTAACTCCGTCGAAAAAGCGTACTTACAGGAATGGCCCGAAGTAGCCGATTTGGATGTGCGCGCTGCTGAACGCATGCTGGCAGATGACCCTGTTGCCTACGGTTATTATTTGCCGTTTGCCTGCCAGCAGGCGGTCGAAAAATATTGCAAAGGCGTGCTACTGGCCCAAGGAAATACTTTTCCACGGGTTCATGATTTGCCCGAGCTGCTCGACCGCCTGAAACCGATATTCACGTTTTCGGCCATTGAATTGGATGATGCCGATAAGCTAGCTGACTATGCGGTAGAAACGCGCTACCCTCCGCATACACGCATCACTATCGCCGAAATGCACGAAGCCGTACGAATTGCGCGGCACTTCCAAGGACGGCTTCGGCCATTCATCCAAGCTGCTCTTGTTTAAAAAGCGCGGGCTACCGTTGCACCACTCAGACCTTAACTTTTCTATTCATGCCCCTCGAAATCAAAATTCCCGCCGTTGGCGAATCCATTACCGAAGTCACCATTGCCAAGTGGCTGAAGAAAGACGGCGAGGCCGTGAAGCGCGACGAAGTCATCGCTGAGCTCGAATCGGACAAGGCCACCTTTGAACTGCCCGCCGAAGCCGACGGCATCCTGAAAATCCGCGTGGCCGAGGGCGAAACCATCGGCATCGGCACCGTCATTGCCGACCTCGACGGTGCGGCCGGTGGCAGTGCCGCCCCAGCTGCGCCCGCCGCGCCCGCGGCCAGCGCTCCGACTGCCGACCCCATCAGCAAAGGCGAGGAAAACCCCGCCGCCAGCGACCAGGCCGGCTACGGCGGCACGCCCGCCAACGGCGCCGCCCCGGCTGCTCCGGCCCTGGCTGGGCCCGCCACTACGGGTGGCACTACGGAAATGAAAATTCCGACCGTGGGCGAGTCCATTACCGAAGTAACGGTGGCCAAGTGGCTGAAGGAGGACGGTGCTCAGGTGAGCCGCGACGAAGTAATTGCCGAGCTGGAATCGGACAAGGCCACGTTTGAGCTGCCGGCCGAAGCCAGCGGCACCCTGCGCCACGCCGTGAAGGAAGGCGAAACCATTGGCATCGGGGCTGTCATTGCTCGGATTGAGCGCGGCGCTGGTTCGAGTAGTGGGGGTTCTGCGGCCCCGGCAGCAGCTCCGGTAGCTGCTGCTGCTCCCGTAGCGGCGCTGGCATCGGCTCCGGCGGCGGGTGGCGCGGCTACCTACGCTACGGGCGTGCCTTCGCCGGCCGCCGGTAAGATTCTGGATGAGAAAGGCATTGCCCCGGCCGACGTGGCCGGTACCGGCCGCGATGGCCGCATTACCAAGGAAGACGCGCAAAATGCCCAGGCCAAGCCAGCCGCGTCTGCTCCGACCGCGGTAACCGCTGCTACGGCATCAGCATCGGCCCAGGCACCAAGCACCAACAACCAAGCACCAGCCGGAGGCAGCCGCACTGTGCGGCGCGAGCGCATGAGCAACCTGCGCAAGACGGTGGCCCGCCGCCTGGTGTCGGTGAAGAACGAGACGGCCATGCTCACCACTTTCAACGAGGTGAACATGCAGCCGATTATGGACCTGCGCAACAAGTTCAAAGACAAGTTCAAGGAGAAAAACGGCGTGGGCCTGGGCTTCATGTCCTTTTTCACCAAGGCGGTGTGCGTGGCCTTGCAGGAGTGGCCGGCCGTGAATGCCCAGATTGACAACGGCGAAATCGTATACTCCGATTTCTGCGACATCAGCATTGCCGTATCGGCCCCCAAGGGGCTGGTGGTGCCCGTCATTCGCAACGCCGAGCAGCTCAGCTTCGAGGGCATCGAGAAGGAAGTGGTGCGCCTGGCCGGGCTGGCCCGCGACAACAAGCTTACCATCGAGCAGATGACCGGCGGCACATTCACTATCACCAACGGCGGGGTATTCGGCTCCATGCTCAGCACACCCATTATCAACGCGCCGCAGTCGGCCATCCTGGGTATGCACAACATCATTCAGCGTCCCATCGCCGAGAACGGGCAGGTGGTGATTCGGCCCATGATGTACCTGGCCCTGAGCTACGACCACCGCATCATCGACGGGCGCGAGTCGGTGTCGTTTCTGGTGCGCCTGAAAGAGCTGCTCGAAGACCCGACCCGCATGATGTTCGGCGTGTAGGAACAGGAAGCCAGCAAGCAAAAAAGCAGGCCGCTCCGAAAATCGGAGCGGCCTGCTTTTTGGAGGTGAAAAGCGGGCGGGTCAGGCATCGATTTCGGCCGGCGGCGCGCTGGGGTCCGGGTCGGATTCGCCAGCCTCGTTGGGTGCAAAGCGGGCCTTGAAGCGGGCGTAGAGCGCGTTCATGCCCAGCAGCAGCAGTCCCATGAAGATGAAAACCGCGGCCCGCGTAATGGTGCCGCTGCGGCTGAGGTCGAAGAATACCAGCCGAACCAGGCAGCCCAGCATGCCGGTCAATGCAAGGTAGCGCAAATCCTGCCGGCGCAGCAGCAGACTGGTGCTGAAGATGGCCACCACTTCGAGCATCAGCAGCACGGTGAGTACCGAGCGGTCGAACGACTGGATGAACAGCAGGCTGAGCGCCAGGAAGGCCGGGTAGAGCAGGCCGGCCTCCAGCGTGCGGCGGGAGGGCCGGGCCAGCCACTGCCAGCCCGGCGCGAGGCCGGCAAAAGGCGCATTGCCGACGTGCAAGGCCAGGCCCACGTAGCCGAAGAGCAGGGCCACGGCGGCCGCGATTTCCAGCCAGGTCGGGCTGAGCAGCTGGCCGGGGCTGAGGTAGACCATACTGGCCACGCTGGCCGTACCGGCCGCCAGCCCGTAGTAGAGCCGGCCGTATAGGCCCAGCCGCCGGAACCGGGCCGGCAGCGCGGCCGCCGCATACGTGAGCGCGCTGGCCGCCGCCACCCATACTAGCGGCAGCCAGGGCGTGCGCAGGTTGTGGCCCAGCGTGAGGGTAGCAAACAGCAATGTGAATTCGGGCAGCCACGGATGCAGCCACTGCCATGAGCGGTAATGAGGCGCGGTGACGGGCGGCGTGGCCCTAGCCACGGCGGCCAGTACCCCGAACAGCAGGGCCGCCGTGAAGTACTCGGCGGGTTGGTGGAAGAAGGTTTCGGCGCGCGCCAGCAGCCACAGGTGGGTGAGCAGGCTGCCAGCCAGCAGCCAGTAGGCCACGTGCAGCAGGAAGCGGTCGGGAGTGTCGGCGCGCTGCACGGCGGCTTCTTCGGGCAGGGCGCGCCGCCAGCGCTGCGCGCCGGCAAAGGCCGCGCCGCCCAGCGCCAGCAGGCCCAGCACGAAGTAGGCCACGTGGCCGGCCGGCACGGCGGCTAGCAGCGCCACCAGCAGGTGCAGCGCCAGCAGATACACCCAGGGCCAGCGCACGAAGCGGTTTTCGGCCGGCCACCACGAGGCCAGCAGGCCCACCCCCGGCACGGCGACCGTGGGCAGCAGGTACAGCAGCACCGGCCCGGTGCCCAGGGCCACCCCGGCCGGTACCGCCAGCACGTACTGCCACTGCAGGGCCAGGTAGCCGGCGGCCGCCAGCACCAGCCCGGCCCACAGGCCCGGCAGCGCCACCCGCCGCCGCAGATACAGCAGCCCGCCCAGCAGCGCCACCATGGCCCAGGCGGCCCAGGCGCGCTCGTACACCAGCGCCCCGGCCTGCAGCAGCAGCCAGCCCACGGCCAGCCCCAATGCCGGAATGCGCAGCGCAGCGCCCAATTGCAGCACGCCAAACTCGGGCGCGGGCCGGGCCAGGAAGTAGCGCCGCAGTTGATACCCCAGCGTGAGCAGCGCCGCGCCCGTGAGCAGGCCGGCCCGCGCCACCGTGCCCAGGACTTCGGGCGAAGTCAGGCGCACCAGCATCGGCAATAGCCCTGCCAGCAGCACCGTGAGGTACACCTGCGTGCGCAGCAGCTTGTCTTCGTCGCGGCCATTGAGCAGCAGTGCCGCCAGCAGGTATTCGGCGTAGAGGGTGACTAACACCGCCGGCCAGGCCAGCCGCAGCTCATGCAGCCCCAGTACGGCCACTATCAGCAGCAGTTGGAAGAGCACCAGCTGCTGCCGGCGCACCCAGCGCGGCAACAGCCCGCCCGCGTGCACCCAGGCCCCGAGGGCCAGCACCCCGGCCGCCAGCGCCAGCAGGGCCGCCAGCGCCCCGGCCGGAGCCGACTGCCCGCCGAAAAGCACCCGTGCCAGCAGCAGGCCCGCCGTAGCCAGCAGCAGGCCGCCCAGGGCCGCCAGCCCGCCTAGCAGGTTTTGGTCGGTTTCGCTCAATTCCTGAGCTGGCACCAAAGAGGCCGCCGGATGCGGCCGGAGCTGTTGCCGGAGCTGCTGCCGGAGCTGTTGCCGGAGCTGTTGCCGGAGCTGTTGCCACAGGTGCTGCGCGCAAACCAGGCCCGTCGCGCCGGTCAGGGCCAGCACCAGGGCGTTGCGGTACAGCGTGGCGGAAGCCAGGTTGGCCTGGGCAGCGGCGGCCAGCAGCACACCCAGGCCCGCCCCGCCGGCTCCGCCCAGGGCTACGCGGTACAGCAGAAGCTCACGACGACGCAGGGCCAGCAGGGCCACAGCCAGGTTTTCGGCGTACACCAGCCCCAGCGCCACCGGCCAGCTCAGGTGCAGCTCGTGCAGGCCCAGCCCGGCTAGCCCGACCAGGGCCTGCGCCAGCACCAGCTGCTGCTGGCGTATCCACTCGGGCACGCGGGCCTCGGTGCGCAGCCAGGCGGCCAGGGCCAGGGCGACGGCGGCCAGCCCAAGCAGCGCACCCAGCAGCAGAGCCGTCGGCACGTCGGCCCAGGCAAACAGCACCCGCGCCAGCAGCAGGCCGGCTACCAGCTGCAACAGCCCCGCCACCCCGGCCAGACTGCCGAGCAGTCGGCGGTGCGAAGCAGTGGCGGTCATTCCTGCCGGTTCGGTAGCGCCCGCGGCAGGGGCTTGCAGCAGCGGCTGCTGAAAAATAAGCCGCGCGAAAGCCAGACCCGCCCAGCCGCCCAGGGCCAGTACCAGCGCATCGCGGTAGAGCGTGGCCGGCGGGCTGCCGGCCAGGTGGCTGGCCGCCACCAGCAGCAGGCTCGCCCCCGCCAGAGCCGCGCCGCTCAGGGCCACGCGGTACACCAGCGCCTCGCCCTCCCGGGCCATTATCAGGGCCACGAGTAGCGCCTCCAGCAGCATAAACAGCAGGATGACGGGAGTAGTAGCGTGCCAGCCCTGGAGCGAAAGCGCCGTCGCCAATGCCAGAATCAGCGAAATAATAGTGTCGGTTTGAAACAGCCAGCTGATGCCCAGCTGGCGCGCCCGGCGCCCGGCCCAGAAGGTGAGCAGCGCGCCCAGGGCCAGCGGAACGGTTTTCCAGATGGAGCCGGTGCTGTACAGGTAGAGGTTGATGCCCAGGCAGGTCCAGTTCAGTAGGTGGGCCGCAAAAAGTAGGGGCTCGAACCGCCGCTGGGCGTACACGCTGCGGTACTGCACCACGGCCGCCGCTCCGCCCACCAGCAGCACCAGGACCATGGCTTCCAGCCGCAGCACGTTGGGAATATCAGCCAACTGCTGATGCCAATGCATATGAAACGCGAAGAAGCTGGCAATGCTGAGCAACAGCTGGTACTTCCAGCGCTGCCGCCAGGTGATGGCAATGCTGAAGGTTGTGACACCCGCCGCCGCCGCCAGCGTGAGCACCGTGGGCGGCAGCACCGCCAGCGCCACCAGGCTCAGCACGCCGTGCAGGGTGGCCACTTCCTCGCGGCTGGCCCGCCAGGCCAGCGCCAGGTTTACGCTCACGCCGGCCAGCAGCAGCAGGTAGTCGAAGGGGGGTGTGGCCCAGCGCAGGCCCTCAATACTGACCGCGCCCACGCAGGCAAACAGGAAGATGGCCGCCGCGCTGCTCAACAGCCAAGCATTGAGCTTGTGGGCAAATGCCTGGTTACGCAAGGCGAAGCGCCCACCCAGCAGCGCGCCCGCAAACGCACAAATGAGCAGAAAACGAAACGGCGGGGCCACGCGCAGGGCGGCGTAAATTCCCAGGAAACCCACCCCGGTTACCAGCACCACGGCCCCGAGGATGCCGGTCCAGTTTTCGAGCAGCATGGCCGAGGCGCGCTCCCACCAGTCGGGCCCGGCGGGCGCAGGAGCTGGTACGTGCGGCCGGGGCGGCACGGGCGACGTGGGTGGTACGAGTGGCGCGGAAAGCGGGGGCTTTTGGGCTGTTGCTCCAGCGGCTTCGGTGGCGGCCAGCGTTTCGGGGGCAACGGCCGAAGCGGCGGCAAGAGCAGTGAGCTCCCACTGTGGTTCGGGCCGCAGGCCGGGGGGCGGCAACACTGGCGGAGCCGGGGCCGGCAACGAAGCCGGTTGCGGTGCCAAAACCGGCGCAGGGTTCGGAACCGCCGCCGGATGCGAAGTGGGAGCGGAATCGGGAGCCGGAATGGCAGTCGGAACAAAACCGGGCCCGGGCAGGCTGTCGGGCGCTGTTGGTTGCGGCGTAGGGATTTTAGGTGCTTGCGCGGGAAGCGGTACGGCTACGCGCGAAATGAGCGGGGCCGGCGCAGTCAGCGGAGCGGCCCGGAGCGGGGCAGCTGGAATGGGAACTGCTACCGCAGTCGCGGCCGGGGTAGCCAACTCGGCCGCCGCGGGCAGGCGGGTGGCCCCGGCTTCGGTCAGCCGGTTCACCTGCATCTGGAGGCGCGCGATTTCCTCGCGCAGCTTTTGCTGGTCGACGCGGCGCTGGGCCAGCTCTTTTTGCAGGGCCGCAAACTGGGCCGGTAGGCTCCAGACGCGGGATGCGACGATGGCCGCGATGATAAGAGCAACCAGCGAAAGGCCCATAAATGCAGAATCAGGTGGCCGGGAAAGTGGCGAACGGGGCTAAACTTAGGGCGAAAAATGGCAACTGCCCGGCCGTCTCAGTAAAAAGCAAGTGCGGGCGGACGGCTTTTCAGCCATCCGCCCGCACTTGCTTTCAGGGGGTGAAATCGGATTAATCGACTGGCAGCGGGTGATAGTGCAGCATGCCTTCGACTAGAGCGGCGGCTACCTGCCGGGCCACCGATTTGGCATGGCCGGCGCGCTGCCCGGCAAACCGCTCCTCGACGGCGGCATCGAAGAGCTGCACCCAGCGGTTGTGGTGTGGAGTGGAACGAGGCAGGGCCAGGTGGGCGGGCACCGGCCGGGGCGTAATGGTGGGATGGGGCGAGAGCAGCTCCGTCGACCAAAACTCGTAGAAGCTGGTGAGGTGGCGGGGCCAGTACACGTGCGCCGCCGCCCGGAAAGCGGGGGCCAGCAAATCATCCTGATTAGCCTTGTGGTAAAAGGCGTCGACCAGCGCCTGCACATCGCGCGCGGTCTGGATGTCGGGCAAAGTAGCAGTGTCGGCCATAAGAAATAAGGTGAGATGGGTGGGAAAGTTACACAGATACGGGGCATTAGTGCAAACGGTTGCGCTACTAATTGCAAATTATTTTTTCCCGCCCAGTACCACTAATCCAACGGCCAGTACAATAAGGGCCGCTCCGCCCAGCATTTGCGGATTTAGCTGCTCGCCGGCGAAAGCCCAGCCCAGCAGCACCGCCACCACGGGGTTCACGAATGCATAGGTGCCCGCCAGCGCCGGCTGCACCACCCGCAATAGCCAGATGTAGGCCGAGAACGCCACGATGGACCCGAGCGACACCAAATAGCCAAACGCCAGCCACGACTCCGTGGTGACCTGCGCCAGCGTAAAGCCATCGGCTTCGCCGCGCAGCAGGCCCACCACCAGCATGGCCGCGCCACCGCACAGCATCTGCATGCCGCCCGAGGTAAAGGGCGACTGCGCCGGCTGGTGGTTGCGGGCGTAGAGCGAGCCGATGGACCACACCAGCGAGGCCAGGAGCACCACGCCCATGCCCAAGCCTTGGTGGCCCGGCACCTTCACCGGGGCGGCCGTGGGGTGGGCAGCCAGCAGGTACATGCCCACCATGCCGGCCGCCAGCCCCAGCCACACCCAGCGCGTGGGCTGGGCCGAAATGCCGCTCAGCCAGCCCAGTACTGCCAGAAACATGGGCACCGTGGCCACCAGCAGCGCTGTGATGCTGCTGGGGAGGTACACCACCCCCAGCGTGGTGCCCCCGTTGCCGAAACCCAGCAAACACACCCCGATAAGCGCCGCGTAGCCCCAGCCGCGCAGGGTGGGGGCAGGCTCGCCCCGCCAGCGCATGAAGGCATAGAGCAGCCCGCCCGCCAGCCCATAGCGCGTGCCGGCCATAAGCAGCGGCGGCATGCTGGCCACGGCCAGCTTCATCACCAGATAAGTAGAGCCCCAGATGAGGTAAACGAGGGCGAAAGCGGTAAGCAGCGCGGCCCGCGAAGGCGCGGCCGGACGGGAATCGAACATAGCAACAGGTAAGCAAAAAGGCCGGAGCGGGCGCACCAGCCGCCGCCGGGCACCGGCAAAGCGCTGCCTACGGCTCTATACCAGCAAAGATGCCCATAGCGGGCTGCCCAGGCCAGCATTGTTGCGCTGGGTAGGCAGATGGCCGCCCAGCCCGTAGCCGCGCTGTGGAAGCGGAAAAGTAGCAACGTGCTACATAGCTACGGTTGGGGCCAACGTTTGCGCATTATAAATCAAGTAGATGTGAAGCCTTGGTAACATAATGATAACATTAAGAATGGTAGCAAGGAGCCAGTGAGTAGATTAGATTTGAAAAAATTAACATTTATCGATTTTGTCTATTACAATAAATGGGTATTCAGAAAATATGGTATGTAATCAGAAATTAGCCATGGTTTTAAAGGGGGGTATTGTTTTTAAAGAGTCAATAAATCAAAATAAGGCCTTAGAATTTAAGCACGGGGTCAGAACGCTAGCTGGCCTTGGTCTTTTTATGAAGTTGGTTGCTCACACACACAAACTGCGCTATGAAAACATCGCTACTTACACTACTGCTCGCTGCGACTACTACGTGCATCCGCGCACAGGCTCCCGCCCCAGCCGACACCACGGAGGCCGGCAAGCTCTCGCTGTCGGGTTATCTCGACTCCTATTACCTCACGGCGTTCAATAATCCGAAGTCCGGCAACCTGCTGGGGGTGGACCAGTTGGGCGGGCGGGCCTTCGACCGGCTGGCCGACCAGTTTGCGCTGGGGTTGGTGCAACTGAAAGTGGGGTATTGCGGCCGCAAGACCGATATGGTGGTTGACCTCACCTTTGGGCCAAATGCCGAACTGGGCAACTTCGGCAACACGGCCGGGGTGCTGAACGGCTACCGGCCGGCCGCGGCGGCGGGCGCGGCGCTCTACGGCACGTCGGCCGCCATTAAGCAGGCCTACTTCACCTACCGGGCCACGCCCCGGCTGAGCTTCACGGTAGGGCAGTTTGGCACCCACATCGGCTACGAGGTGATTGACGCGCCGCTGAACTACCACTACTCGTTGTCGCACCTGTTCAACAACGGGCCTTTCTACCACGTGGGGCTCAAGGCCAGCTATGCCTTCAGCGACCGCATGGCGCTGATGCTAGGCGTGGTGAACAACTGGGACAACCTCACCGACGACAACAAGCAGAAGTCGATGGTGGGGCAGCTGCTGCTGAAGCCGGTGCCCACCTGGACGGTGTACCTAAACTGGATTGGCGGCTACGGCGACGATACCTACCTGAACGCGTTGGTGAGCAGCGGCGCGCTGCCTTACGGTTGCGGCAACTACACCCGCCAGCTGTTCGACCTGACGACCAACTACCAGCTCACCCCCAGGTTCTACCTGGGCCTGAACGCCGCCTATGGCCGCTACAGCTTCAATACTGAATCGGCGGCCGAGGCCGATTTCTGTGCTGGCAAGTACGGCAGCACCGCACCCGGCTGGGGCGGGGTGGCCCTCTACACCAACTACGCCTTCTGCGATGTGGTGGGCCTGGGCCTGCGCTACGAGTATTTCGACGATGAGCACGCCCTGCGCTACCTGCAAACCCGCAACCACTCGGTGACTCTGACCGCCCCCGTGACGCTGGGGGCCGGCAAGCTGCTGCTGAAACCCGAGCTGCGCTACGACCTGGCCTCCAGCGCCTACTACGAAAACGCCCTGGGCCAGGGCGTGCACAGCCAGACCACCCTGGGCCTGGCCTTCATCTACAAGTATTGATTGGGGTTCCAGCACAGTCATGCCGAGCGCAGCCGAGGCATGACTGTGCCACCACTAATCCAATCGGCTAAACTATGCGAGCG
>JANXMN010000357.1 GCA_025354605.1 Hymenobacter sp. | reverse complement strand
TGCTTAGACTCCGCTGCGCTGCGCTCAGCATGACGGGCTTCTAACCCACATCACCTATGCCTGACTTATCCATCAACTTCGCCGGCATTAAATCACCGAACCCGTTCTGGCTGGCTTCGGCCCCGCCTACCAACTCCGGCTACCAAATCATGAAGGCCTTCGATGCCGGCTGGGGTGGCGCCGTTTGGAAAACCCTGGGCGTGCCCGTGGTCAATGTATCGAGCCGCTACGGCGGCATGAACTACCGCGACAAGCGCCTCGTTGGTTTCAATAACATTGAGCTGATTTCGGACCGCCCGCTCTCGCACAACCTGCGCGAGATTGAGGAGGTGAAAAAGCGCTTCCCCAATCATGCCGTCATCGCTTCGCTCATGGTGCAGAGCCGGCAGGAGTGGCACGACATCGTGCGCCAGTGCCAGGACGCGGGGGCCGATGGTTTCGAGCTGAACTTTGGTTGCCCGCACGGCATGTGCGAGCGCGGCATGGGCTCGGCCGTGGGCCAGGAGCCTAAGGTGCTGCAAACCATCGTGGAGTGGGTGATGGAAGTGGCCATCAAGCCCGTGATTGTCAAACTCACCCCCAACATCTCCGACATCACCGAGCCCGCCCTGGCCGCCCGCCGCGGCGGGGCCGATGCCATTTCGCTAATCAACACGATTCAGAGCATCGTGGGCGTGGACCTTGACCAGTTTGCCCCGTACCCGATTGTCGACGGCAAAGGCACTAACGGCGGCTATTGCGGCCCCGCCGTGAAGCCCATTGCCCTGAACATGGTGAAAAACTGCGCCCAGCACCCTGATATCCAACTACCCATTTCGGGCATCGGCGGCATCGAGAACTGGCGCGACGCGGTGGAGCACATCCTGCTCGGCGCAAGCAGTGTGCAGGTGTGTACGGCGGCCATGCACTTCGGCTTCGGTATCATCCGCGAGATGACTTCTGGACTGGAGCAGTACATGGTCGGAAAGGGCTTCCACACCATCTACGACATGGTGGGCAAGGCCCTGCCCAACGTGCTGCACTGGGAAGACTTGAACATGAAGTACAAGGTCACCGCCAACATCAACGAGGACAAGTGCATCGGCTGCCAGCTGTGCTACACCGCCTGCGAAGATGGGGCCCACCAGGCCATTCGGCTGAACGCCGGTACCCGCATACCCGAAATTATTGAGGAAAACTGCGTGGGCTGCAACCTGTGCTCGCTCGTCTGCCCCGTCGAGCAGTGCATCACCATGGAGCGCACCGACGACGGCACCGAACACCTCACCTGGAAGGAGCGCACCGCCGCCGGCAGCGCGCCCACCGAGTTTGAGGATGAGAAAGCCGGCGGCCGCCACCACTGGGTGCCCGAGCCCAGCGCCGCCCTGGGCAAGGAGCGCCACAAAACTCTGCCCGGTAAAGCCCGCCTGTACTCCGGCGAAACAGTAGCGCCGACGAAAGCTTAGTTGATTCAGGAATCGCCTATACCTTGCTTGAACGGGGCGCTGACTGTTGTCAGCGCCCCGTTCAAGTATTGAGTCTCATGTAAGTGAAAATCTTTCGCAGTGGCAATGATTCCGGCGTGTATTTTGTTGTGTTCATTAATAGAAATTTTTGAGCTTAAGCCCGTCTCTCCATTATGAAGTCTAAACTCATCATTTTCGCCCTGAGTGTGTTTTTGTTTTCCCTCAGTGGCTGCGTTGCAGCATTCGGTCCGGAGTATAGCTACTACCCGCCTGCTCGCCCGTACTATGGCTACGGGCGTGGCTACTATGCTCCTCGTCCAGTTATTGTGGTGCCGCAGCGCGGCTATTATCGCGGTGGCTATGGCGGCGGGGGGTATCGTGGCGGAGGCCATCGCGGGGGAGGCAATGGCGGGGGGAGCTACGGTGGTGGCCGCCACGGCCGCGATTAACGTAGTGGATTACGCCTGATAACGGCAAGCCCGGGCATCGCAGCAGAAGTGCGACGCCCGGGCTTTTTTGTGTCCAGCCGCATCAATTGTATTCAGGCTGAATCTGCACCCTTAACTTGGGCCATCATCCATATCCCATAAGTGCTGCTTATGCCGTTTTTCTATTCCTTGCCGCTGCTTCGCTACCTGATGCTCCTGTCAATACTGTTGGCTACTTCGTTGTGCACCCACGGCCAGGGCTATGCCGAAGGCATTAGCCTAAGCTATGAGCTCCTCCCGCTAAAATTGACCAATAATGCCGCCCAAACTTTCCGGGCCGATGTGTACCGGGCCAGTCTGATTGTGCCAGCATTCACCAGCGCTGACAGCATTCGCACCTTGCTGATGGGTGTTAGTCTGGAGGCCCTGCATTTCGATGGCGAACGTCCGGGCTTTGCTGTTGGCAACGTCTATGGGCTAACGCCAATTATCGGCTACCGCTGGCGAACATCGCCCCACCTTGAACTGACGGCCCTGGCCCTGCCCGGGCTCAATTCAGACTTGCGGGCGGTTATGGCGGAGGATGTTACCTGGGGCGGGGTTGCGCGCGCCGTGTACCGGACAACGCCCCAACTGGCCTATCGGCTGACCATCGGATATCGTCAGCAGTTTTACGGCCCCCAATACGTCTTGCTACTGGGGCTCGACTGGCACCCGGCAGCCCGTTGGCGGGTGTTTGGCGATTTACCGACTGCGCTCACTTTGAGTTACACACCCACGCAGCGGGTGAACGTTGGTTTTAATCTGACGGGGATAAATACAGCGTATCGCCTGCTGTCGGGCAACCAGTATTTTCAGTATCAGCAGGGGAGCTATGGATTATTTGCTGAATCTTACCTGAGTTCGCATTGGGCTTTTCGCTTCACAACCGCTTATTCGGTTACCCGCCGATTCGACATTTACTCGCGCAACGACCAGTGGTCTGCCACTATCGATTATGTCGGTCTGGGGAAAGCCCCAACTCCGTTGAATCCGACTATCGATAAAGGAGTGGCTTTTCGATTCGCATTGAGCTACCGGGTGCTGGATAAATAAAATCTCTCGCGGCGTAGCTGAAGCGTTGCGGCAGGTTCGTCGTGAAGGTGGCGCAGCATGCTAGTGGTTCAGCCGTGGAGCGCCTACAGAAATACGGAGTCAATCTGTTTCCACGCTGACCATCCATCCGGTAGCTAGTGGTTTTATTCAGCAGTCTTGCCGCCGATACATAGCTGTTCTGCACGATGATTAATACCCTCGTATAAAGTGAAGCCCGGCTAGAACAATTTGAATTATTTGATGGCAGCTACTGCTAGGATTCAAAGCGGAACCCCTAATATATATTGAATTATCAGTCTGAAATTGGGAACACATTGCAGAGAGAATTCTAAGAACGATTGCAGGTCTAATACCTGGCAAGCGGTTGCGTTTGTGCCATTGAAGCGGTCAATATTGTAGAATATGACTTTTTTATAACATGAACATCTCGTCCAGGATAGGGATTTTTTACCGCGTTGTGGCTAGCCTTCACCTTGTAATATTCCACGCTTGTCGAAAAGTAGGGTAATGGCTTAAACGGGGTAGTATTTTTAACTTTTCTAATATACTGCTTTCTTAATCGTTCATGCGAAAGATATATTCAACATTGCTGGTCGCTGTGATGATGCCTGCCGGAGTAGCAATTGCGGCCAATGAAAAGGGTGGGGTTCCGGCCCCACATCCTACGGCTACTAAAACAATCTCCAGGTTAAAACCGAATTCAGCGAAAGTTCGACACGTCTTGCCTGACCCTGGTTCCGCCCACCTTGGGGGCGTCGTGCTTACCAACGCGGGCGAAGCATTACCCGGGGCCACGATTTTTATCAAAGGGACTTACGTTGGTACCAGCACCAACCAGGAGGGCCGGTTCGACCTTAATGGCTCGTTTGCCAATGGCCCGGTAGAGCTGGTAATTTCCTTTGTCGGCTATGAAACCCAAACCGTGGTTCTTGACAAGCCCGATGACCAGATGAGCGTGTCGCTGGTTCCGAGCGCTACGATGCTGACCGAAACCGTTGTATCAGCTTCGCGCGTAGAGGAAAACATCATGCGCGCGCCAGTAACCATCGATAAGGTTTCGGCTCAGCAAATTGAGCGCATCAGCACGCCGGAGGTGATGGCGGGCCTAGGCCAACTGGCTGGTGTCGATGTAAATTCGGCATCGATGCTGTTTACCAGCATCAGTACACGCGGCTTCAACACGGCTAAGTCGGAGCGCGTGATTCAGCTGGTCGACTACATGGATACGGCCCTGCCCTCGCTCAACCTGAGCCCCGGCAACATGGTGGGTATTCCGGAGCTCGATATGGAGAGTATCGAAATCGTGCACGGCCCGGCCTCGGCGCTCTACGGCTCCAATGCCCTGAGTGGCGTGGTGCTTTTTAACTCCAAAGACCCGTTTGTGTATGAAGGCCTGAGCGCCCGCGTCCGCGGTGGCCAGCGCAGCCTGATGGACGGACAGCTGCGGTACGCCAAGAAACTCGGCAACCGCTTTGCGTTTAAAGTTAACGCCAGCTATTTCAAAGCCTACGACTGGATTGCCGCGAACTACTCGCCCACTGCCGGCTCGATTAACCCGCAGGGCTCGCCGCAGGGCTACGATGCCATTAACCGCTATGGTGAGCTGGAGAAGAAGTTTACCCAGTACACCGGCACAAATGGTGAACTGAACGGCCGAACTATCGACATGCGCGGCTACACCGAGCGCGAACTGGTCGGCAACGATAGCACAACCCGCTCATACCGTATTCAGGGAGCCATTTCGTATCTCATCAATAACGACCTAAAGCTGACTGCTGAGTATAAGCGGGGCGTCGGCACGGCCACTTACCAGAACTTTAGCCGCTTCCGAATCAAGGATTTGGGTACCAACCAGTATCGACTCGAATTGAAAAGCTCTAAAGGCTTTATCCGAGCATATTCGACCATGGATTTCACCGGTAGCACCTACGAGTTTGCTTCGCTCGCGGGGCAGATTCTGCGCTCGCCGACGGTAGATAATCCTGCCACAACCTACCAGGAACTATACTTTAAGACGTACAACAACGCCTACACCGCGGCACGCGCCACCAAGTCGGTCGACGAATCGCTGGCTCTTGCTCACGCGGCGGCCGATGCTACCCAGCCGCAGGTAGGGTCTTCAACATATAACTCGATTCGCAATCGTATTGCGGCCGACGTTGACCCGAAGACCGGAGCCGGCCAATACTTCAGTTCTTATCTGCACGACATCAGCGGCCAGCGGAATTTTCGCTTGGGTGGCCCCAACACGGCGTTGATTGTGGGCGGAGCCTACCGCCAGTACCGGCTGGGTTCCGATGGCCTGCTCTTCGATGACCAAGATGGTAAACGGATTATGAACTATGAGTACGGCGGCTACGCCCAGATAACTCAATCTTTATTTGACGACCACCTGAAGCTGGCCGCGGCTGGCCGCCTCGACTACTTTAAGAATTTCAATCCGGCTTTGTCGCCGCGCTTTGCGGCCGTATACTCATTTGGTGCCCGCAAGCAGCACAGTCTCCGCGCAAGCTACGGACAAGCATTTCGCAGCCCTTCGCAAACTGACCAATACCTGCATTCCGACCCCGGCACCTTCATTCTGCTCGGCAACATAGGCAACGGGTTCCAGGGATACCGCTTCCCGGATGCAACCCATCCGTTCAACCCATTCACTAGCAAATCGGCTGATTTCGAAATCAGTATCGACAAGCTGCGTCTGGAGCGGGCTAACACGCTGGAAGGCGGCTATAAAGGAGCTATTATTCCTAATTTATACGTGGATGCCAGTGCATTCGTCAGCAAATACCATGACTTTATTGGAGGCTATTATTTTGCGGGAAATGTTGATGGCTCGCGCCCAACCTTCACGCAGTATTATCAGGCTTTGAACGGGGCGCAGAATAATGTGCGAATCATTTTTGTTTCGCAGAACAACAGCCAACTCGTTCAGACCTACGGTGCCTCATTTGCCATGACGTATTACCTGAATAAAGGCCTGAACTTGACGGGTAACTATTCACTAAACGTAATTGACCGCAGCAACCTGCCCGATGGCTTCCGCACCTTCTTCAACACGCCTAAGCACAAATTCAACATCGGGGCCAACGGCACGGTAGCACACAACCTGAACTACTCGATTAACTACCGCTGGGTGCAGGGCCATTACCAAGAACTGCCCTTCAACGTGGGCAACCTCACTGCGGCCCGTACGCTCGACACCTACCTGGGCTACACCGTTCCCAAGCTGGCATCAACGTTTCAGATTGGCGGCTCCAATATTCTGAATGACACCAATATTCAGGTTATCGGTGGCCCGCAGCTTGGCCGGCTGGTGTACCTAGGCTTGCAGGTGAACGTGAAATAATCGGTTCTCTGATTCGAATTAAAAGGCCCGCAAGCAATTGCGGGCCTTTTTAGTATTGGACAGGTTGTGGATGGGGCAGCCGGCTTAAACCGAACCAACGGTCGTAACTACCGGCGTATGAAGCGTGCCAGCCCGCTCGCGCAGCGGCCGCCCGTTACGGGCATAGCACTGCGCCTGAATTTCGGCCACGATGGCCAGGGAAATTTCCTCGGGCGTTTCGCTGCCTAGGTCGAGGCCGATGGGGCTGTGCAAGCGGTGAGTCATTATAGTCGCCGCTTCGGCTGCAGCCAAACCCAGCTCGGCCAGCAGGCGACTGGCTTTTAGGCGCGGCCCAAGCAGGCCGATGTAAGGGGCGGCTGTGGGCAGCAGGGTTCGCAAGGCGGCCAGGTCGTAAGCGTAGTTGTGGCTGAGCAGCACGTGGCAGGCCCCGGCATCGGGTACCTGGGTGGCTAGCTCGGCAGCCGGCACGACGAGCACTGCCGCGGCTTCGGGAAAGCGCATGGCCGTGGCTAGGTTGGGCCGGCCATCAATTACTGTAATGTGCCAGCCCAGCGAGGCGGCCAGGTGCACCAGCGGCTGCGCATCGTTGCCCGCGCCATACACCACCAGCCGTAGCGGCGGCACCAGTATCTCGAGTAGCGCCCGCACCGTGCCGGCGTCGGTGGCAACATCCAGCACCTGCGAGCGGCCCTGGGCCTGCGTAGCGCGGGCAGCCTCGGCCAGCGCCCCAGCCAGTAGCGGAGTGCCACGTAGTACGCCGCCCGAAGTCAGCAACAGGCGCTGGCCGACAGCCGCGCGCAGGCCGGTGTCGTCGGTCTCAAACACGGTGGCTAGCACGGCGGGCTCGGGGTGGCGGGCGAATTCGCGCAGCAGCTCGACCGGGTTATCGGGGGCGGCAAAATCGAGCGGTTCCAGCAGAATGCGAACTACGCCCTGGCACCCGGGGCCGAGGCCATGGCGCGGGTCGTCTTCGTCGCGGGTATCGTAGGTAACCAAGGCCGGCTGGCCCCGAAAAATGGCCTGCCGCGCGCGCTGGCGCGCATCGCCCTCCAGGCACCCGCCGCTGATGGCTCCGGTGAGCTGTCCCTCATCGGTAACGAGCATGCGCGCGCCGGGGCGGCGGTAGGCCGAGCCGTGCACCTCCACTACCGTAGCCAGGGCGCAGCGGCGGGCCTGGGCGCGGTGCCGGTCGTAGGCTTGAAGGAGGCGTTGCAGTTCGGTCATCGGGGCAAGTGGACTGACCCGGGCAGTACGCTGGGCAGCCGGCCGGGGTTTTGTTAACCGATTGCCTGGCGGCGGGGTTTCCAGACATAGCTGACGGCGATTATTCGGTCAATTATTATTCGTGCTGCCGAAATTGAAGGAATAGACGATTTGCGGGTTTAGCGAGAAAACGCAGAAATTATTACCTGCCTGGTTTCAAGTTGTAGAACGCAAAAACCCCGTCGGCTGCAACTGACGGGGTTTTTAGCGGGTGGTGGGTGGGATGGGAAGGCGGGAAGTGCGGAGGGGGAAGGGTTACACTTCAACGGCCACGCGCGGGGCGCCGGCCAGGATTTCCTCGTTGGCAAACTCGGCGTACTTCTGGAAGTTGGTCACGAACTTCTCGGCCAGCGAGCTGGCGGTGCGGTCGTAGGCTTCCTTGTCGGCCCAGGTGTTGCGCGGGTCCAGGATTTCGGATGGCACGCCGGGCACCGCGCCGGGTACCATCATGCCAAACACGGGGTGCTTGGTGAACTTCACCTCCTCGAGCTGCCCGTTGAGGGCGGCCGTAATCATAGCGCGGGTGTAGGGCAGTTTCATGCGCGAGCCGGTGCCGTAGCTGCCGCCCGTCCAGCCGGTGTTGATGAGCCAGACGTTGATGTCGGGGTTCTCGTCCATCTTCCGGCCCAGCATCTCGGCGTATTTGGTGGGGTGCAGGGGCAGAAACACGGCCCCGAAGCAGGCCGAAAACGTGGTTTGCGGCTCGGTTACGCCCATTTCGGTGCCGGCCACCTTGGCCGTGTAGCCACTCATGAACAGGTACATGGCGTGGCTCTTATCGAGCTTGCTGATGGGTGGAATCACGCCGAAAGCATCGGCGGTGAGGAAGAAAATATTCTTCGGCGCGTCGGCCACGCCGGGCTCGATGGCGTTGTCGATAAAGTTGATGGGGTAGGCGGTGCGGGTGTTTTCCGTCACCGACTTATTGGCGTAGTCCACGGTGTGAGTGCCGGGGATGAAGCGGGTGTTCTCCACGATGGAGCCGAAGCGGATGGCATCCCAAATCTGGGGCTCCTTCTCTTTGCTCAGGTCGATAACTTTGGCGTAGCAGCCGCCCTCAAAATTGAAGATGCCGGCGTCGGGCGTCCAGCCGTGCTCGTCGTCGCCGATGAGGCCGCGGTTCGGGTCGGCCGAGAGGGTGGTTTTGCCGGTGCCCGACAGGCCGAAGAACACGGCCGTGTCGCCTTTCTCGCCTACGTTGGCCGAGCAGTGCATGCTCAGGGTGTTGTGCTCGTGGGGCAGCAGGTAGTTCAGCACACCAAAAATGCCCTTTTTCATCTCGCCGGCGTAGCCCGTGCCGCCAATCAGAATCATTTTCTTGGTGAAGTTGAGAATGGCGAAGTTGGGCTGGCGGGTGCCGTCCACGGCCGGGTCGGCCTCAAAGCCGGGGGCGCAGATGATGCTGAAATCGGGCGTCCAGGTAGTGTCGGCACCTTCGGCGGGGCGCAGGAACATGTTGTAGCAAAACAAGTTGTGCCAAGCCTGCTCGTTCACCACGCGCAGCTTCAGCTGGTAGTCGGGGTTGGCGCCGGCATAGGCTTCCCGCACGTAGATGTCCTTGTCGGCCAGGTAAGCCACCATCTTGGCGTGCAGCTGGTCGAACTTATCGGCGTCGAAGGGGATGTTGATGTCGCCCCACCATACACTGTTTTCGGTGTTGGCATCTTTCACCACGAACCGGTCTTTGGGCGAGCGGCCGGTGAACTGGCCAGTGTCGGCCATCAGCGCGCCAGTGTCGGTGAGATGGCCCTCGCCGTTGCGCAACGCGTGCTCAATGAGCTCCGCAGGCGTTAAATTGAGGTGAACGGTAGCCGTTTCGGTGAAGCCCAGGGGCTGCAAACGATTCCGGACATCAGCGGCATTGGTGGGAGCGGTTGACATGGCGAAAAAAGTTGGGTGGGAGTTCTTGCGAATTCAGAATACAAAGGTAGAATCGGGCGGCCTGCCGGTAGTGAAACAATTCGTTTCTTTACTGGGACAAATTAAACCTGTTATCGGCCCTCCCGCAGCAATACAGCCCGCAATGCGCCTTTCCGGCCAATGCAAGGCCAGATTGCCGGCCCGAAGCTTACGCGTTAGCGGCCATCAGGTTTTCTTTGTCCCTACTTTTTCCTCGCTATGCCCACGCAAATTGCCCGCTTCCATGGCCTCTACGGCGACGAGCGCGCCCGGCTCTCGCACGACTACCTGGCCAGCCAGCTCATCGCCCCGCGCCCCCGCGCCACCGACTGGGGCCTCAAGCCTCACCTGCACGAAAATCTGTTCCAGCTATTCTTTCTCGAAGCTGGTCGGGCCGCTTTCGAGGCCCCCGAGCCGGTGGCCCTGCGCACGCCCTGCCTGGTCATCATCCCGGCCAACACGGTGCACGGCTTCACCTTCAGCCCGCAGGTGCGTGGGCGCACGCTCACGCTCTCTGAGGCGCTGCTCGATACCATTCTGCAGGCCACGCCGGGTGTGCTGGTCGAGCTGAACTCAGTACATATTTTGTCCGATTTCAGCTCCGAGGTCACTTTTGGCGATTTGCTGGATTTGGAGCGGCAGATTCATCAGGAAATCTATTCCGAGCTACCTGGCAAGCAGCTGGCGCTGAATGGGTATTTCAAGCTGCTGTTCGTGAAAATCTTCCGCCTGCTGCAGCACAATCGCCGCAAGCAGGAGAGCCCCAACCGTGCCCTACATTACTTCCGCGAGTTCCAAAAAGCTATCGAGCGCGCCGCACCGTTTGGCAAGAAGATTTCGGAGTTTGCCCAGGAGCTCAAGATTACGCAGGTGCACCTCAACCGCATCTGCCAAGCCGTGAAGGGCAAAACCGCCCAGCAGATTGTGCAGGCCCATACCATTCGGCGCGCCCACAACTACCTGCTCTACACCTCGCTTTCGGTGGCCGAAATCGCCTACGAGCTGCAGTTCGTCGACCCCGGCTATTTCACCCGCTTCTTCCGCAAGCAAACCGGGCTAGCCCCGGCCGCCTACCGCGCCAAAGCCTATAGGAGCGAAGGCAGCGGAAAAGATGTAGCGCGGACTTTGTAGTCCACGTCCCCACGCCACTGAACGAAAATCGTTGCAACGGCGCAGGGACGCCAACTACAACCCAAGGTCGGCGAAGCTGAAGTCCGTGCTACATGCCGAAACTTTCATAGATTTACCGTGCCCGTACTGCATTACTTTCGCATTGGAGCCGGTTTTACCCGTAGTCATCTCATTTTCCCACTCTCGTTTTTTCTATGCAAACTGTTCCTGCTCAGACCGAGCATCCGCTAGCGGCGGATTCCACGAGCCACCCCAAGGGGCTGTACCTGCTGTTCGCCACCGAAATGTGGGAGCGCTTCAGCTACTACGGTATGCGCGCCGTGCTGGTGCTCTTCCTCACCAAGGCCATGATGATGGACAAGGCGTTCGCGTCGAAGTTCTACGGGGGCTACACCAGCCTGGTCTACCTCACCCCCCTCATCGGCGGCTTCATCGCCGACCGCTACTGGGGTAACCGGCGCTCCATCCTCACCGGTGGACTGCTGATGGCATTTGGGCAGTTCACGCTGTTTTTCTCGGCTTCGAACTACGGCCCGGCCAGCACCCACGCCCTCAGCCACTGGCTGCTGTACTTGGGCCTGGGCGTGATGATTGTGGGCAACGGCTTCTTCAAACCCAACATTTCGAGCATGGTGGGCTCGCTGTACTCGGCCACCGACAAGCGTAAGGACGCGGCCTACACCATCTTCTACATGGGCATCAACCTGGGCTCGTTTCTGGGCAATACCATCACCAGCCTCATTGGCGACAAGGAGGGGCACCCCGAGGCGTTCCGCTGGGCCTTCTTGGCCTGCGGCATTGCCATGCTGCTGGGCACGGCCGTCTTCAACTGGGGCAAGGACAAGTACCTGCACACGCCCACCGGCGAGCAGGTGGGCACTACGCCGGCCGCGTCGGGTGGCATTATGGGCGTGTACGCGCTGCTGCCGGTGCTGCTGGCCATCATCTTGGGCATTCTGTGGCTCGATTCGGCCAAGTTCCCCACCATCGCGCCGCTGCTGGGCGTGGCCGTTATCGGTATTTCCTATATGATTTTCAGCGATAAGTCGCTCAGCGGGGCCGATATTAAAGGCATTATGGTGATTTTCATCGTGTCGTTCTTCGTGGTGTTCTTCTGGGCGGCATTCGAGCAGGCCCCGGCCTCGCTCACCTTCTTCGCCGACGAGCAGATGAACCGCACTATCTTCGGCTACGAGCTGCCGGCCAGCATTTTCCAAAACCTGAACGCCATCTTCGTGGTGGTGGGCGCGCCGCTCATGGCCGCCGTCTGGACGGCCCTGGGCCGCCGCGGCGCCGAGCCGCCGTCCCCGCTCAAAATGTCCATCGGCCTAGCCATGCTGGCTGCCGGCTACCTCGTGATGTGCTTCGGTGTGCACAACCTGCAGCCCGGCGTAAAGGTGAGCATGTTCTTCCTGGTGGCGCTATACTTCCTGCACTCGGTGGGCGAGCTGTGCCTGTCGCCCATCGGCCTGTCGCTGGTGAACAAGCTGGCCCCCGCCAAATTCGCTTCCCTGCTGATGGCCGTGTGGTTCCTGGCCAACGCCGCCGCCAACTACCTGGCCGGCTACATGAGCAGCCTCTACCCCGACCCCAAATCGACGAAGCCCGCGCCCGTGCTGCTAGGCTTCCACATCACCAATCTCTACGACTTCTTCATGGTATTCGTGGTGTCGGCGGGCGTGGCGGCCGGGCTGCTCTTCCTCCTCAGCTTCAAGCTGAAGAAAATGATGAACACCCCGGACGCGCCGGTGGCAGTCGCCTAGTTTAACCGGCTTTT
>JANXMN010000332.1 GCA_025354605.1 Hymenobacter sp. | reverse complement strand
CGCTGCACGCGAGATGCCTCGGCTGCGCTCGGCATGACGTTTTTCTGAATCTGCATGACACCCTTTCATTCACCCGGTTTTCATGCCAAGAAACGGCATCGTTCCCGGCATCGATTGCGCGAATAATTGCGGCTTTTCGGGTGCAGCCCGGCCTGGGCAAGCCGTAATATTGGCCGGGAATTGCTCGGCGGCCGCCGGTAGTGAGCAGGAACGGCCCGGCTTTTCCCGTCGCTTTTTACGGCCTTTGTCCAATGACCTGGTTTGCTGGTTTTCCTGCGGTTTTTTCGTCACGCCCGCTGCTAATGGGCATTGGGCTGGCACTGGCCAGTCTCGGGGCGGCAACGTCGGGGCTGGCCCAGCAGCTGGCCTTTCCGGGGGTTGAGGGGGCCGGGCGCTTCGTGAGCGGTGGCCGGGGCCGGGCGGCCACGCCCACCACGGTGTTTGAGGTAACGAGTCTGGCCGACACCAACACGCCGGGCACCCTGCGCTATGCCATCAGCCAGCCGAACACGGCGGCAGCCTACCGCACCATCGTGTTCCGGGTGTGCGGCACCATCCACCTCACGGCCCGGCTCAACATTCCGCGCAATACCACCCTGGCGGGCCAGACGGCCCCCGGCGACGGCATCTGCCTGGCCGACCGGCAGGTGACGGTAAGCGGCGACAACGTGATTGTGCGCTTCGTGCGCTTCCGCCTCGGCGACCGTTACCCGCAGCAAACGGGCATCGGCATGACCAACGGCAACGGCGACGAGGATGCCTTCGATGGCATCGACCACAAGGGCCTGGTGGTGGACCACTGCACCATGAGCTGGAGCGAGGACGAGGCCTTCACCTTTTATGGCGCGGCCTGCGACTCGATGACCCTGCAGTGGAACCTGATTTCGGAACCGCTGAACTACTCCTACCACTTCGAAACCGGCGATACCGACTACGAACGCCACGGCTACGGCGGCATCTGGGGCGGGCGGCGGGCCACGTTCCATCACAACCTGTTTGCCCACTGCAACAGCCGTACCCCGCGCTGGAACGGCACCCGCTACGGCGCGGCCATCGGCTCGGAAAACTGCGACTTCCGCAACAACGTGCTCTACGACTGGGGCTCGAACAACGTGTACGGCGGCGAGGGCGGCAACTACAACATGGTGAACAACTACTACAAGTACGGCCCGGCCACGGCGAGCAGCGCCCGCAGTAAGCTCGTCAATCCCTACAAGCAAACCACGGCCCCGCTGCTGCCCTATCCGCAGATTTATCTGGAGGGCAACTACGTGGACGGCTCGGCCACCACCACGGCCCACAACTGGCGCGGGGCCACCATGCAGGGCGGCACCCTGGCCGATACCACACAGTCGAAGGTGAGCACGCCCTTCAACATTGCGCCGCTCAACACCCAGACGGCTGCCGATGCCTACACCGCCGTGCTGCAACGCGTGGGCTGCGTGCTGCCCATGCGCGATGCCATCGACCAGCGCATTATTCAGGAAGTGCAGGGCCGCACCGGCGGCCTCATCGACGTGCAGGGCGGCTTCCCGGCCCACACGCCCATTGCCACCTCGCAGGGGGCGTGGCCCACGCTCAGCTGCGGACCCGCCCCGGCCGACGCGGACCACGACGGCATGACCGACGACTACGAAACCACCCACGGCCTCAACCCCAACAACGCCGCCGACCGGCAATTCCTGGCCACCAACGGCTACACCAACCTCGAAAACTACCTCAACGGCCTGGTGGCCCTGGTGACGGCTACCCGCCCCACCGGAGCCAGCAGCGAGCCGCTGCAGCTGTACCCCAACCCCAGCGCCGACCGCCTCACGGTGCAGCACCCGCGCGCCAGCGCCGCGGCCCGGCTCGCCGTGTACAACTTCGTGGGGCAGCGCGTGGCAATGCTGGCCCCCACCCGTGATGGCCAGCGCACGGCTGTCGACGTGAGTCGCCTGGCCCGGGGCAGCTACCGGCTGGTCTACACCGATGTCAACCTCTGCCTGTCGGCCACCTGCACCCGCGAGTAACGCCTGGCGGCCCCACGGCCGCTGCGTAGGCCGCCTGTGCGCCCCGGGGGCTGGGTAGCCGGCGCGGGCCGGGTAGCCGGCAACCAACCAGACAACGGCCCGCCCGGGGAATCGGGCGGGCCGCTGGCGTTGGCGGGGCAGGCCGCGCCCGCCGCTACCTTTGGGCCGACGCGGCTTCATCGGGTCCCCATTTGCCGGGGGTATTCTTGTGGCCGGATTTGTTTTTATTGAAGCATTGCTTCGGGCCAGCCGGCGGACCTGCTGCTTTCAACCACCTGCTTATGTCTATTCCCCGCGCCTCCCGCGCGATTTTCTTCCTCGCCCTGGCCCTGAGCCTGGCCCTGGGCCTCACGGCGTTTCAGCCGCAACCGCCCGAAGACGGCCTGCTGCCCCGCATTGCCGCCCGGCTGGCCGACTACTACCAGGCCGTCCGGCCCGAAAAAGTGTACCTGCACCTCGACCGGCCGGTGTACGGCACCGGCGAAACCATCTGGTTCAGCGCCTACGTGGTCGATGCCTCGCAGCACCTGCCCGACTCGCTGAGCCAGGTGCTGCACGTCGACCTGGTATCGGCCGACCGGCGCGTGGTGGGCCGCCGCACCCTGCGCCTGCACGCCGGCCGGGCCGCCGGCGACCTCGACATTGCCGACACGCTGGCCGGCGGCACCTACGTGCTGCGCGCCTACACCAATTGGATGCGCAACGCCGGCGACGAATTCGTATACAGCCGCCGCCTGAGCGTGTGGCCGGCCTCCCCCATCGGCCCGCAGGAGCCCGTGACGCCCCCCGCGCCTACCACGCCGGCCGGCCGCGCCCGGGCCGCCGCCGTGGCCCGCCCCGACGTGCAGTTCTTTGCCGAAGGCGGCGACCTCATCGAGGGCCTGCCCGCCGTGGTGGCCTGCAAAGCCACCGACCACTACGGCCGGGGCATCGAGGTGCGCGGCCAGCTGCTGAACGCCCAGAATGCGGTTGTCACGACTTTTGCCAGTCGCCACGCCGGCATGGGGCGCTTCGCCTTCGTGCCCGGCAGCAAGCAGCGCTACCACGCCCGCGTGACCCTGCCCGACGGCAGCGCCGCCGACTACCCCCTGCCCCCGGTGCTGGCCAGCGGCTACACCCTGCACGTAATCGAGACGGCGGCCGACTTCCTGGTGGAAGCCCGCTACCACGGGGCCACGCCCGCCCCGGGCCCGGTGCAGCTGCTCACGCAGGTGCGTGGCACCACGGCCTATCCCGGGCCGCGCCCCGTGGCCGAGGGCGTCCCCAGCAGCTGGCGCATGCCCAAAAAGAACTACCCGCCGGGCATCGTGCACTTCACGCTGTTCGATGCCAGCGGCCTGCCGCAGGGCGAGCGGCTGGCCTTTGTGCCCCCGGGCGCGGCGGGCCTGCGCGTGAGCATGGTGGCCGACCAGCCCAGCTACGGCCCCCACGCCCCCGTGCAGCTGACCCTACGCGTGACCGATGCCGCCGGGCAGCCGGTGGCCGCGCAGCTGTCGGTGGGCGTGAACGATGCGGCCCTGGCCGCCCTCGACCCCCACGCCGAAACCATCGCCTCGAACCTGCTGCTGACCTCGGACCTGACGGGCTACGTGGAAAACCCCGGCTACTACTTCCGCGAGCCCATGGCCGCTACCGCCCAGGCCCTCGACGACCTGCTGCTGACTCAGGGCTGGCGGCGCTTCATCTGGAAAGACGTGCTGGCCGCCCAGCCCCCCGCCACCCGCTTCGTGCCCGAGCGCGACCTGAGCTTGGTGGGCCAGGTGGTGAGCGAGCACGGCGGCCGCCCCATTGCCAGCAGCCAGCTCACCTTTTTGCAGACACGGCCGGCCAAAAACGTGAGCACGGCCACCACCGGCCCCGATGGCCGCTTCACGTTCACGGGCTTCCCGGTCGGCGACACCGCCGTCATTACCCTGCAGGCCCGGCGTGCCCAGGGTGGCAGCAACGTGCTCATTATTGCCGACCAGGGCCCGCTGCCTAATTTCCAGGACCTGACCCCGCTGCCCGCCCTGAGCGCCGCGCCGGCCGGGGTGGCTGGCTTCGTGAAGCGCAGCCGCCAGGCCCAGGCCGCCGACCTCGACCTGCACCCCGACAAGGCAATGCGCAACATTCGCCTGACCAACGTGGCCGTGACGGCCAAGCGCGAAACGGTACCCCGCGACGACCCGCGCCGCCTCTACGGGGCTTCCGGTGGCACGGTCATCGACTTTGCCAGCTTGCCGGTGGCCCAGTCGGGCATCAGCGTGCTGCAGCTGCTGCAGGGCCGGGTAGCCGGCCTGGCCATTACCGGCAACCCGCCCGATATGTCGGTCCAGATTCGCGGGCAGGGCACGCCGCAGTTCATTCTCGACGGCCAGAAAGTTGATATTGCCCTGGTGAGCAACCTCTCGTCCAGCGACGTGGAGCAGGTGGAGGTATTTAAGGGCGCGGAGGCGGCCATTTTTGGCGGCACTGGTGGGGTCATTGCCATCTACACCAAGCGTGCCGACCGCAACTACAAAGGCCAGGACCTGCCCCCCGCCCCCGGCGTGGCCACCGTGAAGCTGCCCGGCTTCTACGAGGCGCGCGAGTTCTACCAGCCCCGCTACAACGCCCTGCTCACCAACCCGCCCGCCGACCCACGCACCAGCACCCTCTACTGGAACCCCGACGTGCGCACCAATGCCAAGGGCGAAGCCGAGCTGCACTTCTTCACGGCCGATGGCAGCGGCATTTTCCAGGCCACGGCCGAGGGCCTGGGCCGCAGTGGCCTGCCTGCCCAGGGCAGCAGCACCTTCAAGGTAATGGGCAAGTAGCGGCTCGCCTTACCGCCCCCGCAGCAGCGCGGCCCACCAGCGTTTCTGGTGAGCCGCGCTGCTTTTTTTCGCCCGGGCCCCAGGCGGCGCGGGCCGTCACCGGCACGCCCGTGCCCGGCCTATCGCAATCGCTTGTTAAAAGAAATCGCAGCTTTTCCTTTCAGAAGCGGTTTTTTTAGCGGAACATTACTTTCCCGCAGCCCGGCCCTGGCCCGGCGGGGTCGGTCGCTTCCGCCAATCCATTTCTTAGCCTGCTTTCATGAACAAGCTTTCAACGATTGACTACATCGTTTTTTTCGTCTACTTCATCATCGTATCCGGCTACGGCATCTGGATTTACCGGCGCAAATCCGGCCACGACGGCACCCTCGAAGGCGACTCGAAAGACTACTTCCTGGCCGAGGGCTCGCTCACGTGGTGGGCCATTGGCTCGTCGCTGATTGCCTCCAACATCTCGGCCGAGCAGTTCGTGGGCATGTCGGGCTCGGGCTTTAAGATGGGCCTGGCCATTGCCGCCTACGAATGGATGGCGGCACTCACGCTGATTGTGGTGGCCGTGTTCTTCATCCCGGTGTACCTCAAGAACCGCATTGCCACCATGCCGCAGTTCCTGAGCCAGCGCTACAATGGCACGGTGGCGCTGATTATGGCCCTGTTCTGGCTGGCGCTCTACGTGGTGGTGAACCTGACGGCTATTCTCTACCTCGGGGCCATTGCCGTGAGCAGCGTGTCGGGCCTCAACCTGAGCTTCTGCATGTACATGCTGGCGGGCTTCGCCGTGGTCATCACCCTGGGCGGCATGAAGGTGATTGGCTTCACCGACGTGATTCAGGTGTTCTTCCTGATTCTGGGCGGCCTGGCCACCACCTACCTGGCCCTGAACCTGGTGTCGGAGCACTACGGCACCACCGGCGTGCTCAACGGCTTCAGCCTGCTCACGACCCAGGCGGGCGACCACTTCCACATGATTTTCCGGCGCGACAACCCCAACTACCTCGATTTGCCGGGCCTCTCGGTGCTCGTGGGCGGCATGTGGATTGCCAACCTCAACTACTGGGGCTGCAACCAGTACATCACCCAGCGCGCGCTCGGGGCCGACCTGCCCACGGCCCGCGGCGGCCTGCTGTTCGCCGCTTTCCTCAAGCTGCTGATGCCCGCGATTGTGGTGCTGCCCGGCATCGCCGCCTACGTGCTGTTCAAGAGCAACGTGTTCAGCGGCGAGATGATGCAGGACGGGGCCGTGAACCCCGACCGCGCCTACCCGGTGCTGCTCAACATCCTGCCCATCGGCCTGAAAGGCCTCTCCTTTGCGGCCCTCACGGCGGCGGTGGTGGCCTCGCTGGCTGGTAAGGCCAACTCCATTGCCACCATTTTCACTCTCGACATCTACCACAAGCTCATCAAACCCGGGGCTTCGGAAAAGCAACTGGTGGCCACCGGCAAAATTGCCGTGGTGGTGGCCATGGTGCTGGGCGTGCTGATTGCCCCGCACCTGGGCATTGATAAGAAGGGCGGCTTCCAGTTCATTCAAGAATACACCGGCTTCTTCTCGCCGGGCATTTTTGCCATGTTCATCCTGGGCTTCTTTTGGAAGAAAACCACGTCGAGCGCGGCCCTGTTTGCCACCTTGGGCGGCTTCGTGATGTCGGTGGGGCTCAAGTTTCTGCCGCGCTACGCCGACCTGTCGGGCCTGGCCAACATCGGCTTCGCGGCCGTGAGCCCCGACCCGGCCGACCACGGTGCCTACGTCATTCCGTTCATGGACCGCATGGCCATTGTGTTCGTGGCCTGCGCAGCCATCATGGTGCTCATCAGCCTGGTCGAAAACCGGCGCGGCGTAACCACCCACGGCCTGGAAATCGACAGCAGCATGTTCCGCCCCAACCGCAGCTTCGTGCTGGGCGCGGGCGTGGTGGTGGCCATGGTCACGGTGCTGTACACGGTGTTCTGGTAGGGTCGCTTGCCGTCCCACCGCTTTTAAATAGCACGTCATGCTCATCTGGCGTCCGCTTGTCGAAGCATCTCTACTGCGCAAGTAACTGATTTACTATTGCGGTAGAGATGCTTCGGCAAGCTCAGCATGACGTGCTTCATTGCTTAATTCCACCTTTCAACGTTCCTGCCCCGCCCATATGAAACTCTTGCGCTACGGCCCTGCCGGCCACGAAAAGCCGGGCATCCTGCTCGATGAGCAGCGCTACGACACAGGCGCTTTCGGCGAGGATTATAACGAGCAGTTCTTCGCCACCGACGGCCTGGCCCGGCTGGCCGAATTTGTGGCGGCGCAGGCTGGGCGGCTGCCAGTGGTACCGGCTGCCGAGCGCCTGGGGCCACCCGTGGCCCGGCCATCTAAAATCGTGTGCGTGGGCCTGAACTACTCCGACCACGCCGACGAGATGGGCCTGGGCCACCCCGCCGAGCCGGTGTTCTTCCTGAAGGCTTCCAGTGCCCTGGCCGGCCCCAACGACGACGTCATCATTCCCAGAAACTCGGAAAAAACCGACTGGGAAGTGGAGCTGGCCGTGGTCATCGGCCGGCGCGCGTCCTACGTGGCCGAGGCCGAGGCCCTAGACTACGTGGCCGGCTACGTGTTGCACCACGACGTATCGGAGCGGGCCTTTCAGCTGGAGCGCGGCGGCACCTGGGACAAGGGCAAGGGCTGCGACACGTTTGCCCCGCTCGGCCCCTGGCTCGTAACGCCCGACGAAGTGCCCGACGCCACCAACCTGCGCCTCTGGCTGACCGTGAACGGGGAGCCAAAACAGGAAGGCAGTACCGCCAACCTCATTTTCAAGCTTCCCTTCCTGATTGCCTACATCAGCCAGTTCATGACCCTGCTGCCCGGCGACGTGGTATCGACCGGTACGCCCGCCGGCGTGGGCATGGGCCGACAGCCGCCGCAGTACCTGCGCCCCGGCGACGTCGTCGAGCTGGGCATCGACCACTTGGGC
>JANXMN010000326.1 GCA_025354605.1 Hymenobacter sp. | reverse complement strand
CATCTCGCGTGCCCTAGTAAATCAATTACTACTGCAGTAGAGATGCTTCGACTTTGCTCAGCATGACGCTCTTTGTTTTATCCCTCGCTTTCCCTCCTTCCAGCGCGATGCTCAAAGACCTTTTCATTCCTAACGCCAAACCCCGGCCTTCGGTGTTTCTGACGATGGTGGCGGTGCAGGTGCTGCTGCTGCTACTGCTGTGGCTGTTTTATCCGCTGCAGCTGTTTCCGACTTTGGGCGAAGTCGTGGCGGCCTTCAAAGATTTGGTGACGACGCAGGGACTCATTCAGGAGCTGTGGGCCAGCCTGACCACGGCGCTGGGCGCGCTGGCCATTGCCACGGTGCTGGCGCTGGCTATTTCCTACCTCACGGCCCTGCCCTTCTTCCGGCCCATCGCCTATGCGGCCTCCAAAATGCGCTACCTCACCCTCACCGGCCTCACCTTCTTCATGGCCCTGATGCTCAGCTCCGGCCACCAGGTCAAGCTTTCGGTGCTCGTGTTCGGGGCCACGGTGTACCTGGTGACGGGCATGACGAGCGTGATTCTGACCACCACCCAGGAGGAGATGGACCACGCCCGCACCCTGGGCATGAGCGAGTGGCGCAGCTTCTACGAAGTCGTCGTGCTGGGCAAGCTCGACGAAATGCTCGAAGTCGTGCGCCAGAACTTCGCCATTATCTGGACCATGATTACGCTGGTGGAGACGCTCTACCAGTCCGAGGGCGGCATCGGCCTGCTGCTCTACAAGCAGAACCGCTACCTGCATCTGGCCGGCGTGGTTGCTATTCAGCTGGTTATTCTGGCCACTGGAGCCCTGCAGGACTACATTTTTGCGTTTCTGCGCCGTATGTTCTTTCCTTATTCCGCGCTTACCGTCGCAAAATAATGGCCGACCACAGCTACAAAGAGCCCATTATGTCGTTGCGCGACATCTCGATGCAGTTCGGGGGCGAAATCATTCTGCGCGACATCAGCCTCGATGTGTTGGATGTGGTGCGGCCGGGCGTGAATCAGGGGCAAGTAGTTGGTTTCTATGGCCGCTCGGGCATCGGCAAGTCGGTGCTATGCCGCATCATTGCGGGGCTGCTGCCGCCCAGTACCGGCACCGTGCTGGTGGCCAACCCGCAGCGACCCGTGGTGCCCGGCGATGTGGGCTTTGTGCAGCAGCGCTACCCCCTGTTCAACCACCGCACCCTGCTCGACAACCTGCTGGTGGCCGCCGCCCGCAAGCACGCCCCGGCCGAGGCCAAAGTACGGGTCGAAGATTTCCTCACCCGCTTCGACCTGGCGCAGCACCGGCGCAAGTATCCGGCCATGCTCTCGGGCGGGCAACGGCAGCGGGCGGCCATTGCCCAGCAGCTGCTCTGCTCCGAACACCTCATTATTCTGGATGAGCCCTTCTCTGGTCTCGACATCGCCATGGTTGACGAGGTGAAGAAAATTATCGTGGAAGTGACGACGCTCGACGAGTTGAACACCGTCGTCATCGTGTCGCACGACTTGGCCACCACCACCGCCCTATCGGATACGCTCTGGCTACTGGGGCCGGAGCGCGACGCCGCCGGACAGTGCCTGCCCGGGGCCACCATCAGCAAAAAGCATCAGTATAACCTAGCCGAGATGGGCCTGGCCTGGCAGCCTGGCATTCAGGCCAAGCCGGAGTTCGTGCAGCTCATCGAACACCTCAAGGACGAGATTCGGAAGACCTGAGGGACGCAGGTGGCTTTCGCACAGCGGTCAGAAGTGGTAAAAGAGGTTCATCGAGCGAACAACTCCTCAGTGAACCTCTTTTACCTCTTTTGACTGCTGTGCGAAATTCGTTTTCAGTACCTAATCAACTTGCTATGCCCGCTCGCATCTCCTACCTCCGCAACGAGGCCCTGCCCACCGTGCGGCCTGGCTACCCCGGCAACAAGCTGTTCGGCAAGGAGTTCGCCAATGGGGAGGAGCTGTTTGAGCCAAAATTTACCACTGCTCTCAAGTGGCAGCTTACGGCCAACCCGCAAAAGGAGGAGAAAAAGCGTGACACCTGGACCCCAACCGTAGTGGACTGCGCCGCCGCGTTTTCCTCCACGGAGGATATGCTGGTGTGGCTGGGGCACTCGTGCTTCCTGCTTCGGGCCGCCGGCGTGTCAATGCTCTTCGACCCGGTCCTGTTCAGTTCCGTCGGGATACGCCGTCGCCACCCCCTCCCTTGCCCGCCCGAGGCCCTGCGCAGCATCGACTACCTGCTGCTCTCGCATGGGCATCGCGACCATTGCGACGAGCAATCCATCAAGCTGCTGGCCCGGCAGAACCCGCAG
>JANXMN010000324.1 GCA_025354605.1 Hymenobacter sp. | reverse complement strand
CCTGGCCCACTTCACCGGGCGCAGTGCCGCCGGGCAGGAGGAGCTGTTGGAACAGGAGGACCGGCCGGGAAAAGGAAAAGAGATTGCCGGGATTGAGGGAAACGGCGCGGAAGCAGCGGTGCCCGAAGCGGATGCAGCCACTGCCACTCCCGGAACTTTCGCCCCTACCACGCCTGCCCGCCACGCCTCCTACCCTTCCACCCCCATCAAGCCCAACTGGCAGCTGCTCGAAGAGTTGGCCGGCGGCAACGAGGGTTTCCTGCGCCAGATTGTGGCCACCTTCCTCACCGAAGCACCCGCGCTCGAAGCCGTGCTGGCCACCGCCTGCCCGCACGATGCCGAGGCGCTGGCCCGCACCGCCCACAAGCTCAAGGGGCAGGTGGCGTACTTTGGCGTGCCGGTGCTGCACACCCAGCTCGACGAGCTGGAGCGCGCCGCCCGCCACCCGGCGATGCCCTACTGCGAGCCCCTGCTCGCCACCATTCGCCAGCAGCTGGCCGAGCTGTATCCGCAGCTGGCCGCCCGGGCCGGGATTTGAAAAACGGTTGGTTGGCCCTACATTCGTCGGCCCAACGTTCCCGCTCTGCTTATGCCCGCTTCCACTACTCCCCTGCGTTGCTTAGTGGTCGACGACGACCCGCTGTCGGTGCAGGTGGTGCTCAACTGCATCGCCAACACCCCCTTCCTCACCGCCGTCGGCAGCTTCACCAACCCCGTCGAAGCTGCCGAGTCGCTGCGCACCGACCCCGTCGACCTGCTGTTTCTCGACGTGGAGATGCCCGTGCTCTCGGGCATTGAGCTGCTGCGCACCTTGTATCAGCCCCCATTGGTCGTGCTCATTACCAGCAGCAAGGACTACGCCGTCGAAGCCTTCGAGCAGGCCGTGGTCGACTACCTGGTGAAGCCCGTGAGCTACCCCCGCTTCCTGCAGGCCGCCCAGAAAGCCGCCGATACCGCCGAGCGCCGCGCCGCCGCCGCCGCCGCGCCCGACCCCGACGCCATTGCCGCCTCCGCTCCCGATGCCGACTTCACCTTCGTGAAGGTCGACAACAAGCTGGTGCGCGTCAATTTCGACGACGTGCGCTACGTCGAAGCCCTCGGCGACTATATCCACATCGTGACGGGCCAGAGCAAGCTCATCGTGTACAGCACCATGAAGGCCGCCGAGGAGAAATTCCCCGTCAGCCGCTTCCTGCGCGTGCACCGCTCGTTCATCGTTAACTTCAACCGCATTCAGGCCCTTGAGGACAACTCGGTGGTAGTCGATGGCAAGCACATTCCCGTGGGCCAGACCTACCTGCGCGACGTGATGCAGCGACTCAACAAGTTTTAGCCCGCGGCCGGGCCGGCTGGGCCTTTTTTCTTCGTTTCCGAATTTCCCATGCGCTTTTTCTTCGCCTCGCTTCTTGCCCGCCGCTCGCTCCTGCCGCTGCTGCTGGTGCTGCTGGCCAGCCTGACGGCCCGGGCCCAGCAGGCCGGCGACACCACCAGCGTGGGCTGCGGCCCACCCCTGCCCCGCATGCTCTGCGTCGACCTCGACGGCCGCCCATCCATCGACGAGCCCGCCGGCCCCTTCACCTACGAGTGGCACATGGGCGATGGTACCACCCTCACCGGCCCCACCGTGAGCTACTGCTACAAGGAGCGCAAGAACTACGTGGTCCAGCTCGACGTCATCGTGGAGAAAACCGGCGAGGTACGCCGGGGCGAGAAGTACATCCCCATCAACCTCGTGCAGCAGGACATCATCGACTTCACCCCCAGCACCACCACCGTGCGCGTGGGCCAGCCCGTGTCCTTCGAGTCGCCCGAGGCCCAGCTCCTCACCTGCCGCAACCTGCAGTACGTCTGGGATTTTCGCGATGGCACCGTGGTGCAGGGCCGCAGCGCGCAGCACACCTTCCGCCGCGCCGGTAAATACCTGGTGCGCTTCAGCCTGCGCGGCTACGGCTCCGAAGCCTGCGTAGCCAGCCACTGCGTGTCGCGCGAAATCGTAGTCGAGCCGTAGAGTCGGGGTTATGTGTGGGTGCGGGGGGCAACCAAGGCCGTCATGCTGAGCGCAGTGAAGCATCTTTACCGCCACTACTAATCCTTTCGATTGGATTACTCTCGCAGTAAAGATGCTTCACTGTGTTCAGCATGACGTTCTTTTTAACCCTCGACATCCAGCTATTAAGCCTCCCCGCTTACTCCACCGGCACGGGTGGCCCTTCGCGCAGCAAGTCGAGCACGATTTCCCACAAGTTTTCATAGGGAATGATTTCGACCTCCGCGAAAGCTCCGCCGGGCGGGGGGGTGTCGCGCAGCTGCTGCAGCAGCGTTTTGCTGCGCTCGGCGGCTTTGTCGGCATCGAAGTTCTTTTCCACAATCACCTGCAGCAGCCGCAGAAACAGGCGGCTCCGCAGCATCTCGCCCTCGTTCAGGTGGCGCTGCTGGTACTTGCGCAGCCGCTCCAGTCGCAGCATCACCGGCTCCAGGTTGCGCTCGCGCAGAAAGTAGAGCAGCTGTAGGACCATAATGGCCACATTGTGGCCGCGCTTGTCGCGGCTGTACTCGGGCAGCACCAGCATCTGCTGGTTCAGCTGCCGCTGCCGAGCCGAAGGCAGCCGCGACGGGGGCTGCACGAATTCGACGTAGGAGCGGTACAAGTCCCAGCGCTGCTTGGCAGCCTCGCGCTGGCCCAGAAACCCCGAATTGGCCATCACCGTCTCTATCAGCTGCCGGGCCAGGTCGTAGCGGCGCGCGTGCAGGGCCAGCAGCAGATGGTGCTCCTGGAAGTAAAACCAGTTGTTGGAAGTCGGGTGAAAGTCGCGCAGGTAGCGCTCGGCCAGTTGCAGGCCCCGCACCGGTTGCCGGCTGCGCAGGTAGGCATAAATAGCCGTGAAATGGTTGAAGCGCAGGTCGAAGCGGCGCGCATTGAGCTTACCGGCCTGGAAATGCCGGTCGGCCGCCGCCGCGATGCGAATCATGGCCGGAAAATTCCCCTGCATCTCTTCGCAGGCAATCCGCGTGCGGTACAGGATATTATATGTGGTGAAGCTACCAGCCCGCCGGTGCAGTAGCTCCAGCTGCGCAATGCGGCCAGGCAGCGCCGCCAGCAGCGCCCGGCGCCCGGCTACGCTGCCGTTGCTGGCCAGTTGCGTGGCCGCATACAGCTGTTCGGCCTCGTCCTCCCACCCCAGGCGCTGCTGCGCCCGCGTCAGCACGGTACCGGCTTTTTTATGAGAGGCCGGGCGGCGCAATTCCGCGTACAGATTCCGCAGCATGCGCGCCGCCATTACGATGTACTGCGTGAACTCGCCCGTCTCGGCCAGCTTCAGGCACTTGAGCAGCAGGCGCTCGGCCAGGCGGAAATCGCGCTCGGCATACAGCACGCTCACCTTGTGCAGCAGGTCGAGGCACTCCAGCTCGTAGCGCCGCGACACCACCAGACGCGGGTCGGTATGGTCGAGAAAGTAGAGATGGTTGAGCAGCTTGGACCGCACCCGCGACTGCAGTTTTTGCAGTGCCCGCAGGTTGGTCGTCGTGGCTTTGCCATAAACCGCTTTGGCCAGCTGTAGCTGCGACGCTTCCGGCTGCAGCTTCACCATCGATACAAAGAGCTGTTCCTTGCTCGCGGAACTGCTCCGCAGGTCGAGCACCGGAGTAGCTGCCACTGCCCTCGATGTCACAATTCGTACCAGGTTTGCGACTTCATTGACCATAAATATGCCTTTAAAGGCAAATATACGGGTTTTTGTTTGAAAAATTCTCAAAACCCCATGTCAGCAAAACAAGCTGTTTTTCCTTTTTTCACGCCGGTGTTAATGCCACCTTTGCATCTTGGGTAATTATTGCTTAAAAACGCAGCTACTGTCAAAATTCAGGCTTTTTTTAAATCATTCACTCCTTTTGATAGTCGATTAAGTGGCCTGCTCTGGGTTTTTAATTTTTATTATTTTATAAATACAGTAAATTATAATTTAATGTAAAGTCTGATTAGCGTTGAAAGTGTCCTTTTCAACGGCAATATCGCGGGCCAACTTTGTGTCAATCAATCATCTGACACACAACCTAACTCTCGAAAGCCGTGCTCAACACTCTCGCCATCGCCCTGTTCCAAATCGCCACCGCCTGCTTTGGTGCGCCCACCACTGCCGCGTCGGCAACCCCCAGTGCTACCCCGGTAAGCATCAGTTTGGGCGGTGCCAGCGCCTGGACTGGTGCTATCACCGATGAGAGTGGCCATGGCAACTGGACCGGCGACATTGTGGCCACGGGCGGTACCGGCGGCTGGACCGGAGACATCGCCTAAGCCACCCGAAAGCACCTTCCTGCCTATATTGCCGCGCTTGATAAGAAGAGCGATTTCGCAAAAAGGCTTGACCAATTCTTTCTCAACCCGATTCTTTCTCTTTGTTGCCACAGCCCTGCTTTTGGGTAGCTGTGGTGGTCGGCATTATTCGCGCAATTCCATTCGCATTCGCTGGTCGCACGACCCCGAAACGCTGGAGTCCATGGATAGCCACAACCAGGAGGCCATCGACGCGAATAGCTTACTCCACCTCAGCCTGCTGCAGGCTAGTCCCGATTCGCTGCAGACGCTGCCTATTCTGGCGGCTGAGTTGCCCGAAGTCCGCTACCTGCCCGACTCGCTGATGACGCTGCACTTCCGGCTCCGGCCGCAGGCGCGCTGGGACGACGGACAACCCGTGCTGGCGGCGGATGTGGCTTTCTCGCTAAAGCTGATGAGTTGCCCGGGCCTGCCCAACGAAATTGTGCGCAGCCAGTTTGCCTTCGTGCGCACCTTCACGCCCGATTCCCTGAATCCGCGCGGCTTCACGTTGGGCTGCCAGGGCCATTCGCCGGAATTTGAACTGGCCTCCGGCGACTTCTCCATCCTGCCCGAAGCCCGCCTCGACCCGCACCACCGCCTGCGCCGCTACTCGTTGCGTGCGCTGCAGCAGTTGCCGGCCACCCAAACCGCCGATACCGCGCTGCTGGCGTTGAGCCGCGAATACCAGGCCCTGAACCCGGGCCAGCACCCCGAACGGGTACCGGGCTGCGGTGCCTACCGGCTAACGAGCTGGCAGAAAGACCGCCGGCTTTCGTTCCGGCGCAAGGCGAAGTGGTGGGCCGATGAGCTGCCTCATCCGCCACTAACGCTGCAGGCGCGGGCCGCGCAGCTCGAATACTTCATCATTCCGGAAGCGACGACGGCCCTGCTGGCCCTGCGGCGCGGCGACCTCGACGTGTACCCCCACGTGCCGGCGCGCGACTTTGCCCGCCTGCGGGCAACGGCCACCGCAACAGTGCGCTGCTACACCACACCCTCGTACGATGTGGTTACGGCTGGCTTCAACACCCGCCGGCCGGCCCTGGCCGATGCCGCCACCCGCCGCGCCCTGAGCCGCCTCTTTGATGCGGCCAGCCTGCTCCGGGCCACGCAGCTGGGGGAGGGCCGGCGGTCGGTGGGCATCATCAGCCCGCTCGACCGAGCCAACTACAACGACAGCCTCGACCTTATTCCCTTTGCTCCGGCCGAAACTGGGCACCTGCTCCGGCAAGCCGGATGGCAGCAGGCCGGCGGCCCGACGGGCCAGTGGCAGCGCCCCGGCCCCCGCAGGAACAGAGAGTTGAATTTGACCGTGCGCTACCGGGCTGATGATGACCTAATGGCCACCATTGGCCTGCAGTTGCGGGCCGCGGCGCAGGCAATGGGTATTATAGTGCGCCTGCAGCCGACGGAGTCGGGCCAGTTTGGCGCCACATTGCGGGCCGGCGATTTCGACATATACCTGCGCACGCTGAAGGGCAATCCGTTCGTATTCAATTTTACACCGATACTACACTCGTCGGCCACTAATGAGGGGAATCTGACCGGCTTTGGCACCCCCGCCAGCGACCGACTGATTGAGGCGCTGGCGACGGCTGAAACCCCGCAGCGCCGCGCTGTATTGCTGCGCCAGTTCCAGGCCCTGATGCAGCAGGAGCTGCCGCTGGTGCCGCTATTCTTCCTGCCCAACCGAGTGGCCGCGGCGACCAACCTAACTGGCCTGCACGTGAGCAGCCTCAAACCCGGTTACACGGCTGCTACTATCGAGCGGACCGCCCCGGCCAGCACGGCTCCCTGATGATGGGGCGCTACCTTTTGCGGCGGCTGGGGCAAACGCTGCTGGCCGTCTGGCTGCTCACTTCGGTCGTGTTTCTCATCAGCCGCCGCCACGCCGACCAGGCCCTGGGTCTGGCACTGCCCGACTCGTCGGAACAGTTGAGTCACCGGGCCTCGGCCGCGCAGATGCGCGCCAGCCGGGCAACCCTGCGCCATCGCCTGGGCCTCGGCCTGCCGGTATTTTACGTGAGCCGGGCGGCGGGCGGTGCCTGGGCCTGGCACGGGACGCGCAACCAATACCACCGTTGGCTGCGGGGATTAGGGCACGGCAACCTGGGCACTTCGTTCCGAACCGGCGAGCCGGTAACCCAGCGCCTGGCCCAAGCGCTGGCACTTACGCTGCCCGTAACGGGCCTGGCGGCAGTGCTGGCCACGCTGGCCGCCCTGCTGCTGGCCCAAAGGCTGGCCGCCGGCCCCCGCTGGGCGGCGGCCGTGCGGGCAGCTTTGGTGGCGCTGCACGCCGTGCCGCTGTTCGTGCTGGCGTTGGGGCTGTTGCTGCTTTTTGCCAACCCGGAAGTGCTGGACTGGTTCCCGGTCAACGAACTCGACCAGCTGGCGCAGGGCTCCCCGATGGCCCGTTGGGCCGGCTCGCTGCCGCAACTGCTACTGCCCGTGGCGGCCCTGCTGCTGGCCGCGCTGCCCGAGCTCACCCTGCAGCTCGAAGCCGCGCTGACCCACGAGCTGACGCGCCCCTACATTGCCACCGCCCGCGCCAAGGGCGCTTCGACGAGGGCCGTTATCCGGCATCATGCCCTGCGCAATGCCCTGTTGCCAACGCTGGGGCAGGTAGCGGAGCTGCTGCCGGCCCTGGTGGCGGGGGCCGTGGCGGTAGAAGTCGTTTTTGCCCTGCCCGGCATGGGCCGGCTGCTGGCCGAAGCCGCCGCCACCCGCGACTATCCGGTGCTGGTGGGCGGCGTGCTGCTGCTGGGCACCGCGCGCCTGCTGGCCCTGCTGCTGGCCGACCTGAGCTATTCCTGGGCTGACCCGCGCATCCGGTGGCAGGCCTGAAGCAGCACAGCCGGAACCCCGCCCGCTGGCTGGCGGGCGGCTGGCTGGCCCTGCTGGGGCTGGTGGCGCTGCTGGCCCCGGTGCTGCCGCTGCCCTACGCCCCCGGCCTGCCCGACCTGGTGCACGTAGCACAGGCCCCGTTCGCCGCCGGGCGGCACTGGCTAGGCACCGATGCCCAAGGCCGCGATGTGCTGAGCGGACTGGTATTCGGCACCCGCACGGCGCTGCTGCTCACGGTGCCGGCGGCGCTGCTCGCGGCGCTGCTAGGGGCCAGCGCCGGCGGGGCCGCCGGCTTCTGGGGCAACCGCCTGCGCCTGCCGTGGTCGGTGGTAGCCGGGGCGGGGGGGGCATTGTGGTGGATACTGGGCCTGCCCGGGGCCGGCCTGGGGGCGGCCCTCGGGGCCGGAACCGGGGTGCTACTACTCCTGCTGATGAGCCCGGCCCGCCGGTGGGCCGGCTGCCCACTGCCGCTCGACAGCCTGATACTCGGCGCGGCCGCCGTGCTCGACACCGTTCCGCGCCTGCTGCTGGTACTGGTGCTGGCGGCCAGTGCGGGCCTTACTGGTCCGGGCCTGACTCTACTACTGGCACTTACCTCCTGGCCCGGCCCGGCCCGCCTGGTACGCGCACGCATGCTGAGCGTGCGCACCCTGCCATTCATTGCTGCCGGGCAGGCCGCCGGCCTGCCGGCGGGGCGGCTGTGGTGGCGGCACGCCCTACCGCATGCGGTTGAACCCCTG
>JANXMN010000261.1 GCA_025354605.1 Hymenobacter sp. | reverse complement strand
GCTGCAATCAACCGATAAAGCCCCGGAGGGGCGACCCCAATGGCGGCCACGATAATGGGTCGCCCCTCCGGGGCTTTACCGGTCTTATCACTGTTTTACTACCAACGGGCCGCCCCTCTGGGGCTAAAAAAAACGGACGTTTGCGTAAGTCCTATCGTAAATAGAAAGCCCCGATTCAATGTTGAATCGGGGCTTTCTATTTCAAAAAAATCTCTCATATTCCAAAACTGGTCGCATAAGGAGGAAGGATTGCCACGCTGCACTTCGTTCCGCTCGCAATGACAGACGGCTCCGACTACGCCACGCTGCTGCCGTTGCGTACTGCCTTGCCGGGCTGCATCAGCGCGAGGCTGCCGTCGGCGTTTTCAGCCATTAGCAGCATGCCCTGGCTCTGAATGCCTTTGATTTCGCGCGGGGCGAGGTTGAGCAGCACCTGCACCTGCTGGCCGATGAGGGCTTCGGGTACGAAATGCTCGGCAATGCCACTTACAATGGTGCGCTGCTCCAGGCCCAGGTCGACGGTAAGCTTGAGCAGCTTTTTGGTTTTGGTCACTTTTTCGGCCGTGACGATGGTGCCGATGCGCAAATCCATGCGCCCGAAATCGTCGAACGAAATATCAGTTTTGGCCGGGGCCACGGGGGTATTCGCCAGCTGGTTTTCTTTTTTCGTGTCGAGCAGTTTCTGCACCTGCGTTTCTACCACGGCATCTTCAATTTTGCCGAACAGCAGCGCGGGTTCGCGCAGTTGCTGGCCGGCCGCGAGGGCATCGGGCCGGCCGGCGCTGGCCCAGCTGCCCAGCTCCAGATTGAGCATGGTGGCCAGCTTCCGGGCCGATTCGGGCAGGAAGGGCTCCAGCAGCGGGGCCAGGGCGGCGGCAATTTGCAGGGCCACGTGCAGCACCGTGCCGGTGCGGGCGGCATCGGTTTTGATGAGGTGCCAGGGCTGGGTTTCGGCCAGGTATTTATTGCCCAGGCGCGCCAGGTTCAGTACTTCGGCCAGCGCGTCGCGGAAACGGTAATTTTCAATCAGCTCGCCGATGCGGGCGGGAAATTCGGCCATCTGCGCCAGCGTTTCCTGGTCGATGGCAGTTAACTCGCCTGCTTCCGGCACGCGGCCCTCGAAAAATTTGTGCGTGAGTACAGCGGCCCGGTTTACAAAATTGCCGAGCGTGGCGACTAATTCGTTGTTGTTGCGCGCCTGAAAATCCTTCCAGGTGAAGTCGTTGTCCTTGGTTTCGGGGGCATTGGCGCACAGTACGTAGCGCAGCACATCGGCCTGCCCGGGAAAGTCGGCCAGATATTCGTGCAGCCACACCGCCCAATTGCGCGAAGTGCTGATTTTATCACCTTCCAGATTCAAAAATTCGTTGGCCGGCACGTTATCCGGCAGAATAAATTCGCCGTGTGCCTTGAGCATCACCGGGAAAATAATGCAGTGGAAAACGATGTTATCCTTACCGATAAAGTGCACCAGCTTCGAGCCGGCATCCTTCCAGTATAATTCCCACTCGTCGGGGAAAGCTTCTTTGGTGGCCGAAATGTAGCCAATAGGCGCATCAAACCACACGTAGAGTACTTTGCCCTCGGCCCCGGGCACCGGCACAGGCACGCCCCAATCGAGGTCGCGCGTCACGGCGCGCGGGTGCAGGCCCTGGTCAATCCACGATTTACACTGGCCGTAAACGTTCGTTTTCCAGTCGTCATTGTGGCCTTCAATTATCCATTCGCGCAGCCAGGGCTCGTACTGGTCGAGGGGCAGAAACCAGTGCTTAGTATCGCGCAAAATGGGCTGCGCCCCGCTGAGCATGGAGCGCGGGTTAATTAATTCGGTGGGGCTGAGCGAAGTGCCGCAGCGCTCGCACTGGTCGCCGTAGGCATTTTCGTTGCCGCAGTTGGGGCAGGTGCCCACAATGTAGCGGTCAGCCAGAAATTGCTGGGCTTTTTCATCGAAATACTGCTGGGTAGTTTGTTCGATAAATTTGCCTTCATTATTCAGTTTCGTAAAGAAGCTGCTCGAAACCTCGGCGTGCGTGACCGACGACGTGCGCGAATACACGTCGAACGACACGTTGAAATCCTTAAAAGAGTCACGAATCAGGGCGTGGTATTTATTCACCACCTGCTGGGGGGTAACGCCCTCTTTCTGGGCGCGAATGGTGATGGGAACGCCGTGCTCGTCGGAGCCGCAAATAAATTTTACGTCGCGCCCGGCCGAGCGCAGGTAGCGCACATAAATATCGGCGGGCAAGTATACACCGGCCAGGTGGCCGATGTGAACCGGACCGTTGGCGTAGGGCAAAGCGGCAGTAACTGTGTAGCGCTCAGGAAAAACTGACATATTATCAAGAAGAGTAAAGGCGGAAATAATCGGGTGGATTTAACAAAGGAATTTTCCCTCGGTTATTTCGCCACGTAAAGAAACACGTAAAAAAGAGCCGAATTAAATTAACCCAAAAACTAAGCAAACCGTTTGATGCTTAAATCATTTTATATTTGAGCACGTCAAAATAAAAAATTCGGCGCTAATTGCTTTTGCCCTTCCTCTTTTTATCATCACCAAACAATTTTTTTCACATGAAAAAACCTGCTTCCCCGGCTAAAGCCGAAAAACGTGCGAAGCGCACGCCGGAAGAGAAAGCCGCCCGCAAATCGGCTAAATCCACCGCCGCTCTCAACGACGAGCGCGCCGATAAAAAGGCCAGTCAGAAAAAAACGTTGAAATCGGCCGCCAAGCAATTGCAAAAGGAGCTGAACAGCCGCATGAATGAAGTGGTGGCCCGCATCCGCAAAGAAACGAAAGACAAGCTGAAGGAAGTGGTAAAAGACGCCACTCGCCGCCTCGACGTCGATACCGAGCGCATGTTCGAGCAGGCCCTCCACACCATTGTGCGCCACTACGACTCCGTGGGTACCACCTCGGGTTCTAATGATAACGGAGCGGCAGCTGCTCTGGCACCCGCTGCGAAAGGCAAGCGCGGCTCCAAAAACAAAAAAGGTCCTACTCTGAATAAGGACGGTACGCCCCGCAAGGCCCGAACTCCACGCGCCACTGCCGATGGTACGGCAGTATCCGGACGCAAGCCCGGCCGCCCCGCCACCGGCGCCAAGCGCGGCCCCAAGCCCCGTAACCAGGAAGCAGTTGCCGCTTCCGCTTCCAAAGCTGTTGAGGCTACCACGACGGCCCCCGCTCCCGTAGCAGCGCCAGCGACCACCAAGCCCGCCGCCGCGAAAAAGCCCGCCGCTAAGCCCGCCGCCAAATCGACTAAGCCGGCCGCTAAACCGGCGGCTAAGCCCGCCGCTAAGTCGGCGGCTAAGCCCGCCGCTAAGTCGGCAGCCAAGCGCCCGGCCGTTGTTGCCGAGCCCGAGGCTGGCGGCCTGCTGAACTCGGCCGACAGCCCGAGCACTGGCGAGGTAAGCGCATAAGTCGCTGCCGATTCATCGGCCTATCAATCAAAAGCCCGCTTCCGCATGGTGCCGGGAGCGGGCTTTTTCTAGGTGTACTGGAACCGGCCGACGGGCAGCTGCCCCAAATACTAGCGTCGCGTCGTGTCGATGGGTACGGGCGCGTTGGAGTTGAGGCGCTTGAGTCGGGTTTCGGTAGTGGTAGTGTTTGGGTCGTCGGTATTCACGTTTTCGATGCGCTTTTCGCGGTTGATTTCGGCCGCCTGCTCGCCCAGATGCACATTGTTCGGGTTAGCATCGGGCACGGCGTAGCCACCGCGGCTGGGCGCGCCGTTGCTGTTGTAGATGGCGCGGCGGTCGGCATCGGTGCGCACCGTGGTGGGCGTGCCCGTGGGGGCTGAGGTTTCGGCGGCCTGGTCAGTAACCGAGCAGGCGGGCAGGCCAATGGCCAAGGCGAGCAGCAGCGCCTGGCCGGCGCGCGTCGAAAACGAATAAACAGACATAGCAGAAAGCAAAACCGGCGGCCGGAGTCGGCCCCGGTCTGAAACGCGGCGTGGGGGCCGGGGGTTGGGCCAGCTCAGGCGGGTACGAAGGCCACGCCCACCGGCTGAATGCCGTCCCAGAGCGCCATGCGGGCTTCGAGGCAGCGTACGGCCACCTGCTGGCAGTCCTGCCAGCGGGTGGGGTCGTCGCCGCACAGCTCGTGCACCATCTGATGAGCGAGGGGGGCGTGCACGTCCTCATCGAGCTCGATGTGGCGGTCGAGATAATAGGTAAACGTGTCGAGCTGGCCGGGAAACCGGTCGCGCAGTTCGACGACCAACTGCCGGAAAATGGCCGGAATCAGGTCTTCGCGGCCAAAGGTGAAGGCTGCGGCAATTTCGTGGGGCTTGCCCTGGCTGATGATATCGAAGGTGGTTTCGACGAACTCGCGCACCGAAGTGGGGGCACCGGCCGCGTGCAGGGCCTGCCGCACGGACTGGCCGGCTTCCACGGCCGCCACCAGTCGGCGAATGGGGGCGGTGTTGGCCCCGCATTCATCCATGGCCTGCACGTAGAGCTCGAAATGGCTCACGGGCCGTCCCTGCAGGTCGATGTCAGACTCTTCACCCAGCACAATCTCGTTGATGAGACGGCGCGTGGCCGGATTGGCCGTCGGTACCCAGGGCACTCGCACGCAGGTAAGCTCGCGCTGCAGCGCTTTGAGCAGAGACATAAAATCCCAGACCGCAAATATGTGGTGCTCCATAAACCGGCGCAGGTCGCTGAGGGTATCGAGCCGGCGGTAGAGCCCATTGTTGAGCAATTGCTGGCGGGTAGGCTCAACAGCCTGCTGCAGGTAAGCAATAGAATCGGTCGTGGTTTTCATGGTGAACAAAAATATAACTATCAGGCTCAGCTGTGGCGGAAGTCTCGGTGAACAACTGGTCCTGCGCGGTGAATACAAACGAAACGCGCCCCGGCATGGATTGCCGAGGCGCTAACGAATGTGAATTTTTTCAGAAAACTACCAGTTGTTCTACTTTTTCTTCTCAAACACCAGCGCGTTGCCGTCCATGCAGAAGCGCTGACCGGTGGGCTGGGGACCGTCGTCGAACACGTGGCCGAGGTGGCCGCCGCACTTGGCGCACACAATCTCGTCGCGGCTCATGCCGAAGCTGTTGTCGGAGGCCACCTTCACACTGGTGGCGGCAGCGGGCGCGAAGAAGCTGGGCCAGCCGGTGCCCGACTCGAATTTAGTGTCGGAAGTGAAGAGCAGGTTGTGGTCGGCGGCGCAATAGTAGGTACCGGCGGCGTGGTTGTCGTGGTATTTGCCGGTAAAGGGACGCTCGGTGCCCTGCTCACGCAGGATGTAATATTGGTCGGGAGTGAGCAATTTCTTCCACTCGGCGTCGGTGTGGCGCACGGCGAATTCATCCGGTTTGCCCGTTACGGGCTGGGGTTTGGGGTAAGTGGGGCCGGCGGCCCCGCGAGCGGGCCGGGCGCTGGCGGCGGCTACGTCGTGCTTTTGCGAGCAGGCCGAATTAAGCGAAAGCACCGATATCAGCAGGAACAAGAGGGAAAAACGCATGAGGAGGGGTTGGGTGAATGACAGATGGACAACATACGACAACGCGTCGCGGTTGGGTCGCAGCGGCAGACGAAAGCGGCGCGGGAACCTTACGTTCTAGCTAACCGATTTAAAGCGACGGGCTTGGCCGCGCGGCCGGGTGCGGCAGCCGGGCTTGTGTTAAGAGTTGAGTACCACAAGACTTTGCGCATTTTTATCTGTACCTTTGCACCCGCAAAACCAACCCATATGGCCAACAATATTCGTAACATTGCCATCATCGCTCACGTTGACCACGGCAAGACTACTCTGGTGGATAAGATTATCCACGCCTCCAAGATTTTCGACGCGCACCAGCACTTCGACGACCTGATTCTCGACGATAACCCCCTGGAGCGCGAGCGCGGCATCACCATCGTTTCCAAAAACGTATCGGTACGCTACAACGGCACCAAAATCAACATCATCGACACCCCGGGTCACGCTGACTTTGGCGGTGAGGTAGAGCGTGTGTTGAAGCTGGCCGACGGCGTACTGCTACTCGTGGATGCCTTTGAAGGCGCCATGCCACAGACCCGCTTCGTGCTCGGCAAAGCCATTGCCCTGGGCCTGAAACCCATCGTGGTGGTGAACAAGGTGGACAAGGAAAACTGCCGCCCCGACGAGGTGCACGAGCAGGTTTTTGACCTCATGTTCAACCTCGGCGCTTCGGAAGACCAGCTTGACTTCGTGACGCTGTACGGCTCGTCTAAACAGGGCTGGATGAGCACCGACTGGAAGCATAAGACCGATGACCTCGTGCCGCTGCTCGACGCCGTGGTAGCTTCTATCCCGGCTGCGCCGACCCTGGACGGC
>JANXMN010000259.1 GCA_025354605.1 Hymenobacter sp. | reverse complement strand
CCGTCGGTCAGAATACCGTCGTCCAGCACCTGCAGGAGCAGATTGTACACGTCCGGGTGGGCCTTCTCAATCTCATCGAGCAGGATAACCGAGTACGGCTTGCGGCGGATTTTCTCCGTCAACTGGCCGCCCTCTTCGTAGCCCACGTAGCCGGGAGGCGCGCCCACCAGGCGCGACACGCTAAACTTCTCCATGTACTCCGACATGTCGACGCGCACCAGCGCATCTTCTTTGTCGAACAAGTAAGTAGCCAGCACCTTGGCCAGCTCCGTTTTGCCCACGCCCGTCGGGCCGAGGAATACGAACGAGCCAATGGGCTTCTTGGGGTCCTTCAAACCAACCCGTGTGCGCTGAATGGCTTTCACGAGCTGCTTGATGGCTTTTTCCTGGCCAATTACCTTGCCCTGCAGCTCCTCGTTCATGTTGAGGAGCTTCTGGCTTTCGTTTTGGGCCACGCGCGAAACGGGGATGCCGGTCATCATGGCGATAACCTCGGCCACGTTTTCCTCCTTCACCGTGTAGCGCTTCTTCTTGGTTTCCTCTTCCCAACTCTTTTTAGCCGTTTCTAGCTGGTCCAGCAGCTTCTTCTCAGTGTCGCGGAGCTTGGCGGCTTCCTCGTATTTCTGCGATTTTACCACGCGGTTCTTCTCGCCCTTGATGTTCTCAATCTGCTCTTCGAGTGTGAGAATGTCCTCGGGCACCACGATGTTGTTGATGTGCACGCGGGCCCCGGCCTCATCAAGAATGTCGATGGCCTTGTCCGGCAGGAACCGGTCGCTCATGTAGCGGTCACTCAGCAGCACGCACTGCTCGATGGCCTTGTCGGTGTACACCACATGGTGGTGGTCCTGATACTTGTCCTTGATGTTGTGCAGGATTTCGATGGTCTCCTCGGGCGTAGTGGGGTCCACCATCACCATCTGGAAACGACGAGCCAGCGCGCCATCCTTCTCGATGTACTGGCGGTATTCGTCCAGCGTAGTCGCGCCAATGCATTGAATCTCGCCGCGCGCCAGGGCGGGCTTAAACATGTTGGAAGCATCGAGCGAGCCCGAAGCGCCGCCGGCACCCACGATGGTGTGCAACTCGTCGATGAACAGAATCACGTCGGGCGACTTCTCCAGCTCGTTCATCACAGCCTTCATGCGCTCTTCGAACTGACCGCGGTATTTGGTGCCCGCTACCAGCGAAGCCAAATCCAGAGTCACGACGCGCTTATTGAAAAGTACGCGGCTTACCTTTTTCTGGATAATGCGCAGGGCGAGGCCTTCGGCGATGGCCGTTTTACCCACGCCGGGCTCACCAATGAGGATGGGGTTGTTTTTCTTGCGGCGGCTCAGGATTTGAGCTACGCGCTCAATTTCTTTTTCGCGGCCCACGATGGGGTCGAGCTTATCGTCCTCGGCCAGCTTGGTAAGGTCGCGGCCGAAGTTGTCGAGCACCGGGGTGCGCGACTTTTCGCCGGGCTTTTTGGGAGCCCCGGTCGCACCCGCGCCGCCGCGGCCGCCACCGGGGCCGGTGGCCCCGAAGAGGCGGTCGTTGTCGTCGTCGTCGGTGTCGGGGGTGCGACTTTGCGGGGTGGGGCCAGCATTACCGTGGTAATCCAGCGAGTCGCGCACAGTTTCGTAGTTCACGTTGAATTTGCTGAGGATTTGGGAAGAAATATTGTCCTCGTCCCGGAGGATGGACAGGAGCAGGTGTTCGGTGCCGATGATTTCCGACTTGAAAATCTTGGCTTCGAGGTAGGTGATTTTCAGGACTTTCTCGGTCTGCTTGGTGAGCGGAATCGAGCCAGTGATGCTAGTGCCCTGGGTGGCGGTGTTGCGGGTAGCCTGTTCGAGCGAGAATTTCAGCTCGTCGATGCTCACGCCCAGCTTGCGCAGCAGGCCGAGGGCGGTACCTTCGGCTTCACGAATCATACCCAGGAGCAAGTGCTCGGTGCCGATGTAGTCGTGGCCGAGACGGATGGCTTCCTCCCGGCTCAGGGAAATCACCTCTTTGACGCGGTTTGAGAATTTAGCTTCCATGCCAATAAACGTAGTGAAAAATCAGATAAGCCCCGCGTCGGGCAAATAACACGCTAAACGGGTTGCGCCGGTATGGCCTGCAAACAAGCCGGTTCGGGGTTAGGTTCGGGAAACGTCGCACAGGCTGGCGCTTGCACGGGTTTGGGTTTTCAAGGTAAGAACCAAGACAAGCGGTTCCTATAACAAAAAACTCCCGGCCGCCGGACCCTGCGAAAAGAGCAGGTCCAGCACACTCAGGCCGGGCTCAAAACCTGGGCCAAATACCTGCGGATAGGGCCGAACCAGCGCCGAAGCTGCCGGAGTGTCAGGTTCGGCCGTAGCGGGGGTGGCTTTGGATGCCAGCCAGTCGCGCCGGTCGAGGATGGTTTGGGAAAGTAATTGGATACCCGGGTAAGCGTTGTTTGGGAACTCGGGGTAGTATTCGGTGGTGTGCCGCACCGGCAGGGGCAGCCGGAAGCATTTGAGGAGCAGCTGTAAAAACTGCTGATTGAGGTCGAACAGCCGCGCGGGCTTCTGTACGTAAATATCGTGCAGATAGTCGGCGTAGTATTCGAAATACGGGCTGTTGCCGTAGGCGGTTTGCAGCGTACGCCAGTGGCGGTGAATCCAGTTCTGGCGGTAGTCGATTTCAATCTCCGACACGCTGACTTTTCCGGCCCGGTTGCCGTCGAGCACCGGCACGGTGAGGGACTGCACGCCTTGCGCCGTGCGGATGAGGCAGCGGTTGCGGTAGGTTTGCTTGCGGTAGTGCTCATGGGCTTCGAGCAGCAGGCCATCGGCATGGGCCAGGGCGGCAAAAAGGGCAGCTGGGGGGTGGTAGTGCAGTTCGGTGAGGAAAATCATGGGTTTCGTGAGGCGGCTATGCGAATGCTTCAAGAACGTAAAAGAACGTCATGGCGAGCGCAGCCGAGGCATCTCGCGTGCAGCAGTAATCCAATCGATTGAGTTACTACTGCACGCGAAATGCCTCGGCTGCGCTCGCCATGACGTTCTTTTGTTAATCGCAATCTACTCACCCTCGCCCTTGCTGCGCTCGGCATCGAGAAAATAGGCTCCTTTGACGACCAAACGGGTGGTGTCGGTCAGCTTGTCCAATAGTCGCACGGCTACCTGGCCCTGGTCGGTGGCGCCGGGGCGGAGGCTGAAACGGTGGTAGGTGCTCCCTTTCGCGTCGGCTTTCACTTGGTAGTAGGCGTAGCTGACCTCCCCGCCGGGCACGATGGCACCTTCGGACAGGGTGCGCTGGGGCGTGCGCCCGGTGATGATGCGGGCACTGACGTATTGGCCGGGCAGCAGGGTGGCGACACGGGCGGCGTCGGGGCCGGTGTCGGGCAGGTGAGCGAGCACGCTCACGGTGCGGTCTTTCAGAATAATTATTTGGTCGGAATCTTCCAGTGACAGCGGGTCGGTGGGGATTTGCGAGGTGCCGATTTTGCCCACAATCTGCAGCACGTCGGGGAATTTTCTTTTCAGGATGCGCTGGGCTTGGCGGGTGAGCTGGATGCTTTCGGCCAGCGAGGAGCCGGGGTCCAGCGTCATGTTCAAGGCGAAGTCGCCCGCGTCGAGCTGCGGGATGAGTTCGCCGCTCCGCCCCGCGAACACCCAACCGCTCAGCAGCCCCAGCGCCCCACCCACCACCAGCTAGCGCACGTCCAGCGCCGCCCGGATAATGGGGGCGCAGAGGCTTGTGCAGGAAGCCCACGATACGGTCGGCAATACTTGGCTTTTCGCTGCTGGATTTCCGGAGCGCCCAGGCCGCGATGGCCGGCACGTACGTCAGACACAGGAGCATGGCTCCGAAAATGGTAAAGCTCACCGTGAGCGCTACGGGCCGGAACATCTTGCCTTCGACGCCGGTGAGCGAGCGTATCGGGAAGTAGACAAGCAGATAGCCCCACCCTCAATCAGGTTCTTCACCACCATGTAAACGGCCTTTTCGAGGAGCTTGGCACGGTCCAGAAACGGGTCGATTTCCAGCTTGGGCGGCAGGGTCTGCTGAATTTCGGCCACCCGCGCTTTCACGTTTTTGATGGGGTTTTCGGAACTCTCCCCCTTCAGCATGGCAGCTGGGCCAGGCCGTACTTCCGCTCGTAGTCTTTTTTGACTTTGATGGTGTAATTGGTAAAACGGAGTGAAAATCGAAAGTCGCGCCCCCGTGCGAACTCGCAGCGTCCACGCTACAAATCACCCCGCCGTACTTTTGCCTGATGCGCTACCTCCTCACTTTACTCGTTGCCCTCACCGCGCTGGCCGCTCAGGCCGGCCCGCCGCAGCTGCTGCTCGACGTGGCCCGCTTCCGCAACCTCAACCAGGTGGAGAAGGGGGCCGAAGTGGAAATCTACGTGACCGTGCCCACCCAGCCGCTCATCTACCGGCAGCGCGCGCCGCGCTCGTTCCAGTCGTCGGCCATCGTCACGCTCGATATTCTGAAAGCCGACGGCAAATCGGCTTATCATGAAGTCGTTATGTTGAAGGCCCCGGTGCTTAATGACACCACCATTGCCATTAAAAATCCGCTCAGCTTTCTCAAGCGCATTATGCTGCCCGATGGCAAATACACCTTGCGCGGCACCATAAAGGACCAGTACAAGAGCATCAATGGCGAAACCACCGTCGAGAAGCAGTTGGTGCTGGAAGCGCCCGCGGCCGGCCCCTTCCTTTCCGACATCGTGCTGCTGGCCCGCCCGGCCGTGCGCGGGGCCGGCGGCGATAATTTCAGCCGGGGCGACTACCGCCTCACCCGCGCCCCCGGCAACGCCTACGGGCGCGGCACTGAGGAGCTGTTCTTCTACACCGAGCTGCACCGCGCCACGCCCGGCCAGGCCCTGCGCGTGCACTACCACCTCACCGCACCCGACGGCTCGGCCGCCGATGCCGACGGCGAGCTGACCCCGCAGGCCGGCCGCCCCACCACCATCGTCGGGCAGCTGCCCTTCGGCCCGCTGCCCGACGGTCTGTTCACGCTCTTCGTGGAAGTATACGGCGGCGCCGGCTCCAAAAAGCTGCTGGCCGGCCACCGGGTTGTGGGCGAGCACCGGGGGGGCGAATACACGCCTGCGGGTGCCCCCGCTGCCCACTAAGCATGGCTACCCAAGGCAATTCGACTACCTCCGGCCGGCCCTACGCCTGGTACTTCGAGCCGCTGCGCTGGCTGCTGCTGGGGCTGGCGCGGCTGCCGCTGCCGCTGCTCTATGTTTTCGCCGATGGCATTTATTTCCTGCTGGCCTACGTGGTGCGCTACCGCTGGCGCGTCGTCATCGAGAACCTGCGCAAGTCGTTTCCGGAGCAAACGCCGGCCGAAATTGAGCGCACTGGCAGGGCCTTCTACCGGCACTTTTCGCAGGTGGTGGTTGAAATCCTGAAGCTGGCCGCCATCGCGCCCGAAGAGCTGCAGCAGCGCATGCGCTTCACTAATCCGGAGCTGATGACCAATCACTTCGCTGATAAGCGGCTGGTACTCTCGCTGGGCTCGCACATGGGCAACTGGGAGTGGATTCTGAGTGGGGCCGCGCTGGCGTTTCCCAGCCGGGCCGCCGGCGTGTACAAGCCGTTGAATAACGTGTTTTTCGAGCACTTCATGCGCCGCCTGCGCACCCGCCTTGGAGCTGATGCCGTGCCTATGCTAGCGACGTTGCGTTACCTGGTGGCCCACCGCGGCGAAGGCCGCACCCTGAGCCTGCTAACCGACCAGGCCGCCGGCCCCGAGGACAAACCCTATTGGACGGATTTTCTGCACCAAGACACCAGCTTCTACACCAGCGCCGACCGCCTGGCCGCCCAGCTGGATTGCGCGGTGCTTTACGTGGGCATCCGCCGCTTGCGCCGTGGCTACTACGAAGTCACCTTCACCGAGCTGCCCGACGGCCGCGCCGCCAAAGCCGCCCCGGCCGGCACGTTCCCGGTAACCGAAGCCTTCGCCCGGCAGCTGGAGGCGGACATGCGCGCCTCGCCCGAGCAATATCTCTGGACGCATAGAAGGTGGAAGCACGTGCGATAAATAGTTAGCGGTTAATGGTTAGGGGTTAATGTCATTCTGGAGTTAACAGAATAGCATTAGCCCCTAATCATTAACCGCTAATCATTAATTACAGGAATGGCTCAATATCGCCGGCCCCCTCTCGCACGATGTCGAATTCGTCGTTGATGCAGTCGACGATGGTGCTGGGGGTATTGTTGCCGAAGCCGCCGTCAATCACCAGGTCCACGAGCAGGCGGTACTTCTCGAAAATCAGGTCGGGGTCGGTCACGTATTCGTCGAGGGTTTCGGCACTTTCGCGCACCGAGGTGCTCACGATGGGGTTGCCCAACTCCTTCACCAGCTGGCGGATAATCTGGTTGTCGGGTACGCGAATGCCGACGGTTTTGCGCTTCACGCCGCCGAAGCGCGGGGCGTTGGCGCTCGCTTCGAAGAGGAAAGTGAACGGGCCGGGCAGGGCCTTTTTGATGACTTTGTAGGTGGCCGTGCTGATGCCGTGGGCGTAGTCGGAAATGTGCGACAGGTCGTAGCAGATAAAGCTCAGGTTGGCTTTTTCGGGGTTGATGCCCTTGATGCGGCACACCCGGTCCACGGCTTTTGCATTGGTGACGTCGCAGCCGATGCCGTACACGGTATCGGTGGGGTAGATGATAACTCCGCCCTTGCGCAGAACGTCGACCGCTTGCTGAATGCGGCTCTGGGGCGGATTTTCGGGATGAATGCGGAGCAGGGTGGCGGGCATGAGGGGAACGGAGGAAAAAAGGTGAAACGGCCCGGCGCGGGCCGGGCGGGCACAAACCAAAACAGCCGAGGCGCGGGGCAGGGCCAAAGACGCGGCCAAGGTACTACGCCCGGCCGAAACGCGCCAACTTGGCCGCCCCGGCGGGGCGCGCTGCCCGGGCTTCGTACTTTTGACGCCGCTTCCCGAACCCGCTTCCCCCCAATATGACTAACTCCGCTCCTAAAACTATCCTTGAACGCCGCGACGATGCCCAGAAGCGCCGCCGCCGCTGGGCCACGGTCAGCGTCATCTTCACACTGGCGCTGGTCTGCTTCTCCTATTACTTCTATCAGGTGTTCTTCAATGCCAACGTCGAAACCAAGGGCAAGCCCACTTACGTGGTCATTCCGCGCGGAGCCACCTGGAAATCAGCGCTTGGCGCCATCGAAAAAACCGGCACCATCGTCGATAAGCTCTCGCTGCATTTCGTGGCCCGGCTCATGCATTACGACCGGCCCGGCGCGGTGAAGCCCGGCAACTACGAGCTTAAAGATGGCTCTACCAACCGCCAGCTTATCAACCGACTGAAGAGCGGGGCGCAATCGCCGGTCAAGCTTACCTTCAACACCGTGCGCCTGCGCCAGGAGCTGGTAAGCCGGCTCGCCGCCCAGGTCGACGTGCCCGCTGCGCGCCTCGATTCGCTGCTGCGCGACCCGGCCTACACCCGCAGCCTGGGTTTCGATACCACCACAGTGCTCACCATGTTCATTCCCAACACCTACGACGTGTACTGGAACACCACGGCCCCGCGCCTGTTTCAGCGCCTGAAAACGGCCTACGAGCAATTCTGGACGCCGGCCCGCGATGCCGAGCGCGAGCAGCTGCACCTCACCCGCGCTCAGGTGAGCACGCTGGCCAGCATCGTGGAAGCCGAGCAGCAGCAGCACGCCGACGAGCGCCCCCGCATTGCCGGCGTGTACCTGAACCGGCTGCGGCGTGGCATAAAGCTGCAGGCCGACCCCACCGTGGTCTTTGCCAACCACGACTTCACCATCAAGCGCGTGCTGAACGTGCATTTGCAGAAGGACTCGCCCTACAACACCTATATGTACGCGGGCCTGCCGCCCGGCCCCATCAACCTGCCCAGCATTGCCAGCATCGACGCCGTACTCAAGCCCGAGCGCCACAACTACCTCTACTTCTGCGCGAAGGACGATTTCAGCGGCTACCACGCCTACGCTGCCAACGAGCCCGAGCACATTGCCAATGCCCGCCGCTACCAGGCCGCCCTCACCCGGGCGGGGATTAAGTAGAGCCAGGTATCTATGAAGACAGAAAAGCTAAGCGAAAGTGTTTTCAATCAGACGTTTCAGCCTCCCATGCAAAATGTGACTGATTCTGCTGAAAAAGTAATAGATATCTGGCCTTATGTTGATGCAATTCCGCTAGCAGATTTAGAAGGCTTTACATTAAGAGATGTAGTCTATGTCTACCAAAACCCAAACGGAGACTTCCTGCACGTACTTGTTGAGACTGAAGATAAAAATGCTGTTTTGGTAGTTATAATAGAAACAGGTACTCCTAAAATTTATGGCCACCATCTACTTGATTTAGTTAAGCTATATAATTTGGACGAAGAAGTAAAATAGCTGATGTATACCTCCGATATCCAAATCCGCGTGCGCTACGCCGAAACCGACCAGATGGGCTACGTCTATCATGGCAACTACGCGGCTTATTTTGAGGTGGCCCGTACCGAGGCTTTTCGCAAGCTGGGCATCAGCTACAAGGAGTTGGAGGCCGATGGTGTGGGCATGCCGGTGGGAGAGCTGCGCACCAAGTTTCGCCGCCCGGCCCGCTACGATGACTTGCTGACCGTGCGCCTGCTGCTGCGCCAGCCACCCGAAGGTGCCCGCGCCCTGTTCGAGTATGAAATATATAACGAGGTGGGCCAGCTGCTCACCGAAGGTCACACCCTCATGGTGTTCGTGAAAACGGCTACCGGGCGGCCCGTCGCCATGCCCGCCAATATTCAGGAACGCCTGCTGCCGTACTTTAGCGAAGATGAATTTGATAGCCCCGTGCTGCCCACGCCCGGAGCTATTCCGCCCGATGCTCCCGCGCCAGCCGCGTTCCGGAAGTAAGAAAGAAAGTGCTGAGCCTGCCGAAGCATCTCTACCGCATCGTTGTTTAGCTTGAGTTAGTGTTGCAGTAGAGATGCTTCAACAGGCGGACGTCAGATGAGCATGACGTTCCAGGTTTCAACATTCAACCCTTCCAATGAAAGCTCCCGCTGCCATTCGCCGAGCCCGCATCCCGGATGTGCGCCAGCAGCGCCATTACCGGCGGCTGATTGTGGGGCTCAAGCGCCTGCGCATCGGCAGCGGCCACGCCTCGCTCTACGACGTGCTCGACCGCATCCTGCACGAGCTGCGGCTCGACTCGCTGGAGAAGCGCGCCGCCTACATGGCCTTCAACCTCACGGTGGCCCTGTTTCCGACCATTATTTTTCTGTTCACGCTCATTCCCTACATCCCCGTTCCCAACCTGAGCGTGGACATTCTGCAGTTTCTGGGTGACTTCATGCCGCGCGAGCTGTACGCGGCCACGGCCACCACCATTGAGGACATCGTGAATATTCCGCACGGGGGGCTGCTCTCGTTTGGTTTCGTGACGGCCCTGGTGCTCAGCTCCAACGGCATCATGGCCCTGCTCGATGCGTTTGAGAAGAAATACCCCTGGTTTAAGCACCGCAGCTACCTGCGCAAGCGCATGATTGCCACGGTGCTCACCTTCGTGCTGGCGTTGATTCTGCTGCTGGCCATCGCGGGCATCTTCTTTGGTACATACCTCATTGATGGGCTGGTATTCTACGAAATTGTGCCCGAGCGCTTCACCGACCTCGTCATCACGCTGGTGCGCTATGGCTCGCTGCTGGGGCTGTTTCTGAGCACCACTTGTGTGATTTATTACTTCGTGCCGCCCGTGCACGATAAATGGCCGCTCATCTCGGCCGGGGCCATTGTGGCCACAATGCTCATCTTCTTGGTGTCGTTCCTGTTCACGCTCTACGTGCGCATCTTCGACTCCTACAACCACTTTTACGGCTCCATCGGGGCGCTGGTGGGCTTTATGGTGTGGCTGGAGTTTGTGTGCATGACGCTCATCATCGGCTTCGAGGTGAACGTGAGCATGGACGCCATCACCGGCCGCCGCCGGCAAATGATGCGCGAGCAGTTGGGCGTGCAGCGAGTCATCAGCGTCGAGAAATGAGGCGCTGGGATTCAGAAGAGTAGCAGAAAGTTGAATTTTTTTCGACCCAAGGCGTTTTTCATCCCGCTTTCCGTTTTACTTTTGCAGTCCCCAATCACTCGGGGAGCTTCTAGAGAGGTGGCAGAGTGGTCGAATGCGACGGTTTCGAAAACCGTTATACCGGCAACGGTATCGGGGGTTCGAATCCCCCCTTCTCTACGCTTGTTTAGTTATGAGTTAAGAATTATGAATTATGAGTCGTCGTTCTGCAACTCATAATTCATAATTCTTAACTCATAATTCCTTTAGAGAGCTGGCAGAGTGGTCGATTGCGGCGGTCTTGAAAACCGTTGAGGGTTAAACCTCCGGGGGTTCGAATCCCTCGCTCTCTACAAAAAAGCCCCGCTTCCGTTTTGGAGGCGGGGCTTTATGTTTGGACAGGTTGCGGCGGCCCGGCCCGACGGCTGCCCCGCCCGCCGATTTCACCTCCATCGACTCCGCTATGATGCCCACCGTTGCCCCCTTCGGCAAAACCACCGACGGCACCGAAGTTCAACTCTTCACTCTCATCAACCAGCGGGGCGCGCAGGCAGCCATCAGTAATTACGCGGGCACCCTCGTGCGCCTACTGATGCCTGACCGCGCCGGCCGGCTGGGCGACATCGTACTGGGCTTCGACGACGTGAGCGGCTACCAGAGTCCGGCCTTCCGCGAAAGCACGCCCTACATCGGTGCCCTGATTGGCCGCTACGGCAACCGCATTGCCCGGGGCCGGTTCATCATCGATGGCAAGGCCTACCAAGTAGGTGTCAATAACGGCCCCAACTCGCTGCACGGTGGGCCGGTGGGCTTCGACCAGCGCATCTGGCAGGCGGTGCCCGGCACTTCGGCCGCAGGCCCGACCCTGACCCTGCAGTACCGCAGCTCCGACGGGGAGCAAGGCTACCCAGGCAACCTTGATGTGACAGTGGTATACACCCTCGCCGACGACAACGCCCTGAAAATCGACTACACCGCCAGCACCGACCAAGCCACGCCCCTCAACCTCACCCACCACGCCTACTTCAACCTGAACGCTGGTCTGAGTCAGAACATTCTGGCCCATGAGCTGATGCTGCCGGCCGAACGCTACACCGTGGTGGATACCACCCAGATTCCGACCGGCGAGCTGCGCCCGGTGGCGGGCACGCCCTTCGACTTTCTGGAGCCCCATGCCATCGGCGGACGCATTGGGCAGGTACCCGGCGGCTACGACCATAATTGGGTGCTGAACTCGCCCATCGGCCAGCACCCGGCCGCCATCGTGCACGACCCCGCCTCGGGCCGTGCCCTGGCGGTGACTACCGACCAGCCCGGCGTGCAGCTCTACACCGGCAACTTCCTCGACGGCAGCCTTAAGGGCAAGGGTGATATCGTGTACGGCCAGCACGCCGGCTTCTGCCTCGAAACCCAGCATTTCCCCGACTCGCCCAACCAGCCCCGGTTTCCCGATACCATTCTGCGGCCCGGGCAGATTTTTCATTCCTGCACCTCCTACCACTTCAGCGTGCGGCCCTAGGGCCCTTGCTTGCTGGCGGGCATCGATGGGTATTGGTCGGCAATTGTTGGGGAGGCCTGGGTACGTAGGCACGTGATGCCGGCGCTGCTAGGAGCGGGGTTGAGCCGGGACAGCAACGCCGGCCGCCGGTTTGCCGTTGAGCACGCGCACCGTTGTGCTCACCTCAACCGCTTTCATGCCGCGCTTACTTGTTTTTCTGCTGGCTCTGGGGCTGGCTTTTTCGGCCTGGCCCGCTGCCGGCTACGCCGTGCTCACGCACCAGGCTAACATCGACTCGACCTGGGAGCGCTGCATGGTACCGGCCATTCTAAAGCGCTACCCCGGCAGCACGCCCCAGGAACTGGCTGATGCCAAAGCATATGCCTATGGCGGAGCTATTATTCAGGATATGGGCTACTACCCGTTCGGTTCAGTCCTGTTTACCAACCTCACCCACTATGTGCGCTCGGGCGACTTCGTGCGCAACATGCTGCTGGAGGCGCGCGACCGCAACGACTACGCCTTCGCCCTGGGCAGCCTGGCGCATTACGAGGCCGACCTCAATGGCCACCCCGCGGGGACCAACAAGGCCATGGCTTTGGTGTATCCGGACCTGAAGGCCAAGTTTGGCGACGTCATTACCTACCAGGAAGCGCCGAAGCAGCACACGCAGTTGGAGTTTGCCTTCGACGTAGTGCAGTTGGCCAGCGGCAAGTACCGCAATTCCGATTACCACCAGAAAATCGGTTTTCAGGTGAGCAAGGCCACGCTGGAGCGGGCCTTTTTGAAAACCTACGGCCTAGAGCTGGGCCAGGTAATTGTGAACGTGGATTTGAGCATTGCCAGCTTCCGCTTCGCCGTGAGCCAATTGATTCCGACGGCGGCCCGGGCGGCCTGGCACAGCAAGCGCCAGGATATTCTGAAGCTAAGCCCCGGGGCCCGCCGCCGCGACTACCTCAAGCGCGAAAGCCCGAAGCAGTATCGGAAGCTCTACGGCAAAACCTACCACCAGCCCGGCTTTGGGGCGCGCATCATTTCGTACTTCATTCGCATTCTGCCCAAAATCGGTCCGCTCAAGCCCTTCGCTTTTAAGGTGCCAACGCCCGAAGCCGAAAAGCTGTTTCGCGCTAGCTTTCAGCAAACGATGGTTGCCTACTGCGCCGATATCAGCCGCCAGCCAGCCGATACGGCCGCCGCGCCGCTCAAGCTGGCCAACGTCGATTTCGATACCGGCCACCCCACCCGCGCCGGCGAATACCCCCTGGCCGACGAGACGTACGGCGAGTGGGTACGCAAGCTGGCCGATAAGAAATTCGAGCACTTGAGCCCGCCCGTGCGTCAAAACATTCTGGCATTTTTTGGCCCCGTGCCCAAAGCCTCGCCATCGAAAGAAGAGAACGAGCAGCACAAGCAGGATGAAACCCAAAAGGCGCTGCAGCAGTTGCGGGCCGTAAGATAGTGGCTCGCGCCGAAGTCACACAATGATAACAAGTGAGTAGTAGCTGGCATTACAGCTAGTTGTGCGGTGGGGGCTGGATAGGCGCGGTTTTCTTGCTTATCTTGTCGGGTGCCATTTCTACGGAATGACGCAGGCACATTCAAAATCATGTCTGTATATGATTTCCACTGATATAATTTCGCCTGACTGAAAGCCGTTTTTCGCGGTCATCCTTAGGTTGAAGCTTTTGGTTCTGTTGTTTCGTTTTCACTTTAATCATCACCCATTCACTGTTTATGCAAACACTTTACACCAAAAGGTCGTCGTTCCGCTGGGCGCGGCTGCTGAGTCTGTTGCTCCTGTTGCTGCCGTTGGCGGGCCGGGCGCAGGTCGTTATCAGCCAGATATATGCGGGAGGCGGCTCGGGGACAGTGGGCACGACGTACACGCGGGACTACGTGGAGCTTTTCAATCGCGGAACGGCTGCAATCGATATCAGTGGCTATGCCATTCAGTATGCTTCGGGGACGAGCACGTCGGGCAACTACGTGGCAAATGCCGTAACGGCCACCCCAGGTACCCCCATCAACCTACAGCCCGGCCAGTACTACACGGTCGTGCTGGGTACGGCCGGCGCGGCCGGGGCTACCATTGCCCAAGGAGCAGCAGCGGGCAATGCTGACTACGTGACTGCCACGAGCACTTCGAGCTTGTCGAATGCCCAGGCCAAGCTGGCGCTGACCAATAATACGACGCCTCTGGTCATTACGGCCGCGACGACGCCGCCTGCTTCGGCGGCAGTGCAGGATTTTGTAGGCTTTGGGGCGACAGCCACCGCGTACGAGGGCACGGGGCGCGCCCCCGCCCCGACGAACACGGCTTCGGCGCTGTTCAGGGCGGGCAGCGGCTGCACCGATACCAACGACAACGCGGCGGATTTTGCCAACGCGGCCCCGGTGGTGCGTAATCAGTCGACGACGCTGGCGCCCTGCGGCGGCACGAATCCGGTGCCCACCATCACCACCCTTTCGCCCAGCTCGGCCACGGCCGGCGACCCGGCCCAGACGTTGACGGTGAACGGTACCAACTTCATTAGCGCCTCGGTGGTAAATTTTAACGGTACGAACCGCACCACCACGTTCGTGTCGGGTACGCAGTTGACCATTCAGCTGACGACCACCGACCTGGCCACGGCCGGCAGCTTCAACGTGACGGTGACCAATCCCGCACCCGGCGGTGGCACCACGGCCGCCAGCACCTTTACCGTGAACATGGCGCCGGCCAGCAACCCGGTGCCCACCATCACCAGCCTCTCGCCCAGCTCGGTTATCGCCGGGGCCGCCGCTCAGACGCTGACGGTGAACGGCACGAATTTCATCGGTACGTCGGTGGTAAGTTTCAATGGCACGAACCGCACGACGACTTACGTATCGGCCACGCAGCTCACCATTCAACTGACGGCGACCGACCAGGCTACAGTGGGCAGCTTCAACGTGACGGTGACTAACCCCGCACCCGGCGGCGGCACCACGGCCGCCAGCACGTTCACCGTGAACCCGGTGCCCGCGCCGACGCTCACGGCCATCAGCCCGACCAATCCGGTGGGCGGCGCGACGTATGTGTTTACGCTCACGGGCACCACTTTCGGCACGACGGCCAATACGACCGTGAGCTTCAATGGCACGTCCGTGGTACCGACCTCGGTGAATAGCGGGGGTACTTCGCTCGTGGTATCGCTGCCGCTGCCAGCGGCCGGCGGTACGTTCCCCATCACCGTGACGACGCCCAGCGGTACCTCGGGCGCGCAGACGCTGACAGTGGCGGCCGCGCCGGCCGGCTTCTTCGAGCCTTTCGAGCCCGGCTCGCAGGGCAGCTACCCCACCACGGCCACGGCCGTGACGCTGCGCACGGGTTCGTACAACTTCCTGGAGGCGCTGCTCGGGAGCATCACTCCGCCCGGCGACAAGTTTAATAACACCCAAGGTGCACGTATTCGGGGCGGCGGGTCCATCACGATGAGCGTTGATAAGGCCGGGGGCGCGGGCGTAGTAACCATCAGCTCCGCGATTTATGGGTCTGATACGGGTTCCCCCAGCCTCACGCTGGAATACTCGACCGATGGCGGTGCGAACTTCCTGGCCGCCCCGGGCAGCCCGGCTGCGCTGACTACGACGCTCACGCCCTACAATTTTACCCTGAACGTGGCTGGCCCGGTGCGCCTGCGCATTGGTACCAGCAACATCGTTGCCCAGTCCAACCCACGCGTTAACGTGGACGACCTGCAAATCAGTAACTTCGCGGCCGCCTGCAACGCGCCCACCGGCCTGACGGCGGGTAGCATCACCAGTTCCGCAGCCTCGGTGAGCTTTACGCCCAGCGGTACGGCTACCAACTACACGGTGACAACCAGCCCGGTGACCACGACGCAAACGGTGAATGGCTCGCCGGTGAGTTTCACGGGGTTGACCCCGAGCACGACTTACACCGTGAGCATTGTGAGCAATTGCGCGGGCGGGCTTACTTCCAGTCCGGCCACGGTGAATTTCACCACTACTGCCGCTGCCCTGCCCGACCTGACGGTGAATACCGGAACCCTGGCTTCGCCTACTCCCGTTGCCGGCAACTACAACAACATCACCATTGCCGGCATGGGCGTAGCCCTGGTCGTGGGTCCGCTCACGGCAGCGGGTACGTTTGTGGTGCAGGCGGGCGGCATTCTGGCTCAGAATTGCCAGATTATGGGTGGCACCGGCAACTTCGACCTGCAGGCTGGTGGTACGCTCATCATCTGCGACGCGGCGGGTATTTCGCTCACAGGTGTGCCCACCGGCGCAGTGCTGCTGACCGGCACCCGTACCTACAGTCCTCTGGCTCAGTATATATACAACGGAACGGTAGCTCAGGCAACCGGCCTCGGCCTGCCCGGCACCATTCTGGCGCTGGGCGTGCAGAACAGCACGGGAGTTACCCTGAGCCAGGCCTTGAGCCTGACCCAGGGCGTGAACCTGAGCCAGGGCAACCTGAACACCGGCGGCTTCACCTTCACGCTGCTCTCGTCGGCCGCTGGCACGGCCGGGGTGGTAAACACGGGCGGCGTCGTGGTGGGCAACACCACGGTGCAGCGCTTCATCAACAGCAGCAACCCGATTGGCTACCGCCACTATTCGGCCCCGGTGAGCAATACCACTCTGGCCGACCTTACGGTACCGGGCGTGTTTACGCCCACCTTCAACACCGCTTACAACAGCAACCCCACGCCCGGCACGACGGTAGCCTTCCCGACCGTATTCGGCTACGACCAGAGCCGCATTGCCACGGTTACCTCGAACTTCAGCGCCTTTGACAAAGGCTGGTTCTCGCCGGTGGCTACCGACCCGATGGTGGCAGCCAAGGGCTACACCGTGAATGCTCCCAACACGGCCCTGATTGATTTCGTGGGCACCCTCAACAACGGACCCATCTCGACGGGCACGCTGAGCCGCGGCTCGGACCCCAGCGCGGGCTGGCAGCTGGTGGGCAACCCCTACCCGTCGCCCATTGATTGGAGCACCATTACGCTGGGCCAGCGCCCGGGCATGGATGCCGCTGTGTACGTATTTGAAAGCGCCGGCCAGTACGGCGGCTCCTACCGCACCAACGTGAACGGCGTGGGCGGCAACGGCAACATTAGCCCGCTGATTGTGTCGGGCTCCGGCTGCTTCGTGCGCGTGACTACCCCCAACGGTACCGGCAGCGTGAACCTCGACAACTCGAACCGCGTGACCACCTTCGGCCCGCAGCCCGCCTTTGGCCGCGGCACCGCCGACCTGCGGCCCCAGCTGCGCCTGGAGCTGCTCGGCAACGGCCTCGCCGACCGCGCCCACGTGTACTTCCAGACTGGCGCTACCAACAGCGTCGATTCGGAGTTTGATGCCGTGAAGCTTCCCAACCCCACGGGCCTGAACCTGGCTTCGGCAACTGCTACTGAAAACTTGGCCATCAACGGTCTGCCCGCGCTGGCTTCGAGCACCGTGCTGGTGCCGCTGCGCGTGGCCGTTCCCCAGGCCGGCAGCTACTCGCTGAACGCCGGCGACCTGGCCAACCTGGCTGGCACCACCGTGACGCTGCTTGATGCCCAGACCAACACCCGCACGGTGCTGGCCCCCGGCACCACCTACGCCTTTACGCTGACGAACACCACGGCCGCCGGCCGCTTCTCGGTCGAGTTCCGCCCGACCGGCGCGCTGGCGACCACGCCCGCCCAGGCCCTGGCCGCCCAGACTCAGCTGTTCCCGAACCCGGCCTCGGGCTCGTTCCGGGTGCAGTTGCCGGTGCTGAGCAGTAAGAGCAGCGTGCAGGCTACGCTGCTCAACGTCCTGGGCCAGACTGTGCTGCGCCGCTCGCTGAGCGCGGCCGCCGGCCAGGCCATCGACGCTGAGTTTAACGTGCGCGCCCTGCCCGCCGGGGTTTACACCCTGCGCCTCGACGTGAACGGCCTGCCCGTGACGCGGAAGGTAGTCGTAGAGTAAGCAGCCACCGGACGGAGAGTCCGGCTGCTATCGTGAAAAGCCCGCTGCCGTTGTGCAGCGGGCTTTTTTTATGGCTGACTGCGCGTCCGGACTGGTGCCTGCCAGGAGGTTGACCGTCGGCCGGGCATGGGCATGGAGCCGCCGAACCGGGTTGCGGCGAGGGAGAACCCGCGACCAGCTACGGCGGGCGGCCAAGGCCCGCTCGATTGGGAACGTTCCCGGCATCGATTGCGCAGATTTTGGAGGCATTGGGTGGCTAAACGCCTTGAGGGTCAGTGTACCTTTCCAGCACCCCGGCGGCATTTTCTGCTGGAATTTCCTCAACAACTTTTTCTTCGCTATGCCCCCCATATTTACCCTGCGAACTGCTCTGACCAGTATTCTGCTGCTGCTGGTTGGCCTCACATCCCGGCTATTCGCCTACGACCTGACCGTGGCCAAGGACGGCACCGGTAACTACACTACGGTGCAGGCCGCCATCAATGCCGCCCCGGCGGGCCTGATGGCCCCGTTCACCATTTACATCAAAAATGGCCGCTATCAGGAGGTCGTGAACGTGCCGGCCACCAAGCCCTTTATTCAGTTGATTGGGCAGAGCGTGGGCAACACGGTTATCACCTATAATAACTCGGCCGGGACGCTGGTGAACGGCGTGGCCCTGGGCACCCAAAACTCGGCCTCGGTTACCATCAACGCCACCGACTTCTCAGCCCTGAACCTGACATTTGAAAACGCCTTTGGCGAGGCCGCTTCCGGCGGGCAGGCGGTGGCCATTCTGGTGAATGCCGACCGGGCGGCTTTCCGTAACTGCCGCTTCCTGGGCAACCAGGATACCGTGTACCTGAAGGGCAGCGGCACTCCGCACCAGTACTTCCTCAACTGCTACGTGGAAGGCAACACCGACTTTATTTTCGGCAGCGCGGCCGCCCTGTTCGAGAACTGCAACATCTACGCGAAGAACAAGTCCACGGCGTCGACTTCCTTCATTGCCGTGCCCAACACGCCGGCCGGGCAGGCCTACGGGCTGGTGTTCAAAAACTGCAGCGTAACCGGGCACTCGGTGGCCGGCGGCACGGCCTACGACCTGGGCCGGCCCTGGCAGGCCAACCCCAAAGCGGCTTTTCTGAACTGCAACCTCGCCACCCCGCTGCTATTGGCCGAAGGCTGGGCCCCGACCAGCTCGGCCGGCACGGCTACCATCCGCGACTCGTATTTCGTGGAGTACCAGAACACGCACTTCAACGGCCGGACCATCAGCGTGAGCAGCCGGGTGCTATCGGGCCAGGGGATGACGCCCGTGCAGCCGTCGTCGCAGCTCACAGCCGCCGAAGCCGCCACCTACACCAAGGCCAACATTCTGGGCGGCTGGGACCCCTGCGCGCTGATTGACTGCGCCACGCCGTTTGTACGGACCGTGGTCGTGAACAATTTTAAGGGCGTGAAGGGCGCTACGGCCTCGGCTTTCACCTGGAATATGAGCTTTCCCGTTGCCAGCGACGCGTTGAGCGTGAACCGCGCCACGGCCACCCCGCCCGGTGCGCTGGGCGCTTTTGCAGTGGTAAATACGCAGGTCGAAGCCAGCGACACGCTGTTCAACTACTCGTATTCGGAAGCCATTCCGACCTCGGGCAGCCTGTCGAAATACTTTGTGCGCGGCAGCATCACACCCGCCCAAGTATCGTCCGATACCGTCACCATCAGCAGCGCGCCCACGGTGGGGGCCGGGGGCACGCCCGGCAACTTCACGCAGCCGCTGGGGGCGCCCTCGCCGGCCCAGAGCGTGGCCGTGTCAGGCACCGATTTGACCGGGGCCATTACCGTAACGGCCTCCGCCAACTACCAGGTGTCGCTGACCTCGGGCGGCACCTACGCCGGCAGCCTGAGCCTGACGCCCACCACCGGGGCGGTGGCCAGCACCCCGGTGTACGTGCGCCTGAATGCCACTACGGCCGGCTCTTACCCCGGCACTCTTACCCTGACCAGCCCCAACGCCACCACGGTGCGCGTGGCCCTGAACGGCACGGCCATTGTGGCGCCCACCATCGCGTCGAACGTGCTGGCTTACTGGCCGCTGCGCGTGAGCAACGCCGACAGCGCGCAGGCCCGCAGCGCCCGCCTGACGGCCACCACGCCCACCCTGCGGCGGCTCTACCTCTCGAATGGCACCACCCTGGCCGCCGTGCCGGCCTACTCCAACCTCTACGGGCAGGCTTTCGGCCCCACGGCCAACGGCGACGGCACCTGGTCTGCCGTGGGTGGCAACCTGAGTCGTCTTTACTACGAGCAGTTCACGCTGAGCGTGGCCGCGGGCGGCAGCGCCGTGCGCGTCGATTCCGTGCTGTTCAACGCCGGGTTTTACAACACCAGCTCGAGTACCAAAATGGCCGTAGTGTATTCGCTAAATGGCTTCGCCACCCCAGCCGACTCCACCGAAATCAGTAGTGCCAGTGGCCCCGGCGGGGCGCAGGCCCTTACCGCCAGCGGCAACTTCTCCAAGTCGTTTCCGCTGCTGAACCAGGTGAACGGTAACGTGAACCTCTACCGCGTGGTCCTGAGCGGTGCTAGCCCTGCCAACCCCAGCGGCGGCGTCGCCGTGCCAGCCGGCCGTACCCTTTCGGTGCGCCTGTACTTTGCGTGCAGCAGCACCGGCACCCCCCGCTACGGTTTGCTGAAGGCACTACGCTTTAAGGGGGAGGCGGCTACGGGCCTGGCCACGACGGGCAGCCGCGCCCTGGCGGCGCAGGTGCAGTTGTTCCCCAACCCGGGTTCGGGCTCGTTCCGGGTGCAGCTGCCGGTGCTGAGCGGCAAGAGCAGCGTGCAGGCTACGCTGCTCAACGCCCTGGGCCAGACTGTGCTGCGCCGCTCGTTGAGCGCGGCCGCCGGCCAGGCCATCGACGCCGAGTTTGACGTGCGCGCCCTAGCTGCCGGGGTCTACACCCTGCGCCTCGACGTGAACGGCCTGCCCGTGACGCGGAAAGTGGTGCTGCAATAAGCTTAGGCCCATTCCAACAATAAAGGCCAGCCTCTCGGGGCTGGCCTTTTTTGTGCGCAAGGAGCCAGCGTCGGCGGGCCTAGCCCAGCAAGGGCGGTGAGTCGTCCTTGAGCGTCACGCCGGAGAGCTGCCGCCGCAGCGCCGCCGAAAGCAGGTAGGCCAGCCGGTCGGCCGCCGCCGGGTAGGGCAGGCCCTCGGGCCGGATGTTGGACACGCAATTGCGGGCCTCGTCGGTCAGGCCCGGGCGGGGCGCGAAGGTGAGGTATGCTCCCAGGCTGTGCGGCGCGCTCAGCCCCGGCCGCTCGCCGATGAGCACCAGCACAAGCCGCGCCCGCAGCAGCTGGCCCACCGCGTCGCCGAGGGCCACGCGGGCCTGTTCGGCCAGCACTATCGGGCCCAGCCGCAGGCCGGCAGCGCGCAGCGGCGGCAACAGCAGGGCCAGCAGCGGCGCGGCGTGCTCGTTCACGGCGGTGGCTGAAAGCCCATCGGCCAGCACGACGACGAGGTCGGTTTCGTCCGCGGCAGCGGCGGCCAGCCGGGTTGCTGAGTCGTCGGCCAGCTGCCGGCCGTAGTCGGGGCGCTGCAGGTACTGCTCGCGGGTGCCGGCCCGGCTGTGCACTTGCAGCGCGGGCTGCTGGAGGCCAGTAATGGCCGCCAGCAGCTGCTCGGTTTCGAGCGTTGAGTACACCGCGTCGCGGGCGTGGGCGTGGGCCAGCCGGAAGTCCAGCGCCGCGCGCAGTGGCACGCTCACGCCGCTGCGGCCCAGCGCAATGCGCGCGGCGGTGAACTCGCGCAGGCCGGCCCAGGGGTCGGACACGCTGGTTGGGATGGCTAGGTGGTCGGGCATTTGATAGGGTTTTGTGTTTACCGGAATGGTCATGCTTCGACAAGCGGACGCTGGATGAGGCATGACCGTCGAACGAATATTATAATTGCTTCACCATCACCGCAATGCTGCCGGCAGCTGCTTCAGAAGCGGCGCGGCGGCCGTGGCCGGGAGCTGCCGGCCGTGTTCATCAAATAGGCCCTGCTGCCGCAGCCAGGCTTCGAACTCGGGGGCGCGGCGCAGGCCCAGCACCTGCCGCAGGTAAAGCGCATCGTGAAAGGAGGTGGACTGGTAGCCGAGCATGATGTCGTCGGCTCCGGGAATGCCCATGATGAAGTTGCAGCCGGCCACGCCCAGCAGCGTGAGCAGGTTATCCATATCGTCTTCGTCGGCTTCGGCGTGGTTGGTGTAGCACACGTCGACGCCCATGGGCAGGCCCAGCAGCTTGCCGCAGAAATGGTCTTCGAGCGCGGCCCGGATAATCTGCTTGCCATCATAGAGGTACTCGGGGCCGATGAAGCCCACCACCGAATTCACCAGCAGCGGCCGGAAGGCGCGGGCCATGGCGTAGGCCCGCGCCTCGCAGGTTTGCTGGTCGAGGCCGTGGTGGGCGTTGGCCGAAAGGGCGCTGCCCTGGCCGGTTTCGAAATACATCACGTTGTCGCCCAAGGTGCCCCGGTTTAGGGCCAGCGTGGCCTCGTGGGCTTCGCGCAGCATACTAAGATTGATGCCGAAGCCGGCATTGGCGGCCTCGGTGCCGGCGATGGATTGGAACGTGAGGTCCACGGGGGCCCCCTGCCCGATGAGCTGGAGCGTGGTCGTGACGTGGCAGAGCACGCAGGTCTGGGTCGGAATGGCGTATTGTTCGCGCACGCCATC
>JANXMN010000197.1 GCA_025354605.1 Hymenobacter sp. | reverse complement strand
CTCTTCGCGGTAGAGATGCTTCGACAAGCTCAGCATGACGTGCTTTTTTGTTAAGCGTATTGTTTACGCCGCCCTACATTTGCGGCCCTCTCACGCCCCGCCCGCATGACTCGCGCCGAACGGTTCCGCTTCTTCCTCGATTACTTCACTACCCACTTCCCGGAGCCCAAAACCGAGCTGGCCTACGGCAGTCCCTACGAGCTGATTGTAGCGGTGGTGCTGAGCGCCCAGTGCACCGACAAGCGCGTGAATCTGGTGATGCCCGCGCTGCTGGCCGAATTTCCCACCGCCGCCCACCTCGGCGCAGCCACGGCCGACGACATCTATCCCTTCATCCGCAGCGTTTCCTACCCCAACAACAAGGCCAAGCATCTGGCCGGCCTGGGCCGCATGCTTACCGTGGATTTCGGCGGTGAGGTACCCAGCCAGCTCGACGAGCTGCAGCGCCTGCCCGGCGTGGGCCGCAAAACGGCCAACGTGGTGGTGTCCGTCATCTACAACCAGCCGGCCATGGCCGTCGACACGCACGTATTCCGGGTATCGCGCCGGCTGGGGCTGGTGCCGAAAACGGCCACCACGCCGCTGGCCGTGGAGAAGGCCCTGGTGCGCTACATCCCGCAGGACCTGATTGCCAAAGCGCACCATTGGCTGATTCTGCACGGCCGCTACATCTGCGTAGCCCGCACGCCTAAATGTAGTATTTGCCCGCTCGCGCCGAGTTGCAACTACTTCGATAAAGAGTTTATCAAGTCCAGTAGCCAGAAAAACTTACCTGCGAAACTGTCTCAATCGGCTTAGAAGCACCTTCTTAGTACACAAAGTTCCTTCTTCAGCAATAGCGGGTACAAAAGCCCGGTCGTGCAGCACAAATCTATCCGGCCGCGCTTTCCAGGATTGCCTGCACCCGTGCCGCCAACTGCTGCCGGTTGAATTCGCGCGTGGCCAGGGCGCGGCCGCTGGCACCGGCCGCCGCTAGTTGTTCAGGCTGTGAGAGGAGCTGCCGCAGCTGCGCGGCCAGCGCCAGCGCGTCGCCGGCAGGCACGTACCAGCCGCAGCCGTGCTCTTCAACCAGGGTCTTCGTCCAGCCCACGTTGCTCACGACGACGGGCGTGCCCACGGCCAGCGAGTCGTAAAGCTTGGCCGGCGAGTTGGCATCGAGCACTGGCAGCCCCAGAAACGACACCACCGACACTGCTGCCAGCCCAAACCACGCAAATACCTCATGCCGCGCCTGCCCGCCCACCAGCCGGATGCGCCCCGGCCAGCGCGCCGCCGCCGCCGCCACCAGCGGCGCGAAGAACCCGTGCCCCAGAAACAGCCACACGGTATCGGGGTCCTTAGCCATCATGGTCTCGGCCGCCGCTACCAGGGTCGGGATATCATTGGCCCGGCCGAAGGTGCCGGCGTAGAGCACCACCCGCTTGCCGGCCAGCCCCAGCGCCTGCCGCAGTGCCTCCACGGCGGCGGGCGTAGCGCGGGCCGCCAGGTCCAGGTCGGTACCGTTGAGCACGGTGGTGACTTTGACAGCCGGAATGCCCAGGCCCGTCACATAGCGCGTCATATCGGGCGAGAGGGGCATAATGTGCCGGGCGCTTTTGTAGAGGCGCTTTTCGAGGCGATAGAGCTGCTGCCGGGCCAGGGCAGTGGGCACCACGCCCATGGCAATGGGGAAAGCCGGCCATAAATCCTGCACTTCGAACACCCACGGCACCCGCCGCCAGCGGGCCACCTGCGCCGCCGCCCAGGCAGCCGTCAGCGGCGTGCTGATACCCCAGATAACGTCCGGCTTGTCAAGCTTCAACCCCTCCTGCACAGCCCAGGCAGCATATTGCGCGAAGGCCAGTGCCCGGCGCGCCGGCCCCATCCGGTTTTCGTAGGGAATGGCGGCCTCGCGCATCTCTACCCCGGCCGGCACCCACGGGTAGTCGCTGGTCAGGCGCTGCCCCTGCCAAGCGGGCGTGGTCAGCAGCGTCACGCGGTGCGATTTTGCCAAGTGCGCCAGCAGCGTGTAGTGCCGGCTGGTGGCCGGACAGTCGGGGTTGGTGTGGTACTGGCTGAAAACGGCGACGTGCATGGGGCGAATTATGAGTTATGAATTATGAGTTATGAGTTGAAAAAGAGCTTCGGCCCCCAATTCATAACTCATAATTCATAACTCATAATTTTTTCGGCCGGTAGTGCGAGTCGTTGAGCAGGCGCTGGGCGTTGGTTTCGGCCATCAGGCGGCTCAGGGGCACGTTGGGGTGCTCGGCCACGTACTTGCGAATGATTTGCAAGCCCACCCACTGCCCCACGCGGCCGGGGGCAGTTTTGTCGATTTCGGGCACGTTGGGCCGCTCGCCCACGTACTTCTGCAACTGAAAAGGCGTGGTCGAATACAGCAGGTTATTCTCCAGGAAGTGACCCCACACTTTGGCTTCGTTGCCTTGCAGGCCCAGCATCTCGCGGCTGGTGTAGCCCAGCAGCGCCGAGTCGGGGGTGCAGGGCAGCAGCTGGCTGGCGAAGTACAGGCTTTTGCCGGCGTGGACCATCGCATCGAGCATGGTGTTGGCCGTGAGCTCGTGCTTGTTGTACTTGCTGGCCACGTCCTGGGCTAGCAGGGGCATCAGGCCGCGGGGGGTGTAGCGGCGCAGCATGTACTGCGGCAGGTCGGGCCGCTTGCTGGCCCTGGCACCGATAAACCAGTCCAGACTCAGCACCAGCAGGCTGTCGTTCACATAAATGTCCTTGCCCAGAAAGCCGCTAACATAGGTGTAAGTAGGCGGCACGTGGAAATCGGGGAAGTAGTGGTGCACCCGCCGAAATACCTCGGCCAGGTCGTGGTGCAGGGCGGCGCTGTCGGGGAAGGCGGCGGTGGTTTCGCGGCCCAGCTGTTGCAGCGCGCCGTTGGTGGCCAGCTGCACCAGGCTGCTGTCGAGGGCGGCCTCGGTGCCGGGCTGGCGCTGCAGATAGTAGCGGGCGAACCGGGGGTTCGCATCCATAAACTGCCGCGCTCCGGTGGCCGTTTTCAGGCGGAAAAAGGCCGGGGCCAGCGCGTGAATCTGCACGGCCACGGGGGCTGCTTCAGCGGCGGCATCAGGGCGGCAGCCTTCGGCGGGGTCGCTGTGGCAGCTGGTCAGCGCCAGGCCAACACCCAAAAACAACGGCAGCCAGCGCCGCCAGGCAAAATTATTCGTATCCACAGGCGTTACTTTGGAGTAAAATTAGCCAAAAACGCGCTGGCAGCGCCGCGCTCTATTTTGTAATTGAATTTTCCGCCTCTTATGAAAAAAGCCCTGTTCTCCCTGCTGGCCCTCGCCGCCTCCATTAGTACCGCCTCGGCGCAGGTCGAAATCGGCCTGAAGATTTCGCCCGCCATCACCAGCCTCCGGGCCGATTCCGAGTCGAAATACGGCTTTGCCAGCGACGGCAGCAAGCTAGGCTTTAGCGGCGGCCTCGTGGTTGACTATTTTTTTGGCGAAAACTACGCCTTCAGCACCGGTCTGGAGCTGGCCGGCAAAGGCGGCAGCATCCGCTACAAAGAAGATACACCGAATGCTAATTTTAATACGCTCAAAATCAGCACCCAGTATTTGCAGCTACCGCTTTCAGTAAAGCTCTTCACCAATGAAATCGCCCCGGGCACCCGCCTCTACTTTCAGGTAGGCGGCTCGCTTAACGTGCCCATTGGCACGCGGGTCAACGATGGCAAATTTTATAAAGACCCGGCTACCGGCGCCGAGAACAAAGCCGGCGACTACATCTACTTTTTCGATGCCGATGCCTTGGTGGGCGCGGGTGTCGAATACGAGTTGGGCAAAAGCACCAAACTCTTCGGCGGCCTTGGTTATCATCGCGGCCTCGTCGATATTGACCACTATTTCGAGAGTCAGCGTAAATTCTCTGATGTGACTATCAAAAACAGCGCTTTCGGCCTCGATTTGGGCATTAAATTCTAAAATGCCGCTTCCCTAATTACCCCTTCTTACCTAAAAAAGCCCCTTCTGGCCTTGCCGGAAGGGGCTTTCTCGTGCGGCAGGCCACAGTTGCCGCCCGCTAGCTACTGCACGGCGGCCCAGTCCCGCCAAGCATCCAAGGCAGCAGCGAAATCAGCGGGCAACTCGGCTTCAAAAAACAGCTTCTCGCCCGAAGTCGGGTGCACGAAGCCCAGCGAGCGGGCGTGCAGGGCCTGGCGCGGCAGCAGGGCAAAGGCCCGCTCCACGAAGTCGCGGTAGGCCCCGTTGCTCTGGCCCACGCGAATGCGGTCGCCGCCGTAGGTGGCATCCGAAAATAACGGGTGGCCCAGGTACTGCATGTGGGCCCGAATCTGGTGGGTCCGACCAGTTTCGAGCACGCAGCGCACGAGCGTTACGGGGCCAAAGCTTTCGAGCACCTCGTAGTGCGTCACGGCGGGCTTGCCTTGCTCGCCCTGTGGGTACACGGCTTGCACCTTGCGGTCGCGCACGCTGCGGCCCAAATGCCCCCGGATGGTGCCCGTGGGGCCGGGCGGTGTGCCCCACACCAGCGCCAGGTAGCTGCGCTCGATGGTGTGATGAAAAAACTGGTTCGAGAGGTGCGTCATCGCAAACTCGGTTTTGCCAATCACCAGCAGCCCCGAGGTGTCTTTGTCGATGCGGTGCACCAGCCCGGGGCGGACTTCGCCGTTGCGGCCGGTGGGCAGGTTGGCCAGGTGGTGGGCCAGGCCGTTCACCAGCGTGCCCTGCCAGTGGCCATAAGCGGGGTGCACCACCAGCCCGGCCGGCTTGTTCACGATGAGTAGCTCGGGGTCCTCGTAGCGAATGTCGAGGTCCATTTCCTCGGGCAGTACGCGGGTTTCGCGTGGCGGCTCGGGCAGCGTGATGGTGATGGTGTCGAGCGGTTTGATGCGGTAGTTGGGCTTCACGGGCGTGCCGTTTACCTCCACCGCGCAGGCCCGGATGGCTTCCTGAATCTTATTGCGCGAGCTATTGCGCAGGCGGGCGTGCAAAAACTTATCGATGCGCAGCAGCTCCTGCCCCCGGTCGACGATAATGCGGTGGTGCTCGTAGAGCTCGTCGCCGCCGTCCTCGTCGTCGTCGGAGCCGGGCAGTTCGTCGGGGTTTAAATCAGCATCCAGCATAAGGCAAGGGGAAAAGGGACACGAAAAAAGCCGGAGCAGCGGCTCCGGCTTTTCGGCCATCGGGCAGCAGAGCTGCTTATTTCTTGGTTTTGATTTTGGCTTTGTTCACGCCGGGGGCCATCGGGCCCGGGGCGGGAGCCGTCATCGGGCCCGATTTCATGGGAGCCGCGGCACCGGGCGTAATGCCCATTTTCTTCAACACCAGGTCCGAGATGTCGCCATCCTTGGGGGCGTGCAGCAGCAGGGGGCTGCCGCCGCTGTCCGAGTTGAACACATAGGTGAAGCCGTTTTCTTCGGCCACCACGTCGATGTTCTTCTGCAGCTTGTCGAGGGCGGGCTTCAACAGCACCTGCTGCTTCTGCTGCAAGCTTTGTTGGGCGCTCTGCTGAAACTCCTGGATGGACTGCTGCAGGGTCTGGAGCTCCTTTTCCTTATCGGCTTTCACCACGTCGGTCATGGTAGCGGCACCTTTCTGGTAGGCTTCGCCTTTGGCCTGATAGTCGGCGTACTTGCTCTTCAGCTGGGCTTCGAGCTGGGTGTTGTAGGTTTTCAGCTCCGACTCAATCTGCTTGCTTTCGGGCATTTGGGCCAGCACGTACTGCACGTCGGTGTAACCAATTTTCAGCGGGGCCTGGGCCTGCGCGGAGCTGGCAGCCAGGGTTCCGGCGGTCAGCAGAGCGGCGGCGAGCGTCAGACGAAAAATTTTCACGAGATTCATCAAAAAGAAAAAGGGTCAGAAAAATGTTAAGGCAAAGGTAATTACTTCTTCTTAGCCCCGCGCGCCGGCTTGGCAACTTTGGTGGCCGGAGCCTGGTCGGGCGTGCCCGAGTCGGTTTCGAAGTTAGGGTCGACGGGGGTTTTGGGCGGGGCCACGGTTTTCACCGGGCCTTTGGTGCCGGGCTGGTTGCGGTCGGGCGCGGCCAGATTCAGCTCTTCGAGCACAAACTCGGTGTAGTCGTGCGCCGGGTTGGTGTAGAGCATGGTTAGGTCGCCCGATTTATCGAAAATCACGGCCAACGACTTTTTCTTGGCCACTTTTTCCACAGCTTCAAACACCTTGTCCTGCACCGGCTTATTCAGCTCCTGGCGCTTCTTGAACAGCTGGCCTTCGTAGCCGAACTGCTTGTTGCGATAGGCTTTCAGGTCCTGCTCTTTCTTCAGGATTTCATCCTGCCGCTTCTTTTTCATGGCCTCGGTTAGCACCACTTCCTCGGCCTGGTAATTCCGGTACATCTTGTCGAGGTCCTTCTGCTGGGCTTCGATTTCCTTCTGCCAGGTATCCGACAGCAGCGCCAGCTCCTGTTGCGCCTTGCCATATTCCGGCATCTTGGCCATGATGAATTCCGAATCGACCCAGCCGAATTTCTGGGCCTGGGCCGTTCCGGTCCCGGTCAGCAGTGCAACAACGGCCAGCATCAGGCCCCGAATTTTTTTCATACCAGCCAAAACGTGAAAACCGCGCGCATAGTGTCCGGCTAGCGAATCTGCTGGCCGATAATGAAGTGGAAGTGGTTGTGGTCCTGCGTGGCGTTGTTACCCGGCAGCGGCACCACGTTGTCGAAGCCGTGGCCGAAGTCGAAACCCAGCAGGCCGAAGGCCGACATAAAGATGCGCGCCCCCACTCCAGCCGAGCGGTACAGCTTGTACGGGTTGTAGTTCTGGTAAGAGTCGTAGGAATTGCCGGCTTCGGCAAAGGCCAGCACGTACACGGTGGCCGCCGGGTTGAGGCTCACGGGGTAACGCATTTCCATCACGTACTTGTTGAAGGCAATGCCGCCGGCCGCGTTGCTGCCTTGCGCCGTCGGAATGGCAAAGGCAGCACCGGGGTCGTCGTAGCCGCGCAGGCCCACGTAGTCGGTGCCCACCAGGTAGCCACCGCCGCCGTTGTAGCCCAAGCCGGCACCACCCATTTTGAAGCGCTCGAACGGACCAATCTGCCGATTCGAGTTGTAGTTGCCCAGGTAGCCAAAGTGCGCCCGGGTGTTCAGCACCAGCTTGCCCACGATGGGCGTAAACCACGAGGCATCGAACATCCACTTGTGAAACTCAATCCACTGGTTGTTGCTGGGATGGTCGGGGTTGAGCAGCGAGTAAGGCGGGGTCAGGTTCAGGCTCAGGCTCAGCGACGAGCCGCGCCGGGTGTAAGTCGGGTTATCGATGCTGTTGCGGGCCAGCGTGGTATTCAGGGTAATGTTGTTGAACGTACCGGTGGCCGCCCCTGGAATAATGCCGTAGTTCTGCGTCTGATACTGGCTGTACGACAGCGAGTTGCTCAACGTGAAGTAGTCATCAGGCGCGCGCAGCTGGCGGCCCAGGCCCACCGTGGCGCTGTTCACCTTAATGAACGCCGCAGTCGCGGCATCGGTGCTGACGCCCACCCGCTGAATGCTGTGGTTCAGGCTGAAGGAAAACGAGTTGGGCCGGCGGCCACCCAGCCAGGGCTCGGTAAACGAGAGCGAGTAGGCCTGGTACTGCACGCCGTTGGCCTGCACGTTCAGCGACAGGCGCTGGCCGTCGCCCGAGGGTACCGGGGTCCAGTTGCGCAGCGTGCCCGCCTTGCGCAGCGAGAAATTGTTGAATACCAAGCCCACCGTGCCGATAAAGCCGGCGTAGCCGCCCCAGCCGCCAGAAAGCGTCACCTGGTCCGACGGCTTTTCCACCACCGTGTAGTTGATGTCGACGGTACCATCGGCCTGGTTGGGCACCGGGTTGATACCGATTTTTTCGGGGTCGAAATAGCCCAGCGTAGCAATTTCGCGCTGCGAGCGAATCAGCAGCTCGCGGTTAAACTTGTCGCCCGGCAGTGTGCGCAGCGTGCGCCGCAGCACGTGGTCGCTGGTTTTCGTATTACCCGCGATGTTGATGTCCTTGATATGGGCCTGCACGCCCTCACTCAGGCGCATCTCGATGTCGATGGAGTCGCCCTCCACTTTGGTTTCGACCGGTTCGATGGTAAAGAACAGGTAGCCGTCGTTCAAATAGAGCGAGGAAATATCCTGGCCGGTGGGGTTGTAGTTCAGGCGCTTGTCCAGCACTTCTTTGCTGTAGGGGCTGCCCGGCTTAATGCCCAGCACGTTGGCCAAAGTCTTGTCGTCGTAGAGGTAATTGCCGCTCCAGGTGATGTGGCGGAAGTAATACTTTGGCCCCTCATCAACCTTGATGCGCAGAGCCAGGCCCTTGTCGTCGCGCACCACCGTGTCACTCACGATAGCGGCGTCGCGGTAGCCTTCGCTGTTATAAAACTCAATCAGCTTCTTCTTATCATCCTCGTACTCATTCTTCTGGAACTTGCCAGGAGTCAGGAATTTATATGATTTTCGCTCTTTGGTCTTTTTGAATTTCTTCTTCAGCTTGCTGTCTTTGAAAGCGCTGTTGCCCTCGAAAGCAATGTCGTGAATACGCACTTTCGCGCCCTTATCCACGTCAATGCGCAGAGCCACGCTGTTCGACAGTGATGAGTCCGCCACCTGCACCACGTTCACCTTGGCATCGAGATACCCTTTGTTCACGAAGAACTTGCGAATCTGCGTGCGGGTATTGTTCAGCAGCGCATCCGTCACCACCTTGCCCCGAATCAGCGTAATCTTCTTGGTCAGGTCTTCGGTCTGGCCTTTGTGAATACCGGTAAACGTGAACTTCGACAAGCGGGGCCGCTCCTTGAGGTTGTAGTCGAGGAAAATCTTGTTGCCCTCAATGCGGGCCACGGTCACACTCACGTCGCCCAGAATTCCCTGCGCCCAGAGCTTGCGAATCGACTTACCAATTTCTTCCCCCGGCACGTTGATGGGGTCACCCACCCGCAGGCCGGTCAGGCCAATGAGGGTGTTGGGGTCGAGGTAGCGCGCACCACTAATGGAGATGCCGCCCAGCTCATATTTTTTGGGTTCGTCGCCGGCCTGCTGCGCCCGGGCAGTCTGGCCCAGCCATCCGCCCACCAACGCGACCGTTAGCATCACTCTCACAAATAAATTACGCACAATAGTCATTACAAGAATTTAAGAAACTGCCAGTTGCTCGCTGGTTTTGCCAAAGCGGCGCTCCCGGCGCTGATATGCCCGCAGGGCCTCCTGAAAATGCTCCCGCCGAAAATCTGGCCATAGCAAGTCGGTGATATATAGCTCGGTGTAAGCCAGCTGCCACAGCAGAAAATTGCTGATGCGCTGCTCACCACTGGTTCGGATGAGCAACTCCGGGTCGGGCATTCCGGCCGTGACCAGGTAGCTGGCCATGATGGTTTCGTTGATGGCGGACGGCAGCAGGCGGCCGCTGGCCACGTCAGCCGCCATGCGCTGGCTGGCCTGGGTCAGGTCCCAGCGGCCACTGTAGCTCAAGGCCAGCACCAGCGTCATGCGGGTGCCGTCCTTGGTCAGCTCCTTGGCTTCGTTAAGCTCGCGCTGGCAACTGGCCGGCAGGCTGGCTAGGTTGCCAATGGCTTCGAGGCGGATGCTATTTTTGAGCAGCGTGCCCGTTTCCTTCCGGATGGTATGCACCAGCAGCTGCATAAGGGCCATTACTTCGAGCGCGGGCCGGTTCCAGTTCTCCGTCGAAAAAGCGTACAGCGTCAGATAGCGCACCCCGAGTTCGGCCGCAGCCTCTACGGTTTCGCGCACGGCCGTAATGGCACTCTGATGCCCGAACACCCGTAGCCCACCCCGCTGCTTGGCCCAGCGGCCATTGCCATCCATGATGACTGCCACGTGGGAGGGAATATTTTGTGTATCAAGTTCGGCCTTGCCGGTCATCTTTGCGGTTTCGCTAAAAGAGCCCGCAAGTTACGGAAATGGTTGCATACCGACAGTGCCACCCACCGTCGACCGCGGCTGTTGCCGACGGCCCTACGCCGTTGAGGGCCCTGCGTGCAGTGGCGGCTGCTACTTCAGCAGCTTCGTATTGTCTTTATACTGGTCCGGACAAGGAATCTTGTAGAATGTATACGACAGACTCAGCCCGGTAAAATAATACCAGTCCTGGTCGTGGGTATTCACCAGGAGGGGGGTTTGGTCGCCCAGGTGGTCGAGCTGGTCGGTAAAGGCTTTGCGCACCCCGGTCTCCAGGCCCAGGTTCAGATGCTGCGACAGGGCGTACTTAAACCCCACCCCTGCCGGCAGCGCTACCCCGAACTGGCTGCCCTGCCGGTTGAAGCTGCCCGCCAGCGCAGCATTATTCGTCACGGTAGTGGTATTGGCGTAGAACAATGCCAGACCAGCGAACAGGTAAGGGGTAAAGTGCACCTTATCGGTCCTTCGGTGGTAATCCAGAAAATTATACTCCACGACGGCCGAAGCTTCGGCCAGCCAGCCCTTGGTGTTGGCTTGGCGGTAAGCCAGCAGCGGCGGCACAGCGCCGTTCACGCCAGTCACATTGTCGTCGGCGGCGCGCAGCAGACCGGCCATCAACGCCCCACGCACGGTAATGGGCACCGACACATCCTTGCGGTAAAATGCGGTGACGGCGGGCCGGTTGTTTTGCAGTTGGTACCGGGGTGAAATCTCGCCCCGGTAGTTGGTGGCCCCCAGCCCAATTCCGAGCTCACTGGTATTCTGCGCGTGCAGGGCGGTGCAAAAAAAAGCACTCCCCGCCAGCAGCAAGCAAGCGAGGAGTGAATTTTGAAAACGGAAATACGTCATTTAGACTAACTACTGACTGTGATGTAAGACCCTGCAGCCAGCATCCGCACCTTAGCGGAATTTCGGGTTCTTGATGCGGGGAGTGAGGATGTAATTCAACGTTACGCCAGTAACGATGTACCAGTCGTTTCTATTGCTGATACCACGGATAGCGCCTTT
>JANXMN010000133.1 GCA_025354605.1 Hymenobacter sp. | reverse complement strand
GCGGCCATCTGGGCCGCAAAGGCGACGGACCACCCGGCTGGCAAACCCTGTGGCGTGGCCTGATGAGCTTGCGCTTGCTCGTCGAGGGCGTCCGGCTCGCCACCCAACTTAACCAGTCCTGAGATGTGGGTAAGGACAAGCCGATAAGCAGGGCTTTTGAAAACAGGGCCTTAAGCTCTCGTAGCAGAGCCAGCTTACTTAATCATGTCCACTTCGGCCTTAATCATGGCGTTGTAGCGCCGGCCCTGGCCGTTAGCCAGCGTGAGCAGGTTCCAGCCTTTGCCGATGGTGTAGCTCCACGTCCGGCTCTCCTTGAACTCAAACGTGGGGCGCATAATCTGGCCGTAGGGCGTGTAGTTGTCCATGAAATTGGTGGTGTAGAACTTGTCGCCCCCCACAATCCATTCCATGGCTACAAAGAATCCTTCCTCCGGGGCTGGAATGTTGTAGGTGCTCAGGTCGATGGTGTACCACTCGCCGCCGCGCGAAGCCGATACCACCACGTTTTCCGTCAGCAGGTCGGTGTTAGGCGAGTTGTAGTTGCCATCGGCCTTGTAAATCCGCACGCGGAAGGGTTCGCGGGGAAAGCCGTTTTCGCCAATGTAAAAGGACACTGTGCGGACGTTCCCAAGCTTTTTCTGCTTCTCGTTTTTCACGAAGAAGGCATACTGGCTGCCGGGCAAGCCCTGAATCATACCTTCGCCGGGATTGTTCGAACTAGAGCCAAGCTCCAGGTTTTTAATCTTACCACCCGTCACCTTGATTTCCTTCAACTCAACAAACCGCTTGTTCAGCTCCACGATAAGGTCTTCGGTGCTGCCCCGCTTAATAAAGATGGCGGTGCGGTCATAGCCCAGCGTCATCACAATCAGCGAATCCTGACTGGTTTTTTCCAGGCCGGCCAACTGGAAATAGCCATACTCGTTGGTGAGAGCACCCGTGCCTTCCTCGCGCAGCGAGATAGACGCGAATGGCACCGGGTCTTTGGTCTTGGCATCCACGACGCGGCCGGTAATGCGATTTTCCTGTGCCCAGCTCAAAGCCGGTAGGAGCAACATTACCCAGAAAGCGAAAACAGGTATGCGTTTCATCATTGCCGATGTATAATTATAATGGATGTAGTCTGGCAAATTTACAAATTCTCAACCACTCTAGCTAACATGAGTGGTGCTAAAGAATGGGTAAATATCAGGGCACCGAGTGGATTGGGAGATGCAAAAACGTCTAAACGCGCCATTTAGTGCGGTGAAAGGGGATTTTTGGTAGGTGGAGTATTTATCGTGAGAGGCGATTCAGGCAATAAAATTAACTGACTGAAGGATAATTATTAACTACCAGGCAACTGGTTTTTAACAGATGAGACCAAGGTTCTTTGAATAAGTATATTCTTTCCTTTTAACCTGCCGTGACGTTCTTCATCGTTTAAGCAGGTGTAATAATCGAAATCTGAACCAACATCTCGCGCTATCTACCAGCCTAGCGCGTTCGCGCTGAGTGATGCCCTGCAAATGAACAACCGAAGCTTTTGAGGAAATGACGGATAGGCACCAGCTCTTGGCTGGTAAAAAGGTGTGTAAAGCCAAACGCACGTTTGCTAGTCTTTCCAATAGGGTCAATGACGAACATACGGGGATTCGAATGCTTCGCAGCCTGCTGAAGGCAATGCTGCCCGAAGAGGTTTCAGGTAGTGACCAAGTCAGCTGATTTGGTCAGTACGCAACGCGCTGGCCAAAATAATATTGGGATGCACGACTGTTGAGAGGTGCAAACCAACGTATTATATGCCTTTCTGAATTGTTGAGGAAAATGGCCGTTGCTACATCCTCGTGCCTGAGATGCAAACGGCAAGGTGTCATTGCAGCTAATCGAAAACATTAGGCACCTAATACAAAGCTCGGTTTTGCTTACCTTGCGTGGCCTTTACATGAGGTTATTGCTGCTTATGCGTAAGAATTACTGTTTATTGCTTCTGTTGCTATTAGTTGGGGCTACTGCCGGGCGAGCTCGCCCGATTAGCAGCACTGCAATAGATGAGCCCCTTCCTATTGGAGGTCTGTGGAGGGGGAAGCTGGCGATGCTGGGTGGGCAACTTGACCTGACTATTAGTATCGTGCCTCTGGCAGGAGGACGGTTTTTTGCGGCCCTTGATGTGCCAGCGCAAAAGGTGAACCGCATGGTGACGGAAGTAACCGTACGAGGCGATTCGGTGTTGCTGTGGATGCCAGCCGCCGGCAGCCGCTACGCGGCTCATTTCGTCGCCGCGAAAAAGGAACTCGACGGGGTCTGGACGCAGTCTGGTGTGCGTGCGCCATTGGTACTGCACTATTCCCCCATGCCTACGGCAGCTGCGGTCTCGACGCGGCTACCCCCGCCCTACCATGAAGAAGAAGTCGTATTCAATAATCCGATTTCTCGCTTCAACCTAGGCGGAACATTTACTGTGCCCGATGGAAAGGGACCTTTCCCGGCAGTGGTACTGGTGAGCGACATTGGCGCGCAGGACCGGGATGGCACCATTGGCAACTTCCATCTGCTGGGCACCCTGGCCGATTATCTCACCCGGCGCGGCATTGCGGTGCTTCGCTACGACGACCGGGGCGTTGGAAAGTCGGGGGGCAGCTCGTCGATGGCTACCACGGCCATGCTGGTCAGCGATGTGCAGGCGGGCATGAATTTTCTGCGCTCACGCATTGAGGTAAATATCGCACGGATTGGGTTGATTGGACACGGTGAAGGAGCCGATGTAGCCCTGCTGGCGGCCGGCCAGCCCCTGCCACCAGCTTTCGTTGTATCGCTGGCTGGTTACGGCCTGACGGGTGCCCAAACTCTGTTGCAGCAACAGGTAGCCCAGCTGCGCGCCAAAAAAACTGACCCGGTTGTCATCGAAGCTGCTTACGAGCGGCAGAAGACGATGTACGACATTATCCAGCACAGTACCCAGACGCAGGCAATATCCATTGTGAGCAACATGATGCGTCAGGACCAGCCTGGTCTCGACCCGACCGCGGCTCAGGCGGCGGCCCAAGCCGAACTCACTCCCTGGCGGCGCTATTTTCTCACCTTCGACCCGCTTTCCGAACTCGACCAGGTGAAGTGCCCCGTACTGCTGCTCAGTGGAACTGATGATGCGGAAGCGCCCGCTGATTTGCACCTGACGGCGCTTGAAAAGGAGCTGCGCAGCGTGAACCATAGCACAACAGTGCGCCGACTGAACGGCGCTAACCACCTGTTTCAACCTCCCAAAACCGAGTGGGTGCTGATGAACGGCGAAATGCAGCCCGTATTGGCACCGGTTGCGGCCGATGCAATCCGGGAGTTTCTCGAAGGGTTGAACCCTAAGAAGACGGCGGCGGTAGCACCTGGCAAGTAGCAAACTAATTCAGGTAAAGAAGAGGCCCAACTGCAGTTGAGCCTCTCTTTAGGTTGCCTGATTTGAGCGATTACGATTGGTGTACCCGCCCGCGAAAAGCCGCAAATTAGGGAAGGGTCAACATCAAACCGATTTGCGGACAGGCAAAAACCGCAAAACGGCGGCACACTTCATTCTCATGAGGGGCCGCCGCTTTGCGGCTTTTATTCGATACAGCTGATGCTTTGGCGGCCAGCAGGCTTTGCCAGATGAGCAGCGATTACTAATTTCGGTTGGAGAGCATGAGACGCTACTTAATCATATCCACTTCGGCCTTAATCATGGCATTGTAGCGTAGGCCCTGGCCGTTTGAGGCCGTAATAAGGCTCCAGCCTTTGCCTATGGTGTAATTCCAGGTGCGGCTCTCCTTGAATTCGTAGGTGGGACGCATAATCTGGCCGTAAGGCGTGTAGTCGTCCATGAAGTTGGTGGTGAAGAACTTGTCGCCGCTTACTACCCATTCCATCGCCACGAAAAAGCCTTCTTCCGGCGCAATGATATTATAGGGAGTCAGGTCGACGGTGTACCACTGGCCACCCTGGGGAGCCGAGACCACGACGTTTTCGCTGAGCAGGTCGGTGTTGGGGGCATTGTAGTTACCATCGGCCTTGTAAAGGCGCACGCGAAAGGGCTCGCGGGGAAAACCGTTTTCGCCAATGTAGAACGAGACGGTGCGGACGTTGCCGAGGCGCTTCTTTTTCTCGTTTTTCACGAAGAAGGCATATTGGCTGCCCGGCAGACCTTGAATCATGCCTTCACCTGGGTCATCGGAGCGCGAGCCCATGCCCAGGTTCTTTATTTTACCGGCTTTCACGGTCACGTTGCCCAGGGCAACAGCGCGCTTGGGAAGTTCGATAGTGAGGCTCGCCACGGCTACTCCGCGCTTCACCAGTACAGCGCGGCGAGCATAGCCTAGCGCAACTACTATCAGCGAATCGGCCATGTTTTGCGTTGGGGCCGGAACAATGAACTGGCCGTGCTCATTGCTGAGCGCCCCAATTTGTTCGTTTTTAAGCCCGATGGAGGTGAACGGAAGAGGCTCTTTGGTATCCTTATCCACAATCACACCCTTAATCTCCACCTTCTGCGCTTGGGCAAAGGGGACAACGCTGGATAAAAATAATGCTATAAAAAGTAGTCTTGCGTACATAGTTAGTTAGGTAGTGCGGACAAAATTACAAATACAAGTCTGAAAGTTAGGGGTTTTTTTTGCCACTGGCAACAGTTCAGCCTTTTAGGATTCTGCAAAGATGTCATAATTGCGCAAAATCGAATTATTAGGGGATAAAAAATTTTGGCCGGGCAGTAAGAAAATGTCAGCGTACCTTTGTTTGTATTCTTTCTAAATAAGCAAAGCGCTTTTTTATCGTGGCCCTTTTTCGTCGTTCTGCTTCTACGCCCCCGGCACCTGCGGCCCAGCGCACGGTGCGCGACCTGCGCGTGGGTGAAGCAGGAACCGTGTGCTGCCTGAACGACCCGGAAATGGCGCTGAAGCTGTTGGAGATGGGCTGCGTGCCCGGTGTGCAAGTGCGCCTGAGTGGCCGCGCGCCCCTTGGCGACCCGCTGATGCTCGTGCTGGGCGACCAGGAATACACTTTGTCGGTACGGGCCAGCGAGGCGGCTACCATTTTGCTGAAAGAGTAGCGCGCATGGCGGCAAAGGCAGCTACCCCGGCTCCCGTAATGGTCGCCGGCCTCGCGGCCGACCGCCGGCCGCTGCGCATTGCCCTCATCGGCAACCCGAATAGCGGCAAAACTTCCTTATTCAATCAGCTCACCGGCCTGAATCAGAAGGTGGGTAATTTCCCCGGGGTGACGGTAGACCGTAAGTCGGGCTTTGCGCAGCTGACGGCTTCCCAGCGGGCCGAGATTGTGGACCTGCCCGGTACGTACTCGCTTTACCCCAAGAGCCTCGACGAGAAAGTAATAACCGACCTGCTGTACGACCGGATGGCGGATAACTATCCCGACTTTGTGGTCGTGACGGTGGATGCCAGTAACCTGCGGCGTAGCCTGCTGCTGTTCACGCAGCTCGGCGACCTGGGGCTGCCGGCGGTGCTGGCCTTGAACATGATGGATGTGGCCGCCCGCCACGGGGTGAGCATCGACCTGCCCGCACTGGAGCGCGAGCTGGGCGTACCCATTATTCCGATGAATGCCCGGCAGGGCAGCGGTATCGCGGCGCTGAAAATTGTGATGGCGCAACGGCTGGATGCGCCGCCGGTGCGCTTCTGGGAGCCCCGGGTGGAAATGCAGCCACTGCTGCGGCAGCTGCGGGAACGGTTTGGCCTGCACAACGACTACCTGGCCCTGCACTACGCGCAGCAATACCGGCAGATTGGCTTTCTGAGCGTGGAGGAGAAAGCGTATATTCAGGGGCTCACGGAGCAGGCCGGATTCGATGCCACGGCGGCGCAGGCCGCCGAAACCATCGGGCGCTACGAGCGCATCAACGAAATTCTGCTGGAAACGGTGACGGTGACGCGCACCGAGCAGCGCGAGCCGGTTTCGAACCGGATTGATAAGGTGCTGACCCACCGGGTGGGCGGCTACCTGATTTTTCTGGCGATTTTGTTCCTGCTGTTCCAGGCCATTTTTGCCTGGGCCCAGTACCCGATGGACTGGATTGACCAGGGTATTTCGGGGCTGAGCGCGGCCATTCAGGCGCACTTCTCGGGGCCGCTGGTGCGGCTGCTGACGGAAGGTGTGCTGGCCGGGCTGGGTGGGGTACTGGTATTCATTCCGCAGATTGCGCTGCTGTTCGGCTTTCTGGCGGTGCTAGAGGAAACGGGCTATATGGCCCGCGTCACCTTTCTGATGGACAAGCTGATGCGGCCATTTGGACTGAGCGGCAAAAGCGTGGTGCCGCTGATTTCGGGGCTGGCCTGCGCGGTGCCGGCCATTATGGGGGCGCGGGTAATTGAGAGCTGGAAGGACCGAATGATTACGATTTTCGTGACCCCGCTCATGTCGTGCTCGGCGCGGATTCCGGTGTACACGGTGCTGGTGGCGCTGGTGGTGCCCGACCGGGCAGCCTGGGGGCTCTTCAACCTGCGCGGCGTGGCGCTGATGAGCTTGTATCTGCTGGGACTGTTTTCGGCCTTGTTCTCGGCCTGGGCGCTGAAACTGGTATTGAAGGCGCGCGAGCGGAGCTACTTTATTATGGAGTTTCCGGTGTACCAGTGGCCGCGCTGGAAGAACGTGGGCATCACCATCTATCAGAAGGTGAAAGCCTTCGTGCTGCAGGCCGGCCAGGTGATTGTAGCAATTTCGGTCCTGTTGTGGGTGCTGGCCAGCTACGGGCCGGGCAGCCAGCAGGCCGTGGCCGAAACGCAGGTACGGCAGCAGGCTGCCGCGCACCGCTGGGACGCGGCGGAGACCAGCCGGCAGGTGGCTTCGGCCCGGCTGGAGACTTCCTACGCCGGGACGTTTGGCCACCTCATGGAGCCGGCCATCCGGCCGCTGGGCTACGACTGGAAAATCGGGATTGCGCTGCTCACCTCGTTTGCGGCGCGAGAGGTGTTCGTGGGCACCATTTCGACCATTTACAGCGTGGGGCAGGATGCCGACCTGGGCACGCTGCAACAGAAGCTGAGCGCTGAGCGCGATGCCAGCGGGCAGGCCTTTTTTACGCCGGCGCGGGCATTCTCCCTGCTGGTGTTCTACGTGTTTGCCATGCAGTGCATGAGCACGCTGGCCGTAACGTACCGCGAAACCAAGAGCTGGCGCTGGCCGCTGGCGCAGTTGCTGTACATGACCGGGCTGGCTTATGCCGCCGCGTTTGTGGTGTATCAGGCGCTGAGTTAAGTTCCGGTTCAGGCCAGTTGGGGGCGATGCGTGGGGCCCGGCTGCGGCAGACGTGCCCTGCCGTTGAAATGAGGTGATACTGTTGGGTAACGGCTTGTGCGCTTTTATTCAAGCAAAGACCGGACACCGGAAGCATGGCGGGGAGGGCTTGCGTTGCAGCAGGCTGGGAGTAGGGCTAATTCAGTAGCTTAGCGTCTCTGTTTCTTCCGGCTATTCTTGCGCTTCCACATGGTTCGTTTTTTTCGCTTCCTCCTGCCGGCCGCCGCGCTGCTCGGCTCCGCTGCGGCCCAGGCCCAAACGCCGCCAGCCAGCCTCACGGGAGCCTGGACCGGCGAAGTAGCCACCCTGGAGCTGAGCTTCTACCTCAGCGACCCGGAAGGTGGCCCGCGCAAAGCCCTGCTCGACATCACCGACCAGAACGTGGCGGGGCTGGTGGTGGACTTCCGCGCCCCCGGCGACAGCGTGTACCTGCGCCTGAACAAGCCCATCACGGCGCGGTTTGCCGGCCGCCGCACGCCCGACGGGCAGCACCTCACCGGTGAGTGGCAGCAGGGCCTGCGGGCGTTTCCGCTCACGCTTACCCGCGCCGGGGGTGGGGCTGCCACCGGCCCCAAGCGCCCGCAGCAGCCGCTGCCGCCGTTTCCCTACCAGTCGGCCGACGTGACGTTTCGCAACGAGCAGGCCGGTATCACGCTGGCCGGTACCTACACCGTGCCCGCCGACATGGGCCCGTTTCCGGCCGTGGTGCTGCTCACCGGCTCGGGGCCGGAAGACCGCAATGAAACCTACCGGGGCCACCAGCCCTTCGCCGTGCTGGCCGACTACCTCACCCGCAACGGCGTGGCCGTGCTGCGCTTCGACGACCGGGGCGTAGGCCAGAGCGGGGGCACGCTGAAAGGCAGCACCAGCGCCGACTACACCACCGACGCCCAGGCCGCGCTGGCTTGGCTGCGCGCCCAGCACGGTATTCGCAAAAACCAGGTGGGGCTGATTGGGCACAGCCAGGGCGGCACGGCGGCCATTGGCGCGGCCGGCCAGCCGGGCGGCCCCGATTTCCTGGTGCTGCTGGCCGCCCCCGGCCTGCCCGGCGACGAGCTGATTGTGCAGCAGTCGCTGGCCCTGGCCCGCCTGCAAACCACCGACCCTGCCCAACTGGCCAGCACCGAAAAAATGCAGCGCGCCATGACTCAGATTATCCAGAAAAACCCCGACGACATGCAGGCCAAAGGCCAGCTGCTACTCTATTATGCCGCCATCAGCCCGCAGCTGGCGGCGCAGGTGAAGCCCCAGCTACCCATGCTCACCTCGCCCGACTACCGCCACCTGCTGGCCGACCGCCCGGCCCTCACGCTGGCCAAGGTGCAGTGCCCCGTGCTGGCCCTGGGCGGCAGCAAGGACGTGCAGGTGCCCACCACCCGCAACCTAGCCGCCACCGCCGCCGGCCTTAAAGCCGCCAACAACCACGACGTGACCGTGCGGGAGCTGCCCGGCCTCAACCACCTGTTTCAGACTGCCAAAACCGGAGCACCCGACGAATATGCTACCATTGAGGAGACGTTCTCGCCCACGGCTTTGCAAGTGATTGGGGAATGGATAACCAAGCACACGGTGCGGTAAGGAGGGGGGCAGCAGAATTAGAAAAGAACGTCATGCTGAGCTTGTCGAAGCATCTCTACCGCGCAAGTAAACCCATCGATTGGATTGCGTTGCGCGGTAGTGATGCTTCGACAAGCTCAGCATGACGTTCTTTTTTTCTTTCCCAATTTACTCAACACACCGCTACACTACAGCTTCACCCCAACCTTGAGCTCCACCACGTCGGCCACGGCGCGGTGCAGCTTTAGGTCGATGGCGGCGAAGAGGCGGTCGGTGAGATGGTATTTGAGGCCGAGGCGCTCGTAGTAGAACGTGCTCGATTTGTAGGGCGCGAATACGTAGAAACCCAGATGCGACACGACGACCAGCCGCCCAAACAGCAGCTCGTGGCCGGCAAATATCCCCGCTTTGCCCACAGCGGGCCGGGCCAGGCTGGTGCGCAGCGTGTCGTCGAGCTGGGCGGTGAGGCTGCGGTCGTAGAAGCCCTCGGCTCCCAGCAGCAGGTTCGACTTGCGGTTCATGCGGCGGCCCACGGCCACGGTGAGGGAGTTGACGAGGTAGCGGTGCTTGTCGGCTTCGTTGCGCTGACGGAAGCCGATGCTGGTGCTCAGGTTGTAAAAAAGGTGGCCCACGTCGGGCGGGGCAGGGGCGAAGGTGCCCCGGTGCGGCACCGGGCGCTGCTGGTGGTAGTTGAGGCCCAGCACCAGCGAGGGCAGATTCACGCCGAAATTGGGCTTGGCGGTGGCCCCGTTGGAAAAGTGGTTGAGGCCGGCCCCGAGCAGCAGGCCCAGGTGGGGCGTGAGGGCGTAGTCGTATTCGAGGCGGAACTGCAGCGTGGCATTCAGGGCCGAGCTTGCTATGGTGTTTTTGTGGTTGGTTTCCTGGTTGTAGGGGTTGCTGAGCCAGGCCAGCCCGGTGCCCACCCGGAAGTTGAACGTGTGCCGTGGCCCCTGCCAGAAGCTTTTGCTGAGGTAGGGGCTAATGGCGAAGGCGTAGCCCAGCACGGGGTTGTGGAAGTCGTAGTAGGTGGCGGCCACCCCAATTTTCGGAAACCGGTACCAAGCGTGCCAGGGGGCCGCGCCGGTGGTCTGCTGCTGGGCATTCAGCTCGAAGCCGGTGGGGTGCGAGGCCACCAGGTGCCGGATGGCGTAGGTGTGGGCCAGAATGATGCTACCCTGCGCGTAAGCCCCCACGATGAAGGGCGCGGGCGGGGCGGCAGCCGTGTCGGGGGCCTGCGCGGCCGCCGGCCGGGCGCGCAGGCCCAGCGCCAGCACCGACAGTAAGAACTGAACAATTACCCGAAACCGCATAGCTACTCGTTGAACCAGCTACAAAAGTAGCGCCCGGCCGGCCGCGCCCCGCTACGCCCGGCCAACTTCGCCGTTTCCGGCCAATGGGCCGCCCGGCGCCGGCAAAAGCTAGTGGGAATAAGCGGGGCCGTTTGAGCGGTTGCGGGGTCAGTCTACAGTCAAGAACGACGTAGGGGCTGGGGCAAGCCCTACCGGGTACGACCCCGCCCCTACGTCGTTCCGGTACACTAACCCTGAAACTGCCCTAGCCATTGTAGCAACCATTCGCTCGCCCAAATAGTATACCGCCCGTTGCCGCACGGCCGGCCATTCCACCACCCACTTTATCGCCGTCTCGTCCCATGAAAAAAGCCCTCCTTACCCTCGCCCTCGCCGCTGGTATCGCCTCGGCCCAGGCCCAGTCCAACACCATTGGCATTAAAGCCGCCTACGGCATCACCAGCCTCTCGGGCAGCAGCCCCAACTACACGTCGGTGAGCCACGCGGCCTACCAGGCCGGCCTCATGGGCGACCTGTATCTGGCCGAAGTCGTGTCGCTGCACCCCGAATTGCTCTATACCAAGCAGTATTTCGATGCTACTGACCTACTCACCAAGAGCCGCGACGTGGACTACATTAACGTGCCCGTAACGGTGCGCTACCACGCCGATGGCCTGTATTTTGAAGCTGGCCCCGAAGTCAATTTCGCCCTCACCGCCGTCGACGAGGCCAAAGCCGACGTGAAAAGCCGCGACGTAACGCCCGTGGTCTTCAACTACGTGGTGGGCCTGGGCTACGAGCTGCCCATCGGCCTGTCGGCCAACATCCGCTACGACGGCGGCATCAGCCACGCCTACAAAACCTCGGCCGCCAATCAGCTGGGCGAAGGCAGCCTGCGTTCCAGCACGTTCTGGTTCGGCCTGGGCTACGCCTTCGGCGGCGGCAAATAAATAGGAGCCCATCCTCAAGCAAAAGCCCGGCTTCCATTGCGGAAGCCGGGCTTTTTGGTGTTCGCAAGAGCCGTACAAAGCCGGCACATTGCCGGGCAACAATAGCCAGGGTTGGTCGTTTCAATGGCCCGGCCACGGCTGGGCGCGTAGTTTTGCCTCATTACCTACCCATTTATGCTAATGAAAAAGACTCTATTTACCCTCGCCCTGCTGGCTGGCTTCAGCGGCGCGGTGTGCGCGCAGCGCAGCAATGTATCGCTGGGCCTGAAAGCCGGCGCTACCTATTCTGACATCATTGGGCCTGATGCCGATTTTTATAAGGACATCTTCGGCTTTCACGCCGGTGGGTTCGCCAACATCGGCCTCAGCGATATGCTGGCTTTTCAGCCCGAGCTACTGTACTCGCAGAAAGGGGCCAAGTCGCGGACGCTGGCCGGTGACTACTCCACCCGGCGCTTCCACTACGTAGATGTGCCGCTGGCATTGCACGTAAACGCCGATGGGCTATTCTTTGAAGCAGGCCCTCAGATAGGGTTGCTGGCAGCGGTGCAAGACATATACAATGGCACTACTACCCAAGTCGACCGCAACAACTACAAAACGCTTGATATTGGCTATCTCGCAGGCCTTGGCTACCAGCGCAAACAAGGCCTGGGCATTGGTCTACGCTACAATGGCGAGTTCACCAATACCCGCCAATCCATTACCATCGGCACGATTACCCAGCAGACCCGTTCCCGCAACAGTGCCTTCCAACTGTACCTGACGTACTCGTTCAACGGCCGCTAGCCCGCCGAGCCCTGACCAAAAAGCCCGGCTTCCACTGCGGAAGCCGGGCTTTTTTGTGCTTAATCAGCGCCTACTTGGCCGCCGCGTAGTTGCGGTAGAAGTGCGGGATGGTTTCGATTCCTTTCAAGAAGTTGAAGACCCCGAAATGCTCGTTGGGCGAGTGGATGGCGTCCGAATCCAGGCCGAAGCCGAGCAGCACGGTATCGAGGCCGAGCTCCGACTTGAACATGGCCACGATGGGAATGGAGCCGCCGCCGCGCGTGGGCACCGGGCGCTTGCCGAAGGTGGTTTCCATGGCATCGGCCGCCGCTTTGTAGGCCACCGAGTTGGTGGGCGTGACGACGGGCTCGCCGCCGTGGTGGGGCCGCACCTCCACGGTGACGCCGGCCGGGGCGATGCTGGCAAAGTGCTGCTGAAACAGAGCCGTGATTTCGGCCGAAGTCTGGTGCGGCACCAGGCGCATCGAAATTTTGGCGTGGGCCTGCGAGGCGATGACGGTTTTAGCACCCTCGCCGGTGTAGCCGCCCCAGATGCCGTTCACGTCGAGCGTGGGGCGAATGCTGGTGCGCTCCATCGAGCTGTAGCCTTTTTCGCCGTAGGAGTCGGGCAGGCCGATGCTCTTTTTGAACTCGTCTTCGGAGAAGGGGGCTTTGGCCATTTCGGCGCGCTCGTCGGCGCTCAGCTCGTCCACGTTGTCATAGAAGCCGGGGATGGTGATGTGGCCGTTGGCATCGTGCAGGCTGGCAATCATCTCGCAAAGGGCGTTGATGGGGTTTTGCACGGCCCCGCCGTAGAGGCCCGAGTGCAGGTCGCGGTTGGGGCCGGTCACGGTCACTTCGTGGTAGCTCAGGCCGCGCAGGCCCACTTCGATGCTAGGCACATCGTTGGCCAGGATGCCGGTGTCGGAAATCAGAATCACGTCGGCCTTCAGCTTCGCCTTGTTGGCCCGCACGAAGATTCCGAGGTTGTTGGAGCCAATTTCCTCCTCGCCTTCAAACATAAACTTGATGTTGCAGGGCACCCCGCCCTGGCCATCCTTCATCATCATCTCGAAGGCTTTGACGTGCATGTACACCTGGCCTTTGTCGTCGCAGGCCCCGCGGGCGTAAATGTTGCCGTCCTTGATGACGGGCTCGAAGGGCGGCGAGGTCCACAGCTCGTAGGGGTCGGCGGGCTGCACGTCGTAGTGGCCGTACACGAGCACGGTGGGCTTGGCGGGGTCGGTGATATAGTCGCCGTACACGATGGGGTTGCCAGCCGTGGGGCAGATTTCGAGGTTTTGCACGCCGGCTTCTGCCAGGCGCATCTTCAGGTAGTCGGCGGCCCGCAGGATGTCGGCGTGGAACTTGGGGTCGGCCGAAACGGACGGGATGCGGAGCCAGTCCAGGAGCTCGTTGAGGAAGCGGGTCTGGTTATCGGCGAGGTATTGGGCCATGCGGAGTGGGGGAGTTAGCGGGGGTTGGGAATACGGGGGTAAAAGTAGCGGTCGCGGGCTTAAAACGCCTTTTGGTAGAAGTGCTCCTTGTCGAGGATGGCGGCAATGCGCTGGAGGTCGCGGCGCAGGTCGGCCAGCGGATTCAAGGTGCGTTGGTCGTGGCCGCTCAGCACCTGCTCGCCCTGCACGGGCGAGGCCAGGAGCACCTGAAAGTCGCCGGGGGCGGCGTTATTGGCCCCGAAATAGGAACCCATTTTCTGAGCTTCCTCATGGGCGGCGAAATCCACGTAGGACAGGTGCAAGATGGCCTCCTCGCCCACCTCAAGATGGGGGGCTCCGCTAAAGGTGAAGCCAGGAGTGTCCCCTATCGGCCCGGTAACCAGCCGCACCGTTACGGTGTCGGCGGGCCGGCCCTGCCAGGTTTCGGCCACGCGCACCCGGTAGCGGGAGTGGTAGCACACCCGGCGGCTCGAATCGGTGACGAGGCTGAGCACCTTGCCGCGTACCACTAGGTCGGCAAACAGCGACGCTTCCTGGTAGCCCGGCGCGCCATCGATGCGGATGTTACGCTCCATCTCACGCAGGTCGAGCCCGACCCGCCGTAGGGCCGCTTCTCTGGTCACATCGATGCGGTATTTGTAGTAATAGTTTTCGGCGGGCCGCCGCAGACCGGCCGCCCGCACCGCCGCCACAAACGCCGCCCTGTGCCGGGCCGCCGCTTCGTCGGAAGCAAAGGCGGCGCGGGCGGGCAGCTGGGCGCGCGCTGGCTGCACGGCCAGCAAAGCGCCCAGCAGCAGGGCGGGGAGTAGTCGGTTTTTCATGGTGGGAAATTACGGCCGCGGTCCCAGCGCCCAATCGTAATTCGAAGGCTGCACTGAATCGTCGCATACCAACGCGGGGCTGGCCCCATTCTGCTGCGCCGCGCCAGCTTTTTCGGGGAGGAAACCAAGACGCTCGGTGGCTCGCAGCACGTCGGCAGAAGTTGCGGCCTGTCGGGACGCGGGCCCAACCCGTGAGCCTGGGCTGGAAACAGGTGTAGCGGACGGAAGTTGTAGCGCGGGCGCAACGCAGTGGGCCCGGACGGGAAATGCGCCGGGCCAGCGAGGAACAGATGCCGGCTGGTCGCGTTTCTTTAGGCCATGAAATATCAACGGCTTTTCTGCTGCGCGCTTTTGGCCGGGCCGGGTACGGCGGCGGCCCAGCTCGCGGACGGGGTTTATCAACCGGCGCGGCATCCGGCATTCGTCACCGAGCACTTTCGCTTTAGCGGCCATCAATTCGTGTATCTGGAGTCTACTGACGTAGGAGCCTACAGCGGCCGTGGTACCTACAAGGTGCAGGCCGATACCCTTTGGCTGTACTTTAAAACACCATCCCCATACCGGGTGGGAGCGCCGGTCGATAGTGGGGATATCTATCGTTATCGGATTACCAAAATCAGGAAAACGCACTTCCTGCTGCAAGGCGTCATGCAAGGCAAACTACTTGGTGCTGCTCCTCAAAAATATCATCGGCAAAGGGGCAAAAGCCGTTTGGAGGGGGAGCAGTAAGCGCGGCGCTCATTTGCTCGATTAACTTGCCGCAATAGACCTATTGTTTTAACGGAATGAGATTCATTCTACTAGTCGGCTGCTGGCTGGCGATGCTCACGGGTACTGTTCGGGGGCAGGCATTGGATGGCGTTTTTGAGGCCGATTCGAAACGGGGCCTGGTATTGTTTACCAGCGAGTCGTTTCGGTTTTCGGGGGCTCGGTTTGCGTATCGCTACGGTTCCTGCACCGAAAACGCGCATGGCCACGGTACCTACACGCTTCAGGACGGGGTTCTCAACCTGCAGTTCGAAGCGCTGAGCCCGCCCGGCTCGGTGCAGGCAATGCCTTGCGCCACCAATGCACTCACCCCGCGCTTCTGCTTCGCGGTAACTGATGCAGCCACGCAGCAGCCCGAACGCCACCTACAGATTCGTAGCAAAAATCAGCCGGCCAGTACGTTTACCAACGACAATGGCGAGGCCGTGCTGGCATACTCGCCCCTGCCCGGCGACAGCATTGTGGTGGGCGACCCGGGCTACTTCGGCTGCACCGTTGCCATCACCGATGCGAAAAGCCAGGGCTACCGCATTGCCCTGGCCGAGCGGGACATCATCCGGCCGGGTACGGTGTACAGCTACTATGTTACCCGGCAGGGCCCCAAGCACCTGCTTATTCGCCGATTCGACAGCAAGGAGGAACGACCATACCGGCGAATGACTGCGCGGGAACTGAAAAAAGGCCCTTGGTAAGCCTGCCGCGCTTGGGCTTCACTGCCGCGAGTCGAGCACCAGCTCGCGCACCATCACCTGGCCCAGCGCCCAGGCTACGGCCCAACTTGATTGGGGCTTTCGGAGAGGCGCTTATTTGCGCGCTTTCTCATTTGCCTTCTTTGCCGCGGTCGAGTAAGCGGGCAGGCACGGGGAAGGGCGGGCGGGTCCAGCCGTTGGCCGGCGCCTGGCGGATGCTGTCGGGAACGAGTACAACGAAGTGGCCCAGGCTAGTGCCGGGGTGGGTGCTGTCGTACTCGACCACGAATCGCGCCCCGTCGCTATCGTCCATGCCCTTGTCGGGCTCACTTTGCCCTTCGTACTCGGTGCCCTGCACCTCGAAGCGGTAGTTGTAGTACTTGCCACTCTTGGGCTTGTACACGTAGCCTGTCAAGTAGCCAATCGTGAATTTGGCCCGTTGGTGTCTGAGCTTGGTTTGATGCGCGACGAAAAAAGTGCCGACGATGCCCAGGACCAATAACGCAAACCAACCATAGGTGCGTAACCAAGACCAGATAGCCATCGGGGAGTTACTCATTTGCTTTCTTTCTCCCCGGCCTCTTTGCCGCGGTCGAGCAAGCGGGCAGGCACGGGGAAGGGCGGGCGGGTCCAGCCGTTGGCCGGCGCCTGGCGGATGCTGTCGGGAACGAATACGTCAAAATGGCCCACACTGGTGCCAGGGTCTAAGCTGTCGTACTCGACCACAAAACGGGCCCCGTCGCGGTCATCCATGCCCTTGTCGGACGAACTCTGTCCTTCGTATTCGGTGCCCTGCACCTCGAAGCGGTAATTATAGCGCTTGCCGCTCTTTTGATACACGTAGCCTGTCAGGTAGCCCACCGTAAACTTGGCCCGCTGGTGTGCCAGATTGAAGATGTGGCCGGCATACAGCACGCCCACCAATCCCAGTCCCAAAAACACGAACGAACCGTAGGAACGCAACCAAGACCAGACAGCCATCGGGGAGTTACTCATTTGCTGTCCTTCTCCTCGGCCTCTTTGCCGCGGTCGAGTAAGCGGGCAGGCACGGGGAAGGGCGGGCGGGTCCAGCCGTTGGCCGGCGCCTGGCGGATGCTGTCGGGAACGAATACGTCAAAATGGCCCACGTTGGTGCCAGGGTCTAAGCTGTCGTACTCGACCACGAAACGGCCCCCGTCGCGGTCGTCCATGTGCTTGTTGGACAGGCTTTGCCCTTCGTACTCGGTGCCCTGCACCCCAAAGCGGAAGTTATAGGATTTTCCACTTTTCTGGTACACGTAGCCTGTTAAATAGCCAATCGTGAATTTGGCCCGTTCATGACCGACGTTAAAAACATGGCTGGCATAGAGGACACCAACAGCTATCAACCCGAGGAATAGAAAGGGTCCGTTTTGGCGCAGCCAGCGCCACAGTGTCATTGGAGACTCATTCATTTGCCGTGATGGTTTGTCGCCGTACTCCTAGGACGGCCACTGGCGTGGTGATGCATTTTCTCTTTTTCCTGTTCTTCCTTTTTCTCCTTTTCCTTTATTTGATTCTCCACCTTTTTTCGAATGCTTTCTGCTGTTGAACCAATGCCAAATGACAACGGCAATGTGAAGCGTGAGGCCTGCACAGCACGCAAGGTGGCCGGTACGGCACGGCCTGAACCCGTTGCGATAATCCCCCGCATGAGTCGGGCTGCCCGTGGTGCCAGCAGTCCCGTCCCCAATTCAGTTCCCACGTCCAACGCGCCGCTTACGCCAATACCAACAAGAAATTCGTTCCTTTCTTTATGGTCGTGCAGGTCCACTCCATATATGAAGTTGCCGTGCTCGCTTATGTTGGCATAACTCATTGTAACCAAGTTTCCCGCCGCAGCGGTACCCGTCGCCATCAAAAGTTTCGCTGGCAGTCTCAACTCCAACCCTTCAGTATTAAGTATACCAGCAACCAAGATAGAAGTACCATTGAGTCTAGCGAATGCATTACTTCCACGTTTTAAGAATGACCCCTTTGTCGTAGCAAAAGTGCTGACAAGTTGAATGCTAGCATCCCTGCCAGCCCGAACTGCGAATCCGGTTAATGCCTCTCTTGTCAAGTACGGGGCGGCGTATTCCGAAATCAGGGCCCCGCCTCCGGCTTCGAGGGCTGCGCCGCCGGTGGCCACCACCACGATAGTGCCCAGCGTGTTGGCGTACACCCGCCCGAACTCGCCCGTGGCGCTGGCAATGTTCTTGAACTGTCCATCGTGGTAATCGACGGGCCGGAAGTACACCCGCGTGCCCGTTCGGGGGTTGGCCACCATGAATTCCTTGTCGCCAAAGCGGTTGATTTCATGCGAATAGACCCAAATATGCTGCACCTCGGTGGCAAACCAACTCTGGCCAAATTCATCTTGGGTCTCCTGCCACGGAGCCCGGCCGGGCGCACCG
>JANXMN010000095.1 GCA_025354605.1 Hymenobacter sp. | reverse complement strand
CCGCTGGCCGCTTAGCCCCACTGCACCACCCTTTTTGATGCGCCTTGTCAAGGACTACGCCGCAGGCGATGTTACCGCCAGCCGCTGGTGATAATGCCGGGGAGAGTAGCCGGTTATGCGTTTGAAGGCGGTACTGAAAGCGGATTCCGACTCATACCCCAGGGCCTGGGACAACTCGGTGAGGGAGGTTGTGGAGGACGTTAGCCGTTCTTTGGCTAGCTGCATGCGCCAGTGGGCCAGGTAGGTGAGGGGCGCTTGCCCGACCTGCTGGCGAAAGTGTACCGCAAAGCCCGTCCGCGACATGCCGGCTTGCTGGGCCAGCGCCTGTACGGTCCAGCGCTGGCCGGGCCGCGCGTGGAGGGCCGTGAGCGCCGCTTGCAGCCGCACGTCCGCCAGCGCGCCCAGCCAGCCCGTGCCGCCCGCCGTCATATGCAGCCGCAAGACCTGCACCAGCAGCAGGCCCGCGAGCTGTTGCGACAGCACCAGGCCGCCGGGCCGGGGAACGATTACTTCCTGACGCAACTGCTCCAACGTCCAGCGCAACACGGCCTTGTCCGCCACGGCCTGAATGTGGACGACCGGCGGCAGTACGTCCAGCAGCCAAGTGGCCTGCTCGGCGGCCAGGGTGAAAAAACCGCCCAAAATCAGTACCTCGCCCCCGCCCTGGTACACGGTCGTGCCCCCGGTCGCCCCGCCGGGCACCAGGGAAAAGACGTCCACGGCGGGCAAGGCCAAGTCGGTGCCCGCCCGGAAGGCCCGCCCGCTCGGCAGCAGCAGGCAGTCGCCGGCCTGCACCCACAGCGGCTCGGCCACGCCCTCGACGGCCAGCCAGCACGCGCCCGTGGCCACCGTGTAAAACTTGAGGCTCCCGAAGTGCGGACCGAATGACAAGCACCAGTCGCCCCCCGCCGCGAAGCCGCCATACAGATAGCTGCGGATTTTGAGCAGCGCCAGCACGTCCGATAAGGCGTCCATAAAAGCAAGTTTTGTACGATGGCAAATATACTCTGAACGATGACGCATCCATCATACAAAGCGTGCCGCATAATTTTGCTCGCACTTGGTACCTGGCAAAACAGCGCCGCCGGGCGCTGCTCGGTGCCCCAGGGACTTCCGGCTAGTGCTTCAACCACCCGCAACCTGACACGAAACGACATGACGCAGCCAACCCACACCTATCTCATTTTCGGCGGTACGGGCCGAACTGGAAAACATTTCATCGAACTCGCGCTTCGCGAAGGTCATCGCGTGCGAGCCTTGGTTCGAAATCCGGAAAACCTGAAAATGCAAGACCCTAACTTAGCAGTGGTAGTCGGTACGATTCCGGATTACGAGCCGCTGGATGTCCTGCTCAACGGGGTAGATTTTGTCGTGAGCATGCTCGGCGATGCCCACCGGCAGCAGCGGGAGAACATCAACGCGGCGTTCGTCAAACGATTAATCCCCGCGATGCGTCGCCAAGCCGTCAAGCGCTTTCTCTATCAGGCGGGCGGATTCACCCGGCCCTACAAGCAAGCCCTGCCGTTGACGAGTTGGTTGCTAAAACAAACGCTCGTGCGCTTCTCCGGCCTGCTGGGACAGCACCGGGACAACGAGGCGGTGCTGGCTTACCTGGTAGAGGAGGCGATGGATATCGACTGGATGGTCCACCGGGCCAGCCTGTACGGCGACAAAGCTTCCCAGGGTGCGTTGAAGCGGTCCAAAACGAAGTTCAGTATCGCCTGTTTTGTGGACTGCGCCCAGTACAGCTACACGCTTTTAAGCGATACGTCAGCCATTCACTCGTACGATTTGAGTTATTACCAGCACTAAGACAAATTGCCGGGTATAGGATGAGGCGGTCGGGTAAACCCTAGCAGCACAAGGAGTCGCACGAGACTAGGAACGGAAAACAACGAGGCCAATTGGACGAATTTCGGGGTGTCTTGTCCTAAAGTGAGTTGACCATCAATCTGAGGTGGTCTAGTCGAGGCGCACAGAAGCAGGACGTATATTTCCTGAGTCATGACCGCAAAAAAGAGCAAGACCACGCCGGATAAGCGGCGCAAATACGACGATGCCTTCAAAGCCGAGGCATTGCGCTTGGCAACGGAAAGCCGGAGCACGCAGGCGGCGGCGCAGCAACTGGGCATCAGCCCCAAGTTGCTCTACCGGTGGCAGCAAGCGCAACTCGTGGCCGAAGTAGGCAGTGTCGAGGTGGCGCGTGACCCGGAAGTGCGCGCGCTGCGGGCCCGTCTGAAGCGGGCCGAGCAGGAGCTCGATATTTTAAAAAAAGCCTTGGTCATCTTCGGCCAGCCGACCCGGTGAGCGCTTACCAATACATCGCCCAGCGCCAGGCCCAGGTGCCGGTGCGCCAGCTCTGCGACGCGTTACACGTGGCCCCCAGCGCCTACTACGCATGGCAGCGGCGCCGGCTGCCCGTCCCGGAACCCGCTTGGCAAGTAGCGGTCCGGACAGCATTTAAGGGGCATTCTGCTCGCTATGGCACCCGTCGGTTGCGGGCCGAACTGCAGGCCCAAGGCTACTCGGTGGGCCGCTGGCGCATTCGACGGACGCTGGCCGCCGCCGGTCTGCGCGCCCAGCAGCCCCGCTCGTTTGTGCCCCGCACCACCGACTCCGACCCCAACGTGCGGGCGGCTCCCAATCGCTTGCTGGGCCAACCGGCCCCCACCGTCCCGAATCAGGTGTGGGTGGGCGACATCACCTACTTGCCTAAACAGGGCGGCGGTTGGCTGTACCTGGCCACCTGGCTGGACCGCTACTCGCGCAAGGTGGTCGGCTGGGACGTGCGCGAATCCATGCCCGAAGACCTGGTCAGCGAGGCGCTCCGCCGCGCCTTAGCCGTGCGTCAGCCAGCAGCTGGGCTGGTGGTCCATTCCGACCAGGGCAGCCAATACACGGCCACCCGATTCAAGGACTTACTGGCGCGCCACGAGGCGCTGCAAAGCATGAGCCGCCGAGGTAATTGCTACGATAATGCCCACGCCGAATCCTTTTGGAGTCGGCTCAAAGCCGAATTACTCGACGGCGGCAGCTTCCGCAATCTCACGGAAGCGCGGCTGGAAATCAGCCATTATCTCGCCTATTACAACGCCGAACGACGGCATTCGGCCCTCGGCTATCTCGCCCCCAATCACTTCGAAACCCACTTGCAAACCACGTCCCAACTCTGTGCGGCCTAGCTAGACCACCTCATTAGATTGGTAAGCATAAATAAACTTACCTCCGGCACCGTCGTTCAAATCAACAAAATTCGTCTGAATCCATTGCGAGTGATTGCCATTAATAACGTCATGATAATAGTCAGGGCAGCCACGTTGGTCGATGATAACTCGCAGAATATTGCTGGTTTGAGCCGTAATACGGGTTAGGAAAAGCTGCCCATAATTCACCCCAGGAGTTAAGTTCTGACCGCGAGTAAAGGTCAGGTAGATGTATTTCCCTCCGGCACCTTTGTTTAAGTCTAAGCGGAGTAGAGAGGACCCGGGATGCGGACCGACAGAGGATGAAGTGCTCACCTCTAAATCCAATTCAACTATGTAATTGTTAGGATTTAAGGTTGGGTTCGCCCCAATATCTACCCCCTCAGAAGAGACGAAAGTGGAAGTGACAGCTGGCGGGTAATAGCCCCCGCCGCCGCCGCCATCGCAGGGCACTTCATCGGCCGGATAACGGCTGCCCGCCTGCCCGCTCTTGGGCAGGGCCTCGGGCTGGGCCGCATCATACTTGGGCCGCATAGGCCGCGCCGTCTTGCCGTCGCCGTTGGCCACCTGCGTGGCTTTGCTCACGTACTGCTTCAGCGGGTCGAGCGCCCCGCCGCCTTCCACGCGGCTCACAAACGCGCTCCACGCTTCTTTGGCCCGCGCCAGCCCCGAAGTGGCCGTGGGACTCGTGGCAGTCTGCCCCACGCGCGGCATTGGCGCGTCCGTCTCTTTTTGGGCGCAGCCGGCGGCCGCCAGCAGGCTGGTCAGCGCCAGGGCCGAGGTGCGTAAGTAATGTTTCGTTTTCATGAAAATGGGAAAAGGAAAATAGGGTTTGAAAGGAAATCGGGGAGTATTAGCTTAGGTCAGGAAGTCTCATTTGGTGCATAGTTTGCGCGTAGCATCATTGCGTGAGTTGCGCCTGTGAGCCAGATTTAACTAAATAGCCAAAACCGTAGCCGAGTGAGAGACCAATTGTAAAGCCATCTATATTTCCATCTGCTGCGGTGCCGCGAGCCCGGTAATAGGCACAGCTGAGCCAGTTACTATTAGAGTACACTACGTTGCAGCTATATTGGCACCCGAATCGCGCAGAAAAAACAGATATAATTCTTGAAAATCAATAATATATCAAATTTTTCCACCTGTAAATGGACTCCAGTAAGATGGGTGTCGAAAGTGCCGGTTAGCACATCCTGGCCGGGGTGCTGGGCAGTT
>JANXMN010000071.1 GCA_025354605.1 Hymenobacter sp. | reverse complement strand
CTTACGGACTCGCAGCGTCCGCGCTACCTTTCCGCCATGACACTCCGCCAGTTTCTTGTATTCACGGCCATCTCGCTGCCGGCCTGTGCCCTGCTGATTCTGTTTATCGACCAGCCGCTGGCCGGCTTCACTCATGGGCATTTCACCTGGTCGGCCCCGTTTTTCAACGCGCTCACCGGCCGGGCCGATGCCGTGCACGAGGCCCTGATGACGCACGTGCTGGGCCTGCCCATCATCTTCCTGGGGCTGGGGCTAGCCTTTGCCTTTGGTCGCTATGTGCTCAAAAAGAAGGCGGCCACGCTGTTCCTGGTGCTCCTGCTCACCCACGAGTTCAGCATGGTGCTGGCCAACGTATTGAAGGGCGTGGTACACCGCTTGCGGCCCGAGGTGCAGTTTGGTGGCGGTTACGCGGGCACCGGCCTGTGGGCAACCGGCCCGCACAACGACTCGTTCCCTTCGTACCACACGGCGGTTTATTGCAGTCTGTTCTGGCCGCTGGCGCTGGCGTTTCCGAAGTATCGGGGGCCGCTGCTGCTGCTGCCGGCTCTCATCGGGCTGGGCCGGCTGGTGCTGGGCGCGCACTATTTGAGCGACGTATGGTTTTCGGTCTGGCTGGTGGTGGCGCTCACCTTCCTGTTCGGCCTGCTCGAACAGCCCCGCCCGACCCGGGCCGCCCTGGCCGATGCGGAGCTACCGACCGCCGGGTAAAAAAGCCCGCCCGTGCCCAACCCCGGCGGCAACTTCTCGTTCACGACGCTACCGGCCCTAGCCGGAGGTATTTACATGCGAAACTATTTCTTCCGCTTTGGGGCCATCGGGGCCCTTTTCGTTGTGCTCGCGCTGGCGGGCTGCGTGGGCCGACAGCCGGGTGCCAACCCCAACCTCGTGGTGCTGGGCCACGCGGGCTCCGGCTTCTACACCGCCCTCAGCCCCTTCAACTACCGTCCGCCGAGCAGCTGGCGGGGCTTCCGGCGGGCCCTGCTGCGCGGGGCCGACGGCATCGAAATCGATATCCAGATGAGCCGCGACAGCGTGGTGATGGTGTACCACGACCAGAAAATGCAGGACGGCAGCACCGGCACCGGCTGCATCAGCGAGCGCACGGCGGCCGAAATCACCCAGGCGCGCTACCGCGGCGGCTTCCCCTACGACCTCATTCAGAAGGAGCGCCCCATCACCTTCGATACCCTGCTGACCCGCCTCAACCGCCGCCCCAGCTTCCCCTTCATCCACCTCGATTTGCACGAGGACGACCAGTGCCTGCCCACCGGCCACCAGCACGCGCGCACCCCGCTGCTGGTGCGCCAGCTGGCCGCCAGCCTCGCCCGCGCCCACGTGCCGCTGGGCAAGGTGCTGCTCGTGACCGAAGAAGGCCCCACAGTCCGCCTGGCCCGCGCGGCCATGCCGGGCATCCGGGTGGGGCTGGAAATGGCTTCCGATGAGTTTGCCTTCGGCCTGAAAGTGGCCAAAACCGAGAAGGTGCACACCCTCGTGCTCGATGCCGACCGCGTGACGCCCGAGCAGTGCCAGCAGGCCCACGCGGCCGGTTTTAAGGTGGTGATATTTGGCGGGCGCTCGGGCAAGGATATTCTGCGGGTGCTGGCTACCCAGCCCGATGAGATTGAAGTCGACAACGTGAAGCGCCTGCTCATCATGCAGGGGCGCTGGCCGCAAAGCCGCACGGCCGCCGCCGCGCCGGCCACGGGCGAGGCGCGCAAGTAGCGGGCCGCGAATACCTTTGGGCCGTTACCCAAGCGTCCCCAACCCCTTGTTCTTATGAAGAAACCCTTGTTGCTGCTGTCGCTGCTGGGCGTGGCCGGGCTTGCCGCCCACGCCCAGTCCCCGCTCACCTACCCGCTGCCCTCCGAGGCCGACAAGGCCCAGCAGGCCACCCTGGCGGCCGATACGCTCTACATTCAGCAGCACTATAAAAAGTCGGAGCACCAGCTGGCCATGCGCGACGGCGTGAAGCTGTACACCATCGTGTACGCGCCCACTGATGCCGGCCAGGTGCGCTACCCGGTTATGCTGAACCGCACGCCCTACGCTATCGGACCTTACAAGTCGACCAGCCTGAAAAAAGCCCTCGGCCCCAGCTCGACGATGCTGCACGAGGGCTACATTTTCGTGTACCAGGACGTGCGCGGGCGCTACATGAGCGAGGGCCAGTTCGTGGACGTGCGCCCCGAAAAGGAGGTTCACCAAGGCAAAGCCGATGTAGGCGAGAGCACCGATACCTTCGACACCATCGAGTGGCTGCTCAAAAGCAAGGAGGCCCCCAAAAACAACGGCCGCGTCGGCCAGTGGGGCATCAGCTACCCCGGCTACTACACGGCCACCGGCCTGCTGGCCCGCCACCCGGCCCTGAAAGCCGCCTCACCCCAGGCCCCCATCGCCGACTGGTTCTGGGACGACTTCCACCACAACGGCGCGTTTTTCCTGCCCCACGCCTTCAACTTCTTGGCCTCGTTCGGCCTGCCCCGGCCGCAGCCCACGCCCACCGGCAACCCCAGCTTCCGGCACGGCACCCCCGATGGCTACGACTTCTTCCTGAAGATGGGGCCGCTAAAAAACGCCGATGCCCACTACTACAAGGGCCAGGTCGCGTTCTGGAACGAGATGATGCAGCACCCCAACTACGACGACTACTGGCAGGCCCGCGACCTGCGCCCCCACCTCAAAAACCTGCAGAAGGGCACCGCCGTGCTCACCGTGGGCGGCTTCAACGATGCGGAGGACCTGTTCGGGGCGCTCAATATCTACAAATCCATCGAAAACCAGAACCCCGGCCTGGCCAACCGCCTCGTGATGGGCCCCTGGGTGCACGGCGGCTGGGCGCGCGGCCTGGGCGAGCTGGTGGGCAACGCCGCCTACGGTCCCTCGCCCTCGCTCTACTACCAGAAGGAAATCGAAGCCCCGTTCTTCAAGGCCTACCTCAAGGACGGCCAGCCCGCCAGCCTGCCCGAGGCCACCATGTTCGAGGGCGGCACCAACCAGTGGCGCACCTTCGATGCCTGGCCGCCCAAAGCCGCGCAGGAGAAGACGCTGTACTTCCAGCCCAACGGCAAAATTGGTTTCGAAAAGCCCGCCGCCGGCCCCGAGTTCGACCAGTTTCTGAGCGACCCGGCCCACCCCGTGCCCTTCTCCGAGGCCACCACCGTGGGCATGACCCGCGAGTACATGACCGACGACCAGCGCTTCGCCAGCCGCCGCCCCGACGTGCTTACCTACCAGACCGATGTGCTGACGGCCCCGCTCACCCTGGCCGGCCCCATTCAGGCCCTACTGCAAGTGGCCACCACCGGCTCCGATGCCGATTGGGTGGTGAAAATCATCGACGTGTACCCCGACAACACCCCCGATAACCCCCGCCTGAACCCGGCCGTGCACCTCGGTGGCTACCAGCAAATGGTGCGCTCCGAGGTAATGCGCGGCCGTTTCCGCAACAGCTTCAGCAAGCCTGAGCCCTTTGTGCCCGGCCAGGTTACGGCCGTGCCCTTCACGCTGCAGGATTTGCTGCACACCTTCCAGCCCGGCCACCGCCTTATGGTGCAGGTGCAAAGCACCTGGTTCCCGCTGGTCGACCGCAACCCACAGAAGTACGTCGACAATATTTACACCGCCGACGAGGCCGATTTCCAGGCCGCTACGCACCGTCTCTACCACTCGCCGCAGCAAGCGTCGCAGCTTATGCTGAAGGTGCTGCCGTAGCCCGCTTGTCATTGCGAGTGGAGCGCAGCGCAACGCGGCAATCCGTCCTCTCTCAGCCCGATACCTATCAATGTGATTAGCCATTTCCTGAAACGCAAAAAGCCCCGACTCTAATTCAGAGCCTTGTCCTTACCCACATCTTCAAAAAGCGCCGGCCAACAGGTCGGCGTTTTTTGTGGGGCCTTATGGGGGGTGGGTAGTAGCTTGCGGGATGAGTATTTCGACGCATTTCTGCGACCCGCAGTTGTGGGCGCAGACGCAT
>JANXMN010000007.1 GCA_025354605.1 Hymenobacter sp. | reverse complement strand
ATCCTTCACAACTTTGAAGAAGGCTTCAACAGTCATCAATACATCAGCTTTCTCGATGCCGGTCTTCGTGGAGATTTCGGCGATTACCTCAGCTTTCGTCACGTTGGTATGGTACTTAGGTGGTTGAAAAAAATACAGTTGTAGGCAAAACGAATCCCAAATTCCAGCGTAAGCCCTTGCCCGGTAAGCGGTTCGCCCTTGAATTGGGGCCACAAAGGTAGTCCCATTTTTTCGTTTTACCAATCTACCCGCACAAACAAGTGGCGGGGTCAAATTATTCGCTTTCAAAATTTTGACAAAACAAACCCCTCAGCCTTCCTTTCTGGCTTCGGCCCTACTGGCTTGGTATCCGCGCCACCACCGCGACCTGCCCTGGCGCCACACCCGCGACCCGTACGCCATCTGGCTGTCCGAAGTCATCCTGCAGCAAACCCGTGTGGCGCAGGGCCTCCCCTATTACAACACTTTCCTGGCTGCCTACCCCACCGTGCAGGCGATGGCCGCGGCCCCCGAAGCGGAGGTGCTGCGCTACTGGCAGGGCTTGGGCTATTACTCACGAGCCCGTAACATGCACCAAACCGCGCGCCAGGTAGTAGAAGAATACGGTGGCCACTTCCCCAGCGCCTACGTCGGCTTGCTGCAGCTACGCGGTATTGGCCCCTACACGGCCGCTGCCATTGCTTCTTTTGCATTTGATGAGGCGGTAGCTGTGCTCGATGGCAACGTGTACCGGGTACTGGCCCGACTGTTTGGCCTGCACTCCGACATTGCCGCGCCCAGCTCGCGTAAGGAGTTTCAGGCAGTGGCCGACCAGCACATTCCGGCCACCGCGCCCGCTGACTTCAATCAGGCTATAATGGAGTTCGGGGCCATCCAGTGCACTCCTGCTAAGCCCGATTGCTTGTTTTGCCCGATGCAAGCCAGTTGCTGGGCTTTTCAGCACGGGCAGGTAGCGCTACTGCCGGTAAAGAGCAAGGGCAAAAAAGCCCGTACGCGCCATTTCCACTATTTTGTGCTGCGCTACGGTGGCCTCGTATATCTGCGCGAGCGGGGCGAGAAGGATATTTGGCAGGGCCTTTATGATTTTGCCCTAGCCGAGACTGACGCGCCCGAGTTGCCCCCCGCTGAGCTGGCCCGTCATCTCGAAGCGCTGGGCGCATCTCTCGATACCCGCCAAGCCGCCGAACCGACGGCTGCCTACCGCCACGTACTGAGCCACCAGAAGCTGGAGGTGCGCTTCCACGACCTGCTGCTGACGGAAGCATTGCCGACTGCCACATTGCGGGACTTAGGCCTGCGCGCCTACTCGCCGGCTGAGATTGAGGCGCTGCCCAAGCCGCAACTCATTGCTAACTATGTTGAGCAGAATCTAAAGCCTAGGTAGTTCCCAATAATTTTAGATTTATCGGCAAAAAATATTAGTAAAATATCTTGCGAATCGAATTTAAGCTAGTACCTTTGAAGCAAGGGCAGGCCGGGTGGCTTGGTCGATTTCGTATTTCCTAACGTGCATTAATATGGCCGGTGTAAACAAAGTGATTCTGGTAGGCAATCTGGGCAAGGACCCCGAAGTGCGTCACCTCGAAGGGGGAGTGAGCGTGGCTCATTTCACGCTCGCTACCAACGAGTATTACAAAGACAAGCAGGGTAACCGCGTGGAACGGACCGAGTGGCACAATATCTCGGCTTGGCGCGGGTTGGCAGATATGGCCGATAAGTACCTCAAAAAGGGCCAACAGGTGTACATCGAAGGCAAGCTGCGCACCCGCCAGTATCAGGACAAAGACCAGCAGACGCGTTACATCACCGAAGTCATCGCCGATGAGATTTCGATGCTGGGCGGCCGTCCGCACGGGCCGGGCACTGCGCCCGAAGCGAGCAGCGCCGCCGTAGCGGAGCCGCAGCACACCTTCCGGCAAGAGCCGGAGCTGGACCAGCTCCCTTTCTGACTGCCGGCGGCCCGGCCCGTGGCTTTCTGGCTGCAACTGGCCAAATCGGTTATCGCAACGAAGCCCTGGCACTACGCCGGGGCTTTTTTCGTGGTGCCAGCCGTTACCTTTGAAAGGTCAAAACGATTTTGTTAGAACGGCTAGGCCGAGCGGAGCATGTAGCTTGTGGCAGTAGTAATATCAATCGTTGAACGATTCGAGCGCGATGCTTCGCT
>JANXMN010000566.1 GCA_025354605.1 Hymenobacter sp. | reverse complement strand
CGCCACGACTTTTTCGCCAGCCTCGGCTGCCGCTTGTCGGACCACGGGTTGGAGCAGATTTACGCCGCGGCCTATACGCCCGCCGCCGTGGCGGGCAGCTTCGCCAAAATCCGCGGCGGCAGCGAGCTGACGGCGGCCGAGAATATCCAGCTGAAATCAGCCCTGCTGGTGCTGCTGGCCGAAATGGACTGGGAAAAGGGGTGGACCCAGCAGTACCACCTCGGCGCGCTGCGCAACAACAACTCGCGCATGCTCCGCGAGCTGGGCCCCGACACGGGCTGGGACAGCATCGGTGACTTCCCGCAGGGCCGCGCGCTCTCGGCCTTCCTCGACCGGCTCGACGGGCAGAACAAGCTCGCCAAAACCATTATCTACAACCTGAACCCGGCCGACAACGAACTCATTGCCACGATGATTGGTAACTTCAACGACGGCTCGGTGGCCGGCAAGGTGCAGTTCGGCTCCGGCTGGTGGTTCCTCGACCAGAAAGACGGCATGGAGAAGCAGCTCAACGCATTGAGCAACATGGGGCTGCTCGCGCGCTTCGTGGGCATGCTCACCGATTCGCGCAGCTTTCTTTCCTACCCGCGCCATGAGTATTTCCGCCGCGTGCTCTGCAACCTGCTCGGCACCGACGTGGAAAACGGCGAGATGCCGGCGGATATGGAATTGCTTGGCGGCATGGTGCAGGATATCTGCTACGGCAACGCCAAGGCGTATTTCGGCTTTGGCAAGGTGGTGGTTGAAACGCCCGCCGCAGTAGTAACAGAGTGAAAACCTAGAACGTCATGCTGAGCGCAGCGCAGCAGAGTTGAAGCATCTCGCGTGTGGTAGTAACTCAATCGTTCAACGTTGCGAGCGAGATGCTTCGACTCCGCTACGCTGCGCTCAGCATGACGTTCTTCTAAGCCCCCAAGACCCCAACCTCCATGAAGCAAGTTGTCACGTTTGGCGAAATCATGATGCGGCTCTCGCCGCCGCTGAACTACCGGTTCGCGCAGGCCAGCGGCCTCGAAATCACCTACGGCGGCGGCGACGCCAACGTGGGGGCTTCGCTGGCCGGGCTGGGCGTGCCCGCCGCCCACGTCACCTGCTTTCCCGACAACGACCTGGGCCGCGCCGCCGCCGCGCAGTTCCGCGCCCTGGGCGTGAACATGGACGCCACCGTGTACGAAGGCGACCGCCTCGGCCTGTACTTTCTGGAAGTAGGGGCGGGGATGCGCCCGAGCAAGGTGGTGTACGACCGCGCCAACTCGGCCTTCGCGAACCTCGACCCTGCCAAGTTCGACTGGGATGAAATTCTGAAAGATGCCGGCTGGCTGCACTGGACGGGCATCACGCCCGCTATTTCGGCCACCGCGGCCGAGGCCACGCGCCAGGCCATTGCCGCCGCGCGCCGCTTGGGCCTCACCGTATCGGCCGACGTGAACTACCGCCGCAACCTGTGGCAGTACGGCCAAACGGCCCAGGCCGTGATGCCCGAGCTGGTGGCCGGCTGCGACCTCATCGTCTGCTCCGAAAACGACGCCGAAGACCTGTTCGGCATCGTGCCCGAAGCTGGGGCCGACAACAAGTTCGTGTCGGTGGCCGGGCAGGTGATGGCGCTGTTTCCGCAGGTGCGGCAGATGATTACCACCCGCCGCAGCACGCACAGCGCCTCGCACAATGGCCTGCAGGGCATTGCCTACGACGGCCGGCAGTTTCTCGAAACCGTCACCCATGAGATTAACCCCATTGTCGACCGTATCGGCGGAGGCGATGCCTTCATAGCCGGCTTCATCTACGGCACGCTCGCTTACGATAACCCCCAGCAAGCTCTCAATTTCGGCGTGGCAGCTTCGGCCCTCAAGCACACCATCCACGGCGACATCAACCTGGTAACCGTGGCCGAGGTGGAGGAAATTATGAAAGGCAACACCAGCGGCCGCCTGGTGAGGTAAGCAGCTACATCAACAAAAAGCACGTCATGCTGACCTTCAACTGACGTTTTAAAACGCAATCCAGAATGCCCCGCCTCA
>JANXMN010000532.1 GCA_025354605.1 Hymenobacter sp. | reverse complement strand
CCGCGCGGGTGAACGTTCAGACGCGCGGACTCGCAGAGTCCACGCTACAAACCTTCCCTCGCCGGGGCAACCAGCGCCCGGCCTTCCATATCCTGCTCTACCTGGCTGAGCTACGCCGGCTGCTTCACTGGCAGCCAACGGCGGGATTCGAACCCGCGACCCGGGTATTAAAAGTGCGAAGTATGGCCGGGCTACGACACCCGGCGAGGGTTGGTGAGCAAGGAATTGGGGCAAGGGGCAGCCAGTGGTTTTTTACTGCGCGTCTACCAGTTTCGCCACCGGAGTTTCTGAGGCTCCGGGCAGGGCTCGAACCCGCACACCTTGCGGCACAGTCACCCGAAGTAGCACCGGCCTACGGCACCCAATTCCTGTTTTATGTTTCCGGGTGGGGCAACACTCGCCCGGCCAGCCGGGGCGGCCCTACCAATGTGCGGACGCCCTGCCCGGAGGCAGCACTTCGGGAGTCGAACCCGCGACCATCCCCTGAGTTGGAGCGAAGGAAGGCCGGACTACGGCACCCTCCCGGAAACGTGTAGCAAATTAAATTATCCGAAAAATTCGGGGCAACGGGCGGCCGGCGTATAGTTTCACCCGAAACCGAAGCTTTGGGTCGGGGCTCGAACCCACAGTACCGGATACGGCACTGGAAACGACCTGAAGTAACGCCCGCCTACGGCACCCGAACGGGTCGGAGCCCGCCGAGGTGGGACGCGCCCCGGCGAGGGGCGGCGTCCCGGTCGGCGACTGCCCCAGATGGGCAGCCGTCTTCCTCATATCGGCAGTTTTTAAACGGTTTTCATGTCGGTTTTTTTTTGAGGTCTGTATTAAAAAAGGGGAATGAGCGGCGGGCTACGTTTGATGAAGGGAATCGAACCCTCGCCGCCGAAGCGGCCCTCCCGGCACCCCCGAAGTAAGCCACGCCTACGCCACCTTACTGGTTAAAATGTGCGGCCGGGGGTTCCGCTTTATTGCCCGGCCGTTCCGCGTTTTTAAGGTTTACAAATCAATTTTCTCGATTTCGGTGAGCGCCGAGCCGCCGTTATCCAGCGCGCTCAACACGTCGAAAACTTTGTCGGACCAGCCGGCGATGAAGGCCACGCCCATTTCGGGGCGCACCGCCAGCGGCACGCTGCCGTGCCCGGCCAGGTCGAAGAGGTAGAGGCGGGCCTGCGGGGCCACGGTGCGGCGGTAGTCGGCCCAGATGCGGCCGAACACGCCCCCGTCGCCGGTGCTGTTCCAGAGCTGGCAGTCGGTGAAAATCATCACCTTGTCCACCACCTCGCGGCGCAGCAACAGCTCCTGTACCACCAGGTGGCCGTTGGTGGAGTAGCCGACTTCGCCTTCGCGGCGGTACAGCTCGTCCACGTTGCGCAGCACGGGGCCCTGGGGCAGGGCCACGCGCTTCCACACGTTGCCGAACATGCCGGCCACCACGTTGCGGCAGCGGCTCTGCAGCAGCATGCCCAGTACCAGGCCCACGTCGTAGAGCAGCACTTTGCTGCGCGCCGACACCGGCTGCTGCATCGAGCCCGACACGTCGCAGGCTACCACCACGCGGGTGTCGGCCCCGAAGCCGCGCAGGTTCACCGCACTGTGGGCAATGGCCGTTTCCAGGGCCGCCAGCACGGCGGCCACGTGCCCGCCCGGCACTGCCTTTACCTCGCGGTAGGCGGCCAGGAAGCGGAAGGGCAGCTGCTTGCTGCGCGCCACCGCCCGCTCGTCGGCCAGGGTGGCGCACACCTGCTCCATCGTCGCGGCCGAAACCCCGGCTTCGAGGATGTTGCGCAGGTTGCGCAGCAGGGCCATGTAGCCCAGCTTGCCGCTGGCCACCAGCGTTTCCCAGGCGCTGCGGAAGGCCATTTGCCGTTCCGCCGCCGTAGCGTAAGGAGCCTGGCCCAGGGCCGACAGCTCGGTTTCCCAGGTGTAGGGCGTGGGCAGCTCGCCGCGCACCAGCTGGTCGAACAGGGCCTGCTGGGCCGCATCCTTGGCGCGGGGGTGCACCAGGAACAAGGCGTCGCGCAGGCGCACCGCCCCGGCCCGGTCGTACTTGGCCAGCTGGTAGCCATCGAACCGGTTGAAGCTCATGGCCAACCCTTTCTGCACCTGCTTCGAGAGCCGGTTCAGGGTTTTCATGCCGCTGCGGGTATTGGCCTGGGTGTAGCAGGCCAGCAGCTCGGTAATTTCGTCGGGGCGCTGCACTACGCGGGCCACCAGGCGGCTCACGAGGCTGTCGCCGCGGTGCAATCGGGCCAGCTCCACGGCCAGCACCAGCGGCACCGAGCGCAGATGCATCTGCTCGCGGGCATACACGGCCAGCCGGGCCACGAAGAGCGGGTCGTTTTTAGCCACCAGCTCGCGCAGCCGCTGCAAACGGGTATCCGCTTTTTCGTAGAACTGGTCGCTGAGGGCGGCCGTAGCGACGGCAGCATACAGCTCCAGCTGGGGCGTGAGGGTGAAGGCGGGCGCCCCCTCGTGGTTGACAGTGGGCGCGGGGTTTCGGGCGAAAAAGTTGAAGCGCATAGTGGTGGGAATTATTGAGGGTAAATTGTTATTGGAGGGCGACTAAGGTGGCTACCCCTCCACACCGGCGTGCTTGGAGAGCACGAGGCGGGACGCGCTGAGCCACTGGGTAATCCAGGCGTGTTCCTGCGGGGTCATCCAGCGGTTGTATTTGCCGCGCACCTGCACGACGGTGCGGTTGGCGGTAACTTCCACGGTCAGGCCACGGGTGCCGTCCACGGTCAGGGAAAAAATGCCGCAGCGGCCCAGGCGGCACGATTGCAGGTAGGTAGCCACGCAGTTGCGCTGCGCGTTGCCTTCGGCCAGCAGGTCGAGGCAGCTGGTTAGCTGCGCGATACGCACCGCTCCATCCTGATAATCAGCCACCGGCAGCCCTACCCAGCTTACGCTGGCTTCGGGGGCATGGCCACCACCTTTGCGACGTTCCCGCGTCAGGCTGCGGTGCCACTGCTCGGTTTGCGCCAGCACGGAGGCCATACTCCGGCCCTTCAGGGTGAAGCCCGACTGGGCCGGCTCGGTTCCGATGCCCAGGCTGCGCTTCTGATGAATCCAGTCGCAGACCGGGCCAAAATGACGCGGGTCAACCAGCGGGGCGGCCACAAAAAAGTCCACCACGCTCAGCCAGAAGGCATCATCGACCAGGGCGGTGCGCCCCAGCCGCGATTCCATTACCACGCTCCACCAGGCCAGTGCCCCTCGGGTATCCAGCTGAGCGTAGCGCAGGGCTTCGCGAAACGTACAGCCGGCCGGGGCCTCCCGCAAGCCCTGCTCCAGCCGTTTGCTGATGCGGATGGGCAAATGGGAAAAGCTGCGCAGCGAATGGCCCTTGCCCAGGTGCACGGTCAAATCGGGCAGGCTCACGCCGTCTTCTACCAGCACCGGCCGCGTCCAGGCCGTTATCAGCCAATCCGGCATGTTGCCGTACGGGTCAAATAAATGCCGCACCAGGCTGGTTAACTGAATATAAGCATTGCTACTTGGGCTCTTCCAGTCGGCTATTTCGCGCACCCGATGGGCATAGCGCACCGCCAGCGCAGCCACCGAATCAGCCAGCTCGGGCCGATGCAGCAGGCCGGTGCGCTTGGCTGCCAGTGCCCGCAGCGCGGGTTTAATGTTGCTTTCCTCCACCCACGTACGTCCCGTCAGGCACGCCGCGTAAAGCTGCGCCAAGGTGGAGTTCACGCCCAAACGGGCATACAGCTCGTGTGGGGAGGGGCAGGAAAACAGGTATTCAACTTGTTTCGTCTGGGGCCATTTGCGCCAGTCGATGTGCCGCGCCAGCGCGACACCGGCCTCTTGCCAGCGGTAGGCTTCGGCCGAAATGGGTTTGTTACGGTTTGCCATGGTTGCGGAGCCCTGCCCGCAGACAGCGCCGTGCTATGTTTTCAGAAGGGGAGAATCAGGAGCCCAAGGCCGACGGCTCCGTCCGAGCCGTTGAGGCGAGCGCGCCCCGCGCGGCCTTTTGGCAGCTGCCGACCGGCACGGCCAGTCCGCCGCCAAGGGCCAATAAGCGGAAGTGGAATTGAAGTGGGACATGGTTGAAAAGGGAAAACGGAAGGTGAAAAACCAGGAATTAACGTTTGAATTAGTGCGCAGAAATTACACCGTCAGTAATTCAATTTAATTGCAATTTGAATTAGGCATACCTCTCCCCGGCAAATAAAAAACGTGTTTTTATTTGGGGATTACGGGCACGAAAAAGCCCGGCGTTGCGGGGCCGGGCTGTTCTGCTGCGCAGGAATTACACCGAACTTATCGGCGCATCCAACCAGGAAGAAAAGCACGGCCATCCCGTTTATCCAGGCCGCGGGCGGACCGGAGTGGTGTCGGTTCAGGCTGGTAATTGGGGTGGATACTGCGCATGGGGCAAATGAATAAGCGGTTGAGAACCGGCAGACAACAAAAAACCCGAGCGGTTGGGCTCGGGCAGTAGCGGGGTTTCAGCGGGGGCTGAAATCAGGCAAACATACCGAGCGGAGACAGCCGACCTGGCTGCATCTTATCCGAATTGCTGAAAAATAGTTCGTGGCGGTACATGGCTTTTTGTTTTTTGCTGCGACAAAGATTGAGGATTAATTTTGATGCTGCAAATAAAATTCAACATTTAATTAAATTATTTTTTTCGGCTGCTAACTCAACTGCGTTATTTACGCTGTTTACAGAAAAAATAATAGCGCCCTGTATCGCGTGCGCTCTATCCCGCTTAGCGTGTCGCCGCTTCGCCACTAGCTTAGTTGGTCGGCTGGATATCGCCTATGTTTATGATTTCCCCAGGTTGTTAGAGATATTGCCGGCCCGTTTTTGGCGCGGGCGCCGGGCATGCTGCCTGTGCCGAGGACAACCCGCCGGCTACCCCAGGCCCGGTCCTTCTGCTTCCGCCTTCCTCTCCTGCTCTTTATTCATCCCATGTCTCCGCACCTCGCCCGCCTGGGCCAGTTGGCCCGCCAGTCCGGCCGCCGCATCATTGGCCTGATGTCGGGCACCTCCCTCGACGGGCTCGACGTGGCGCTGTGCTACCTGCAGGGCCACGGCCCGGGCACTCGCCTCACCCTGGAGCAGTTCTGCACCGTGCCTTATGCGGAGGACACGAAAAGCCGCATCCGCCAGGTGTTCGCCCGAGATACGGTGAGCCTGGAGTACCTGACGCTGCTCAATCCCTGGCTGGGCCGCCTGCACGCCCGGTTGGTGCTCGATTGCCTGCGCGCCTGGCAGGTCGCCCCGGCTGCAGTCGACCTCATCGCCAGCCACGGGCAGACCATCTACCACGCCCCGCGCCACCAGCACCAGCACCCCGAATTCGACCTCGATGCAACCCTGCAAATCGGCGACGGCGACCACCTGGCCGTGGGCACCGGCATCATCACGCTCTCCGATTTCCGCCAAAAGCACGTGGCCGCCGGCGGCGAAGGGGCTCCGCTGGCCGCCTACGGCGACTTCCTGCTGCTGAGCAGCCCTGCCGAAGAGCGGCTGCTTCTTAATCTGGGCGGCATTGCCAACTTCACCTACCTGCCCCGCACGGGCGGCGATGCCACCACCGCCTTCAGCACAGATACCGGCCCTGGCAATACCCTGCTCGATGCCACCGTGCGCGCCCACCGCCCCGGGCTGGCCTACGATGAAGACGGCCGCCTGGCCCTGGCCGGGCAGGTGCACGAGGGCCTGCTGGCCGCGCTGCTGGCCCACCCGTTCTTCACCGCGCCCCTGCCCAAAACCACGGGTCCCGAACTGTTCAGCACCGCTTACCTGGCCGCCGCGCAGCAGCGCAGCACCACCCAAACCCTGGGCCTTGAAGACCTGCTCGCCACACTGGCCGAATGCAGCGCCGGGGGAGTGGCCCGGGCGGTGCAGCTGGCCTTTGCCGGCCGCACTGCCCCCGTGGCCGTGTATGCCAGCGGCGGCGGGGCCCACAACCCTGCCCTGATGCAGGCACTGGCCCGGCATCTGCCCGGCACTCGCTTTGCCCGCACCGACGAGTTGGGGGTAGCGGGCGATGCCAAGGAGGCCATTTTATTTGCGGTGCTGGCCAATGAGGCCGTAGCGGGTACGCCGGTAGCTATTGGGACCGGACGGCAGCGGGTGCCGGCCGTGGGCATGGGCAAGGTGTCGTTTCCGGGGTAAGGATTGGAGCCCCGGCTTACCCGAACGGCAGGCCGGGCGCAGCAAAGCATGGCATTCTTTATTTGCCGTTCTTTAGCCAGACTAACGCCCCACCCGCCATGAACTCCACTACCCAGGCCGCCCTCAATACCACCGGCGCGCTGCCGCTGGCTGAACCGAAGGACGGCGCAAGCCAAGCTTCGCAGCCCGGCCGCCTCATCAGCCTCGACGTGTTTCGGGGGCTCACCGTGATGGCCATGATTCTGGTGAACAACCCCGGCGACTGGGGCCACATCTACCCCCCGCTGGAGCACGCCGAGTGGAACGGCTGCACGCCCACCGACCTCATCTTCCCCTTCTTCCTGTTCATTGTGGGCGTGAGCCTGGTGTATGCGCTCGATGGCACCAAGCGCCAGGGCGGGCCGCAGGGCGCGGTGCTGGGCCGGGTGCTGGGCCGGGTGCTGCGGCGGGCGGGCGTGCTGTTCGGGCTGGGCCTGCTGCTGTCGCTCTATCCGAAGTTCGACTTTGCTACGGTGCGCGTCATGGGCGTATTGCAGCGCATTGCGCTGGTGTTTTTGGGCTGCAGCTTTCTCTTCCTGAAAACCAGTCGGCGCACGCAGCTCTGGCTGCTTGCAGGCTTCCTGCTGGGCTACGCGGTGCTGCTGAAGCTGCTGCCCGTGCCCGGCTTCGGCCCGGCCAACCTCGAGCCGACCACCAACCTCGGCGCCTGGCTCGACCGCCTCGTGTTCGGCGAGGCGCACCTCTGGAAACAAAGCCGCACCTGGGACCCCGAAGGCCTGCTCGGCACCCTGCCGGCCCTGGCTACCGGCCTGCTGGGCGTGCTCACGGCGCAGTGGCTGCGTCGGGCCGACCGCGAGCCGGCCGCCAAGGTGGCCTGGCTGTTTGTGGCCGGCGGCGGGCTGGCGCTGCTGGGCCTTATCTGGCATCCCTGGTTTCCCATCAACAAAGCCCTCTGGACCAGCTCCTACGTGCTTTACACCGGCGGACTAGCAATGGCCGGGCTGGCGGCCCTGTATTGGATTTGTGATGCCCAGGGCTACCGCGCCTGGACGCGCCCGGCCCTGGTATACGGGGTGAATGCCATCCTGGTATTCTGCTTGTCGGCGCTGCTCTCGCGCACGTTCGGGCTGCTGAGGCTGGCGCTGCCAGGCGGCCAAACCGGGGGCCTGAAGGAATGGCTCTACGAATGGGGTATCGCCCCGCATTTTGCCGACCCGCGCAATGCTTCGCTGGCGGGGGCTCTCACACTCATCGTCATCTGGTATTTCGTTCTGAGCTGGATGTACCGCAAAGGAGTAATAGTGAAGGTGTAAGTTTTATACATGCCTGATTTTCAATTTATCGTCTGTTAATTTCCTCGGCTGCCTCAGCAGAGCCTTACAATATTATTATTCTTGTTTATATTTGCACTGCTCTCCTCACCTTTTTTCTGTAATCACCATGCTGAACATCTTCCCACCTGCTGGTCGCGTCAACGCGGCTACTTTTCGGGGCTCCCACTGGTTGGGCGCGGCCCTGCTCGCCACCACCCTGCTGGCCACTAGTTGCAGCCACGACGCCGACCCGAACCTGCCTGTGTCGCCGGCCGCCGAAAGCTATTCGGCCGACGTGGCCACCAAGTGGGCCGACGCCGAACTGAAGCTGATTAGAACCGGCACTGGCTTTTCGGCACCGGTAGTGTCCCGTGCCCTAGGCTACTCCGGGGTGGCCCTTTATGAGGCCGTAGCGCCCGGCATTGCCGGCAGCCAGAGCCTCGCCGGGCAGTTGTCGGCACTCAGCACCCTGCCGCAAATTGATGCCAGCCAACGCTACAATTGGGCCGTGGCCGCCAACGCCGCCGAAGCCGCCATCATCAAAAGCCTGTTTGGCAACGCCACCGCCGCCCAGCGCAGCACCATCGATTCGCTCGAAACGGCCCTGAACCAGCCTTTCACCACCGACGCGGGTTTCGACCGCTCGGTGCAGTTTGGCCGCGCCATTGCCCAGGCCGTGTTCGACTGGTCGCGCACCGATGGCGGCCACGAGGGCTACCTCAGCAACCAGCCGGCTGGCTACGTGCCGCCCACCGGCGTGGGCATGTGGGTGCCCGCCAACGGCACCGCCGCCGCCCGCGCCCTGCAGCCCTACTGGGGCCAGAACCGCATGTTTGTGCCCGCTGATGCGGCCATGCCCATGCCCGCGCTGGCCTATTCTTACTCCACCACACCCGGCTCGCCCTACTACACCCAGGTGCAGGAGGTGTACAACACCGGCCGCAACCTAACCCCGGCGCAGCGCACCATTGCCCTGTACTGGGCCGACGGTGGCCAGACCATCACTCCCCCCGGCCACTCCATCAGCATCACCGGCATAGTGTTGCGCGCCCGCCAGGCCAGCCTCGCCCAGGCCGCCGAAGCTTATGCCCGCGTGGGCATGGCCGTGGCCGATGCCTTCGTCGGCTGCTGGAAATGCAAGTACCAGTTCAACTGGCAGCGCCCCATTACCGCCATCCAGGGCATGATTGACCCCAGCTGGCTGCCCGTGATTCCTACGCCGCCCTTTCCCGAGTTCGTATCGGGCCACTCGTCGCAGTCGGGCGCGGCAGCCCAAGTGCTCGAAGACTTGTTCGGGGCGCAGACGCCATTTGTCGACAACACCCACCAGGCGCGCGGCGTAGGCTACGAGCCCCGCCCGTTCGCCAGCTTCGCCGCTTTTGCCGACGAAGCCGCCATGTCGCGCCTCTACGGCGGTATCCACTTCCGCAGCGCCAACGAAGTCGGACTCATCGAGGGCCGCAAGGTGGGCCGCAACGTGAGCGCGCTGCACTTCCGAAGGTAATTATTTGGGACATATCGGGTTCGTTCCTGGCACGTCATGCTGAGCGCAGTCGAAATGCTTCGACTGTGCTCAGCATGACGTTCTTTTTTCGCGCCGCCGGCCCCTTCGGCGTGCCTGCCGTTCTTTACGGCGTGCATCTACTTCCTTCTTTATGAAAATCCTGATTATCGGCGGTGGCAACATGGGCCTGACTTATGCCCGCAGCTTCGTGCGCGCCCACATCACCTCGCGGCTCGATTTGCGGCTGCTGGCCCGCTCGCCCGAGCGCGTGCCCGCCCTGGCCGCCCACGAGGTGGGCACCGTGTGGGGCCGCCCGGAGGAGTGCGTGCCGGGGGCCGACATTCTGATTCTGGCCGTGAAGCCGCAGGACTCGGCAGCCCTGTTTGCCACGCTGGCCGGGCTTGTGCAGCCGCAGCAACTGGTGCTCAGCATCATGGCCGGGGTGCGCATTGAAACACTGCGCACGGCCCTGGGCACGCCCAAAATCATTCGGGCCATGCCCAACCTACCGGCCCAGATTGGCATGGGCATGACGGCCTTCACCAGCACCGACGAGGTGAGCCGGGCCGAGCTTGTACAGGTGCAGAACCTGCTGAGCACCACCGGTAAAACCGTGTATGTGGAGCAGGAAAGCGCCATCGATGCCAGCACGGCCATCTCGGGCAGCGGCCCGGCCTACGTGTACTACTGCATGGAGGCCCTGATGGCCGCCGCCGCCCAGATGGGCTTCAGCGGGGCCGAGGCTGAGCTGCTGGTGAGCCAGACGTTTCGCGGGGCCGTGGAGCTGTACTCGCAGTCGGGCCTGAGCTGCCAGGACTGGATTGCCCGCGTGGCCTCGAAGGGCGGCACTACCGAGGCGGCCCTGGGCGCGTTCGGGGCCGGCGCGGTGCGCGCGGGGCTCATGGCCGGGGCCGAGGCCGCGCGCGATAGGGCCGAAGAGCTGGGGCGGTAGGCCAAGCAGTGCCTAATGGGTCGGCCACGGGGCGGCGACCGCTTTTGTTCAATGGGTTGGGTAGGTTTAGAGACTAGGCCCCGGCGGCAGTCGACACTTATTAACTTGCCCCGCACGTACTTTGCCTGCTCATTCCTTCTTTTTCCTTCTATGCGGTACTTTTTTTTACTGACGCTGGCCGTCCTGACCCCGTGCGCCCGCCTACAAGCGCAACAAATGCCCACACGCGGCCTAGTAGTGCCCAACAACCTGGAATTTATTAGCCAGCAGTTGGAACACGGCAAGGGCATCCGCCACAACGCCAATGCCAAGGGCACGCCCATGCTGAGCGACAGCTGGACGTTGGGACGGGTGCACATCCAGCAGACCACTTATGCCTCGGTTTGGCTGAAATATAATCTGGTGACCAACCAGCTGCTCTGGCGCCGGCCGGCCGGCGACTCACTGGAGCTGAACACGGCGCAGATAACGGAATTCAGCCTGGGCGACTCGCTGCTGGGCAAGCGCGCCGCCTTTCGCCGCTACCTGACGGCCCGCATCGAAGCGCCAGAGCTGCGCACGCGCTTTTTTGAGGTGCGCTACGATGCCGGGCATGCGGCCCTACTGCGCCTGCGCACCAAGCAGCTCAGTAGCAGCAGCGGCAACAGCCCTTCGCTCAACGAAGCCAGCCCGCCGTGGTGGACAGAAAGCACGCAGTATTACGTGAAGCGCACCGACAACACGGTGGTGCCGGTGCGCCTCACGGAGAAAGCCCTGCTCGAAGCCCTGGGGCCAGAGCACGCCCCCGAGCTAACGGCCTACGCCAAACAAGCCAAACTCTCGCTGAAAAAGGAGGCCGACGTGGTTCGGCTGATTACCTACTACGATACGCTGTAGTCGCCCCCGCCTAACCTACGCCACCGAATACCCCGCGAAATCCTTGCGCAGCTGGGTTTTCAGGATTTTGCCGGTGGCCGTGTGGGGCAGCTGCTCCACAAACTCCACCGCGTCGGGCTCGCTGAACTTGGCCACCTTGCCCCGGAAGAAGGCCAGCATTTCTTCTGTTGAAACCTCCATGCCGGGTCGGCGCACCACCACCAGCAGGGGCCGCTCGCTCCACTTCGCGCTGGGCACACCGATGACGGCCGCCTCGGCCACGGCCGGGTGGGCCACGGCCAGGTTCTCGAGGTCGATGCTGGAAATCCACTCCCCGCCCGACTTGATGACGTCCTTCGAGCGGTCGGTAATCTGCATGAAGCCGTCGGGGTCGATGGTGGCCACGTCGCCGGTGCGGAACCAGCCGTCGGCGGTGAGCTCGCCGGGCGTGGGTGCGCGGAAATAGTCGCGCACCACCCAGGGACCGCGCACCAGCAAGTCGCCGAAGGCTACGCCGTCGTGGGGCAGCTCGTGGCCGTCGTCGCCCACAATCTTCATATCAACGCCAAACACCACCCGGCCCTGCTTGGCCAGCAGGGCAGCTTTTTCATCGGCTCCGAGGTTCACCTGATTGGCTTTCAAGCGGCTGCCGGTGCCGAGGGGGCTGGTTTCGGTCATGCCCCAGGCGTGGGTAATGGTCACTTCCAGCTCTTCAACAAAGGCTTTCATCAGCGCGGGTGGGCAGCTGGAGCCGCCCACCACCGTGCGGCGCAGGGTGCTGAAGCTGCGCTTGCCTTCGCGCATGAATTGCAGCAGGGCCAGCCAGATGGTGGGCACGCCGGCCGAGAACGTCACGCCCTCGGCTTCCATTAGCTCAAACAGGCTGGCGCTGTCCATGCCCGCGCCAGGCAGCACCAGTTTCGCGCCGTTGAGGGGCGCGGCGTAGGGCAGGCCCCAGGCGTTGACGTGGAACATGGGCACCACGGGCAAAATCACATCGAGGGCCGAGCAGCCGAGTGAGTCGGGCAGCGAGATGCCCAAGGCGTGCAGCACCGTGGAGCGGTGTGAGTAGAGCACGCCCTTGGGCTGGTCGGTGGTGCCGGAAGTGTAGCACAGCGAGCAGGCCGTGTTCTCGTCGAAGCTGGGCCATGCATAGTCGCCGGCTTGTTCGGCCAGCAGGTCTTCGTAGCTGCACAGGCCGGGCAGGGCCGAATTCTGGGGCAGGTGCTCGGGGGCGGCCATTAGCACCCATTTCTCCACGGTGGGGCACACGGCGGCCAGACGCTCGACCAGCGGCAGAAACGTGAGGTCGAAAAACAGCAGCCGGTCCTCGGCGTGGTTGATGATGTAGACGAGTTGCTCGGGAAACAGGCGCGGGTTAATGGTGTGGCACACCGCCCCGATGCCGGCCACGCCGTAGTAGAGCTCGAAGTGTCGGTGGGTGTTCCAGGCCAGGGTGCCCACCCGGTCGCCGTTTTCGATGCCGAGCTTGATGAGCGCCTGGGCCAGCTGCTTGCTGCGGTGGCTGGCATCGGCGTAAGTGTAGCGGTGGATACCGCCCTCGGGCAGGCGCGACACGATTTCAGTATCGGAGTGCCACTTGGCGGCGTGCTCGATAATTGTTGCCACGCGTAGCGGCTCGGCCATCATCAATCCTTGCATGTTGTGGGAATTTATTCGGGTTTGTATTTCACGCAGTGTCTCAGAGTGTTAAAACGCAGTGTCCCGCAGTGTTTGGCTAGAGGCCGTTCACGATGCGGTGCATATGCTCTTTCAGGCTGTCAACATTGAAATTGATGAGCTGACCCAGTTTCAAGCCGGATAGCTTCAGGTACGTCAGTAATTGCTTGTAATGCACTGGCAAAAGCATCTCCACCGATTTCAATTCGACAATAACCTTACTTTCAATCAGCAAATCGAGGCGATAGCCCGCTTCCAGACGCTGGCCACTATAAATAAATGGTAACGCTACCTGCCGCTCTACCTTCAGCCCAACCTGCTCCAACTCATAGCCCAACGCGAGCTCATAAACCGCTTCGAGCAACCCGGGCCCCAAGGCAGTATGCACCTTATATGCAGCCCGCCTTACCTCAAAGGAAATGGCATTCTCATCCATCAGGCAAGTATAACCCATCCAGCAGAAAAACACTGCGGGACACTGCGATAAACACTCTTTGACACTGCGTGAAATAACTACCGCGCCGCCTCAATCGCCAGTTGCAGCAGCCCCGAGCGCACGCTCATTTCGGTGAGCTTGTTGTTGCGCCGGGTGGGGTGCACACGGTTGGTGAGCAGCACCACCACCAGGTCCTTCTCGGGCTCCACCCAGAAGTAAGTGCCTGTGAAGCCGGTGTGGCCATAACTGCGCGGCGAGGCACTTTTGGCCGTGTTCAGGGCCGGGTTGGCGGCGGGGCGGTCGAAGGCCAGGCCGCGGCGGTTGTCGGGGCAGAACTGGCAGCGCGTCCACTCGTCGAGCACGGCCTTATCGAAGAGCTGCTGGCCGCCGTAGCGGCCGCCCCAAGCGTAGGCCTGCACCAGCTTGGCCACGTCGTTGGCATCGCCGAAGAGGCCGGCGTGGCCCGAGAGGCCACCCAGCAAGGCCGCCCCCTCGTCGTGCACGGTGCCGTGCAAAAGCTGCTGCCGAAAGGCCGTATCGACTTCGGTGGGCACGATGCGCCGGAGCGGAAAGCGGTTGGTGGGCCGGAAACCCAGCGTGCTGGCCCCCAGCGGCGCGTACACTTCCTTCTGCAGGTAGGCGTCGAGCGGCAGGCCGGTACGGGCTTTCACCAGCTCCGGGTACAGGAAAAACGAGAGGTCGGAATACACGTAGCCGGGCTTGGGGGCGAGGGGCGACGCCCCGATTTCCTGATACAAACGGGCCGGCAAATCCTTGCGGACCCACAGGCCCCGGGCGGCCGGCAGCGGGAAGCGAGCTGACGAGTCGGACCGGAACCAGCGGCGGCGCAGGTCGCCGTTTTTGCGGCGCAGCTCCTGCCAGAACGGTATCCAGGCCTGCAGGCCGGCCTGATGGGCCAGCACGTCGCGCAGCTTTAACGGGGCTTTATTGGTGCCGCGCAGAAAAGCAAAATACTGCCCCAGCATGCTATCGGGGCTGAATTTGTGCCCGGCCTGCAGGCGCAGCAGCGCTGGGGTGGCGGCCAGCAGCTTGGTCATCGAGGCCAGGTCGTAGAGGTCGTCGTCCTGCACCGGACGGGGCGTGGTCAATGAAATACGAGCATTGAGCAATGAAGCATTGGCCGCCACCTTCTTCCGGCTGGCCTTCTTCAATTGCCCACTACTTATTGTTAATTCCTCATTGCCCGAGAAGCCCGCATACGTTTGGTTGCCGTAGCTTTTGCGCAGCACCACCGTGCCGCGCCGGGCAATGAGCACCTGCGCGCCGGGAAAGGCCTGCGCCGCCAGCGCCCGGCCCACGAGGCTGTCCACGCGGGCTTCGAGGCGGGGGTCCATGCGCTCGTCTTCGGGGCTGGCGTAGCGTAGGCGGTAGCCACCGGCGGTGCGCAGCCCGAAGCCGCGCCGGTACTTGTCGCTCACCGTTACAGGCAGGCGGCCGGTGGCGGCAATCCCCCCAAAAATGGCCTGGGCGGCCAGGTTTTGCGCATTGGGGCTTTCCTGGTAGGCCAGCACCACGGCGGCGGCGCGCTCCAGGTCGCGCACCCGGGCCACGGCGTAGGCCGAGCCAAACACGCTGAGCACCAGGGTTTGCTTCTGGTCGGCCAGCTCGCGCAGCAGCATGTTTTCCTCGGGCGAGATGCCGAAGCTGGTGGCCGGCAAGCGGCCCAGGTTCTGCAGGCTCACCAGCAGCAGGTTGTAGGGCTTCAGGGCCGCCCGCAGCTGCATTAGCTCATCGAGCGTGGGCATGGCGGGCACGTGGAAGTGCGCGGCGAGTGCGTAGTCGGCCACGGCGCGCTGGAAGTCGGTGGTGTCGCGGGCCGGGCCGCCCAGCACCAGCGTGGCAATGCGCAGCGTGTCGAGGCGCTGCAGCGGCAGCAGGTTCTGCTGGTTACGCAGCAGCGTGATGCTCAGCTCGCTGAGGCGGTGGCTGAGGTAGCGGGCATGCGGTCCGTTCAGGTCCTCGTAGAGGTTTTTGGTGTCGACGGGGCGGTAGTGGTTCAGGCCGGCCCACTGCTTGAGGGCCAGCACGCGGCGGCAGTGCTGGTCGATTTCCGCCTGCGAGATGCGGCCGCTGTCCACGGCGGTGCGCACCATGCGCAGGGCCAGCGGCACGTTCTTGCTGAACTCCAGAATGTCGTTGCCGGCCATGATGGCGCGCACGTCGGCCTCGCCGGGCGGAAACCGGCTGATAACGCCCTTCATGTTCATGGCATCGGTAAAAATCAGCCCCTGAAAACCCATTTCCTGGCGCAGCACCCCTTCAATAATCGGCTTGGAGAGCGTACTCGGGCCACTTACCGTATCGAGGGCCGGCACGTTGAGGTGAGCCACCATCATGCCGCCCAGCCCACCCGCGATGAGGCTGCGGAAGGGCGGCAGCTCCAGGGTATCGAGGCGGCGGCGGTCGACGCGCACGGTGGGCAGGGCCAGGTGCGAGTCGGCATCCACGTCGCCGTGGCCGGGAAAGTGCTTGGCCACGGCCAGAATGCCGGCGTCCTGCATGCCGCGCATGTACTGGCGGCCGTCGCGGGCCACGGCGCGGGGGTTCTCGCCCCAGCTGCGGAAGCCGATAACCGGGTTGGCGGGGTTGTTATTGACATCGACCACCGGCGCGAAATTAACGTGCATGCCTAGTCGTCGGAACTGCGCAGCCACCTCGCGGCCCATGTCGTAGAGCAGGGCCGTGTCGGTTTCGCCGCCCAGGCTCATCTGGTAGGGGAATTTCACCACGCTGTCGAGGCGCATGCCCACGCCCCACTCGCCGTCGAGGGCCACCAGCAGCGGCACTTTCGACTGCGCCTGGAAGCGGTTGAGCAGGCGCGCCTGCCGCCCCGGCCCGCCCTGAAAGAATATCAGCCCACCAATGCCCGCTTGCTGAATGAGGGCCGAGATGGAGTCCTCATCGGCCCGCGAGCGGTTCGACCACGCCGCCACCATGAACAGCTGGGCCGCCCGCTGGTCGGGCGTAAGCACGCGCATCAGGCTATCGACCCAGGACGAGTGCAGGTAGCGCGTGAAAGCCGGCGCGCCGGGCGCAAGCGGAACGGGTTTGGCGGCGGCCATCCGAGCGGCCCGCCGCGCCGCTTCCACGCGGGGCAGGGCCGGCCGGCGCACCGGCCCCGGGGAACGGCGCTGGGCCGCGGAAAGGAAAGGGGCTGCCAGCATCAGGAGCAGCAGGAGGAACGGTGGAAACGTGGTGCGCAAGGTGTCGGCTTTATTCTGCGAAAGTACCGCTTTGCGCAACACGGCGGGGCCCTTCTCGTCGTCTTCGGATTTTATGCCGGCCGGCCTGAAGGCAGCAGGAACCGGCGATTAGCAGTGGCGTGGCTCTGCCCGTCGTCTTCCGGGAAAGACTGCGCCTGCTTCAAGGCGCAGCGTAACGTCAGTGGCGAAACTGAAGCCGCCATCGACCAGGTAGCCGCCCAGGGCAGCAGCACCAGCGCCCACGGGTAGGTTTGTCGATGTGTAAACGCTGGCCAGCCTGGTTACTACCGCCTGCACCAGGTGGATGCCCACGACCGCGAAACACAATCGTTGGTTGAAAGCAGCCGCTGCTCAGCGCCCCGGCCAGCCAGCCGGACCAAGTACCCAAATTTGGCTGCTGCATTGAAAAGCGTCGTTCACAAACCAATAGTTTTAATATTTTATAAAAATATATTTAGAAATTATTCAATTTTATGAATTCAAAATCAGTGCGTTATCATATCCGTGCAGTTTGTCGCTGAGTCTGCCGGGAATATCTGGTGCAACCATTGGCGGTGGGTGGAAGCTCTCCATTTTGCAGCGCAAGTCCTGTCCGTAGCGGGCCGGATGCGCAGGCAGACTGCTGAAATCCATTCATTTCACCTTTTTCCTGAACGCCCATGAGCCACTTCGCCTCTCTCCTGCAATCATCCGGCTCGTTGGCCCGCCTCGCGGTGCTGAGCCTGCTCGCCCTGCCCTTGCTGCCCGCCCACGGACAGGTGCTGCAATTCGAGCAAAACCTCGAATCCACCGTTGGGCCGGTGCCGGCCATTGCCTATTCGGGCACCGTGAGCCTGACGGCGGGCAACACTACCTCGAGCAGCGGCAGCCCCAACAACGCCAAGTACTACGCCGAAACCACCGGCAGCTACGCCTGGAACCTGGTGAACAGCGGCACCGGCATCACCTCGCAAAGCATGGTGCTGCGCAACGTGCGCTTCGCCACCGGCTCCACGGGCAACAGCATCTGCTTCCTGCTCACGGCCCTGTCCAACAACCCCAACAACGGCATGAAGGCGGCGGATAACGTGCAGGTGGAAATCAGCCCCGACTACGGCACCACCTACTATCCGGTGCTGACCGTGACGGGCAACCACAACGCCACCAACGGCAGCAACGGCTTTTCGAACGGCGTAGTGTGGGGCTACCAGGACAACGCCATCGCGCCCGGCAGCCTCACCGCCACCACCACCTTCGACGGCACGAACCCGTCGGCCCCCGCCACTACCTACGTGCCAGCCCTGGCCACCACCATCAGCGCCAATACCAACAACAGCAACGTAACCGGCGCTGGCGGCTACGGCAAGGTGAGCATCGCCATCACCAACGCCCCCAACGTGGTAATGCGCGTGACCATGACCAACTCGGTGAGCCAGCAGGTCTGGGGCATCGACAACGTCCAGGTATTCAGCAGCGGCCCCTCAGCTCTGCCGGTTGAGCTGTCGCGCTTTGCCGCCGCGCCCTCGGCAGCCGGCGTGGGCGTGCAGTGGGCCACGGCCAGCGAAAAAAATAGTGCCTGGTTTGAAGTGCAGCGTAGCGCCGACGGGGCCACCTACGCCACCCTGGGCAAGATAGCCGCCCAGGGCAGCAGCAGCACCGCCCGCGAATATTCGTATGCTGATACCCGCCCGCTGGCGGGCATGGCCTACTACCGCCTGCACCAAGTCGACCTCGACGGCAGCAGCGCTTTTTCGCCGGTGGTGCTGGTGCGCAGCCGGGCCAGCGGGGGCGAAACTGAGGGTGCCTACCCCAACCCCACCACCGGCGTGGTGCAGCTGCCCGCCAGCCTGGGCACCGCCACCTACCGCGTGCTCGATGCTGTGGGCCGCGTGCGGCAACAAGGAGCTGCCACCGGCAATGCCCGCCTCGACCTGAACGCGCTGCCCGCCGGCACCTTCCTGCTCGAACTGACCGATGCCAGCGGCCGCCGCACCCAGCGCCTGGTGCGCGAGTAGCCCGGCTATCGGTTAGGCATTGCGTGGAGCCTTGGGAGATAAAAGAAACGTCAGGCAGTGCTTTGGCAAGCATCGCCTGACGTTTCTGTACCCGTTAATTTCCTCCAGGCAGCCCTGCCGGGATTTTCGCGTTCTTTGGCGGCACAATCCCGCTCACTCCCGCTTTTGCTTTATGAAGAAAATTGCCCTGGCCAGCCTCGTGGCGGCCGCCCTCACTACGGCCTGCAACCAGACCAAAACCACCGAAACGGCCGGCACCGAGGCCGCAGGTGCGTCCGCCGACTCGACCAAAGGCCTGCCGGGCCTGTTTGCCAGCTACTGGGAGCAGCAGTCGCACCTCGACCCGATGTCGGCCACGGCCCAAGGCGACCACCGCTTCGACGACCAGCTGCCCAACGACGGCACCCAGGCCTACCGCGACACGCTGCGCAGCTTCTACCAGGACTACCTGACGCGGCTGGAGAAATTCGACCGCGCCGGCCTGGGCGACAACGACAAAATCAGCTACGACATCTTTAAGTATGAGATGGAGCAGCGCCTGGCCGGCCTCAAGCTGAACACTTGGATGCTGCCCACCAACCAGTTCTGGGGCCTGCCGCTCACGCTGGGCCAGTACGGCTCGGGCGAGGGCAACCAGCCCTTCAAAACCGTGAAGGACTACGACAACTGGCTGGGCCGCGTGCGCGGCTACACGGTATGGACCGATACGGCCATTGCCAACTTCCGCCGTGGGATGAAAGCCGGCTTAGTGCTGCCCCGCACCCTGGTGGTGAAGATGATTCCGCAGATGCGCGGCCAGGACATTGTGGTGACGGACCCCACCAAGAGCCTGTACTACGGCCCTATTTCGCGCCTGCCCAAGGAATTTTCGGCCGCCGACAAGTTGCGCCTGACCGAGGCCTACAAGAAAGCCATCATGACCGAGCTGGTGCCCAGCTACCGCAAGCTGGGCGACTTCCTGGAGAAGGAGTACCTGCCCCAGGCGCGCACCAGCAGCGGTATTTCGGCCGTGCCGGGCGGGGCGGAGATTTACAAATACTACGTGGCCAACTGGACCACCACCAGCAAAACGCCCGCCGAGCTATACCAGACCGGCCTGAGCGAGGTGGCCCGCATTCGCGGCGAGATGGAGCGCGTGAAGAACGAAACCGGCTACAAAGGCGACCTCAAGGCGTTTTTCGAGTACCTGAAAACGGACAAGAAATTCATGCCCTACAAGTCGCCCAACGAGGTACTGGACGCTTTCCGCAAGATTCAGACGACCATCGACCCCAACCTGCAAAAGATGTTCGGGCGCACGCCAAAAACCAAGTTCGAGATTCGCGAAACCGAGAAATTCCGCGAAGCATCGGCGTCGGCTGAATACAACGGGGGCGCACCCGATGGCTCGCGGCCGGGCATTTTCTACGTGCCAATTCCGGACGCCAGCAAGTTCAACACTACCTCGGGCATGGAGTCGCTGTTTCTGCACGAGGCCATTCCGGGCCACCACTACCAGACTTCGCTGCAGCAGGAAAGCACCGCGCTGCCCAAGTTCCGGCGCTTTGCCTGGTACGGAGCCATGGGCGAAGGCTGGGCGCTGTACTGCGAAAGCCTGGGCAAGGAGCTGGGCCTCTACACCGACCCCTACCAGTACATGGGCGCGCTGGGCGACGAGATTCACCGCGCCATCCGCCTGGTGGTGGATACCGGCCTGCACACCCGCGACATGACCCGCGAGCAGGCCATCGACTACATGATGGCCAACGAGGCCATCTCGCGCGACGGAGCCACGGCCGAAATCGAGCGCTACATGGCCATTCCGGGCCAGGCGCTGAGTTACAAAACCGGGGCCCTGAAAATTCAGGAGCTGCGGGCTAAATACAGCAAGCAGCTGGGCAGCAAGTTCTCGCTCAGCAACTTCCACGACGAGCTGCTGAAGGACGGCGTGATGCCGCTGGCCGTGCTCGAAACCAAGATGGACGCCTGGGCCGCCAAGCAGTAGCCCGCAAGCAGTAGCCCGCAAGCAGCAGTAAGGAGCACGTCATGCTGAGCGCAGTGAAGCATCTTTACCGCAGTCACTAATCAATGCCATTCTCACGATTGAATTAGCGGCGCGGTAGACTTCGACAAGCTCATCATGACGTGCTCCTTACTTGCTGCTTCAGTCCTGTTTAATTCTCGTTTTTTAAACCCCGCCTCGGTCCGCCCAGGGCGGGGTTTTTACGTACCAGCGGCAGCCTCAAATCAGCTGTTTTGCGGTAAAAATGGTAGCTTGCTGGCTTAAGCAAAGGTGATGAGGCGTATTGTGGTGTTTATGGTGGGGATGTGGAGCTTGTGGGCCGGTGTGGCCGGGGCGCAACAGCCCACGCCAGCGGCCACCTCAGCTATGCTGCTCGCCAGCCTGTTCAATAACTATTGGGACGACCGGGCCCGGCTGTTTCCGCTGCTGGCCACGGCCCAGGGCGACAACCGCTACAACGACCGCCTGACCAACGACCAGACCCGCGCCTTCCGCCAGCAGCAGGCCCGCCTCTACCGCCGCTACCTCAACGACCTGCTCAACATCGACCGCGCCCGCCTCGGGCCGGAGGACAAGCTCAGCTACGACATCTTTCAGTACGAGATGCGCAACCGCCTCGAAGGGCTGCGCCTCGACTCCTGGATGATGCCCTTCGCGCAGGTGTACAGCCTGCCCACCACCCTCACCCAGTTGGGCGCGGGCACCGGCGCGCAGCCCTTTCGCACGGTGAAGGACTACGACAACTGGCTGAGCCGGGTGAGCCGGTTTCCGGTGTGGGCCGACTCAGCCATCGCCAATTTCCGGGAGGGAGCCAAGGCCGCCGTGGTACTGCCCCGGGTGCTGGTGCTGAAAATGGTGCCCCAGTTCCAGGCTCAGGTTATGGGCGACCCCGTGCGCAGCGTGTTCTATGGTCCCATCGCGCACCTGCCGGCCAGCTTTTCCGAGGCCGACCGCACCCGGCTGACCCTGGCCTACCAGCAGGCTATTGCCACCGACCTGATACCCACTTACCGCCGGCTGGCCGACTTCCTGCAGAACGAATACCTGCCCCTGGCCCGCGGCAGCACCGGCCTGGCCGACGTGCCCGGCGGGGCCGAGATGTACCGCTACGACGCGCGCCAGATGACCACCACCACCCGCGACCCCGACGCCATTTACCAGACCGGCCTGGCCGAGGTGAAGCGCATCCGGGCCGAGATGGAGGCCGTGAAAAAGCAGGTGAGCTACAAGGGCTCGCTGTCAAACTTTTTCAACTCGCTGAGCAACAACCCCCGGTTTATGCCCTACCAGTCGCCCGAAGAGGTGCTGCGGGCCTTCCGGGGCATTCAGGCGCGCATCACGCCCAACCTGAACCGGCTGTTTGGCCGGGTACCCAAGTCGCCGTTTGAAATCCGCCAGACCGAGGCTTTCCGGGCCGCCTCGGCGTCGGCCGAGTACAACCGGGGCACGCCCGACGGCTCGCGGCCGGGCATTTTTTACGTGCCCATCATCGATGCCACCAAGTTCAACGTGACTTCGGGCATGGAGTCGCTGTTTCTGCACGAAGCCATTCCGGGGCACCACTACCAGTTGTCGCTGCAGCAGGAAAACACGGCCTTGCCCAAGTTCCGGCGCTTCGCCTCCTACCCGGCCTTCAGCGAGGGCTGGGCGCTGTACTGCGAGAGCATGGGGCGCGAGCTGGGCCTCTACCAAGACCCCTACCAGCGACTGGGTGCCCTTGGCGATGAGATGCACCGCGCCCTGCGCCTGGTGGTGGACGTGGGCCTGCACCTGAAGGGCATGAGCCGCGAGCAGGCCATCGACTACATGATGGCCAACGAGCCCATTGCCGAGCCCGCCGCCACGGCCGAAGTAGAGCGCTACCTAGCCATGCCCGGCCAGGCCCTGGCCTACAAAATCGGGGCCCTGAAAATACGCGAGCTGCGCAGCCGCTACGAAAAGCAGCTGGGCAAGCGCTTCAACCTGAAGGTGTTTCACGACGAGATTCTGGCCGGCGGCTCCATGCCCCTGGCCATTCTGGAGCGGCACATGGATGCCTGGGCGGCCCGGCAGCGGTAGTTGAAATTGGTTTTATACCGGCGGGGAAGTTGGCAGGGGCTGATGTCGTTGCAATTGAATTACCTTGTTGGCCCAAACCAATTTTCACCTACTTTTTTCTGCTGATGATTCAATTTTTTACGGGGCCTAACCAGCGCCCGGCGGCCATGCTGGCCGGTGTGAGCCTCCTGCTTGCGCTGCTCCCAAACCCGAGCCGGGCCCAAACCGCCCCGCCCGTTACCGCGCCACTCGACCTGGCAGCCGTAGACTCGGTGGTGGCCCGCACGCTACGGGGCTTCAAAGTGCCGGGCATGGCCGTGGCCGTGGTGAAGGATGGGCAGGTAGTGCTGGCCAAGGGCTACGGCGTGAGCTCGCTGGCCACCAAAGCCCCGATGGATGCCAACACCCTGGTCGGCATCGCCTCCAATACCAAGGCATTCACCGCCGCCGCCCTGGGGCTGTTAGTGGACGAGGGCAAGCTGCGCTGGGACGACAAGGTGAGCGACTACATCCCCGAGTTTAAGATGTACGACCCCTACGTGACGGCCGAGTTTACGGTGCGCGACCTGCTGACGCACCGCAGCGGCCTGGGCCTGGGGGCCGGCGATTTGATGATGTTCCCCGACTCAGCGGATTTCACCATCAAGGACGTGATTCATAACCTGCGGTATTTCAAGCCGGTGTCGTCGTTCCGCAGCAAGTTCGACTACGACAACAACCTGTACCTCGTGGCCGGTGAGGTGGTGGCGCGCATATCGGGCCAGTCGTGGAACGACTTCGTGGAAACCCGGCTGCTGAGGCCGCTGGGCATGGCCCGCACCGCCACCACCTACGCCCGCCTGCCCGACCCCACCAACGTGATTGATGGCCACGGCCCGGTCGATGGTCGGGTACAGGTGATTCAGCGCGACCGCAACTCCCTCATTGGGCCGGCCGGCGGCATGTACAGCAGCGTGAATGACCTGAGCAAGTGGGCCCTGATGCTGCTGGGTGGGCCGGGCGCCCCCGCGCCGCTGCTGAAACCCCGGACCCAGTGGGAGCTGTGGTCGCCCCAGACCATTCTGCCGGTATCGCCCAAACCCAGCCCCTACAACACCCATTTCTCGGCCTACGGGCTGGGCTGGTTTCTGAACGACGCGCGGGGCTACAAGGTGGTGTCGCACACCGGCGGCGAGATTGGCATGGTGACCAAGGTGCAGCTGGTGCCCGAGCTGCACCTGGGCATCATCGTGCTCACCAACCAGGAAAGCGGACTGGCCTTTACGGCCGTGGCGGCCCACATTCTGGACCACTACCTGGGTGTGACGGGCCAGGACCGGGTGCAGGAGATGCTCGGCTACGGCAAGGCGGCCGCCGGCGAGTCGGATAACGTGCTGGCCGCCGCCTGGAAGCAGGTGGCGCTGGCTCAGAAAGCGGCCCCCAAAAAGCCCGACTACAGCGCCTACCTCGGCCGCTACCACGATGCCTGGCTGGGTGACGTGAACCTCTTCCAGCAGGGCAACCAGCTGTGGCTGCGGGCCGTGCGCGCCCCGCGCCTGCTGGGCCAGGTGCTGCCTTACCGGGGCAACACGTTCGCCGTGCGCTGGAAGGCCCGCAGCTTCAACGCCGACGTTTTCGCCACCTTTGCCCTCGACGACCAGGGCCGCGCCGCCGGCTTCAAAATGAAGCCCATTTCGCCGGCCACCGACTTCAGCTACGACTTCCAGGACCTCGACCTGAAACGGGTGGAGGAGCCCGGCGCGAACACGGCCCATTAAAGGCCCCGGACCGCCATATTTTCTGATTTTTTAAATTCCCATACTTCGCATGCAGCTTTCTTCATACGTTCGGCGGCCGGCCGGCTTTCTGGCGGTGCTCGGCCTGGCTGGCATCTTTCTTTCTTCTCCCACGATGGCGCAAACCACTGCTTCCGTTACCCGGGTGCCGGCCGCCGGCCGCGCCGACCAGCCCGCCCTGCTGGCCCCCTGGGGCGGCCCCCACGGCGGGGTGCCCGCTTTTGATAAGGTGAAGGTGGCCGACTTCAAACCGGCGCTGGAAGCAGCCATGGCGGAGAATCTGGCCGAAATCAACGCCATTGCCAACAACCCGGCGGACCCGAATTTCGACAACACCATTGCCGCGATGGAGCGCAGCGGGCAGGCCCTGACGCGAGTTTCGGCTATTTACGACATCTGGAGCGGCACGCTCAACGACCTGGCTTTCGCGGCCGTGGAGCGCGAGATGGCGCCGAAGCTGGCCGCCTTCAACGACCAGATTACCCAGAACCCGGCCCTGTTCAAGCGCATTGAGGCCGTGTATAACGCGCCGGACACGAAGAAGCTGACGGCCGAGCAGCAGCGGCTGGTGGAGGTGGACTACAAGCAGTTTGTGCGCGCCGGAGCGCGGCTCGATGCTCCGGCCAAAGCCCGGGTGTCCGAAATCAACCAGCAGCTGGCGGGGCTGTTCACGCAGTTTTCGCAGCACGTGCTGGCCGACGAGGCCGACTCGGTACTGGTGCTGAAAACGGCCCAGGACCTGGGCGGGCTGCCTGCCTCGCTGGTGGATGCGGCCAAGACCACGGCCAGTAGCCGCAACGTGCCGGGGATGGGCGTGATTACTAACACCCGCTCCAGCATCGACCCGTTTCTGACGTACTCAAACCAGCGCCAGCTGCGCGAGAAGGCTTGGCGCATGTTCACCAACCGCGGCGACAACGGCGGCGCACACGACAACAATGCGGTTATTGCGCAGATTCTGCAGCTGCGGGCCGAGCGGGCGAAGCTGCTGGGTTACGCCACCCACGCCCACCTGCGCCTCGACAACACCATGGCCAAAACCCCGCAGGCGGCCATGCAGCTGATGGAGCAGGTGTGGAAGCCGGCCGTGGCCCGCGTACACGAGGAAGTGGCCGACATGCTGGCCCTCGCCAAAAAGGAAGGCGCGCCCGCCAATTTCAAAATTGAGCCCTGGGACTATCGCTACTACGCCGAAAAAGTGCGCAAGGCCCGCTACGACCTCGACCAGAACGAGGTGAAGCAGTACCTGCAGCTCGACAAGATGCGCGAGGGCATGTTTTGGGTGGCCGGCGAGCTGTTCAATTTCGCTTTCGTGCCCGTGACGGACGTGCCCGTGTACCACCCCGACGTGAAGGTGTGGCAGGTGAACGACAAAACCACCGGCCAGCAAGTCGGCCTGTGGTACTTCGACCCCTACGCCCGGCCCGGCAAAAACTCGGGGGCCTGGATGAATGCCTACCGCAACCAGGAGCGCCTGGACGGCCACGCCGTGACGACCATCGTGTCGAACAACTCCAACTTCGTGAAGGGCAAGGACGGCGAGCCGGTGCTGATTTCCTGGACCGACGCCACCACGCTGTTCCACGAGTTCGGCCACGCCCTGCACGGGCTGTCGAGCAACGTCATCTACCCCACCCTCTCGGGCACCAACGTGGTGCGCGACTACGTGGAATTCCCCTCGCAGCTGCTCGAAAACTGGCTGCCCACGCCCGAGGTGCTCAGCCGCTTTGCCCTGCACTAC